>DAOUHR010000011.1:0-3341 GCA_034428635.1 Dehalococcoidia bacterium
CTCCATGACGTTCTGGAGACCGTACTTCTGGATGGGGCATACCTTCATGCAGATGCCGCAGCCCAGGTAGCGGGCCATGACGGGGCGGCAGCGCTTGAAGTAGAGCTTGTTCTTCTCAATTCCCCGCCACCAGATCTTGTCGCGCATCAGGGCGCGGCCGGGGCAGCGGTTCACGCAGACCTGGCACACCTGGCAGAAAGCGTGGATGCCGTAGTCTACGGGCTTGTCATAGGTGACGTTGGCGTCGGTGGTCAGACCGACCAGGCGGCAGCGAGAACCGACGTGGGGGGTCAGCAGGTAGCCGCAAGCGCCCAACTGACCGGTACCGGCGGCGACGTGCATGGGGATGTACGGGCCGGCCGAGTCGCCGGAGCCCATGACCTGTGCATGGTAGCCGAGGCTGCGGACGTAGTTGCCCAGTTCCAGGGCCGCGGCGCCTTCGGTCCGATAGGTGCTGGAGTGCACGATCTCGGCGTCAACGCTGGGGATGGTCTGGGTGGGCTCGAAGTCCTGCTCGTAAGCCAGGGCGACGAAATGCGGGTAGTAGACGGTGCTGCCCTTCTTGCTCTGGAAGGTATAGCGGTGGTCAAAGGCGGTGATACCGACTTCGACGAAGCCCAGTTCACGGGCCTTGGTCTTGATCAGCTCGCTGATGTCCTCGCCGGTGGGTTCCGCGGTGGGTTCCAGTTCGGCGGTCATGCGGCAGGCCATAATCAAAGGCCGGTTGAGCTTCTCGTGCTCCTTCCGGATTTCGCGCATCTCAACATGCTGGTCGCGAAGGGAGTTGGCCCAGTCGCGGGAGGCGCGCTCTGTAATGTTAATGGATTCCAGAGGATACTCGCGGGCGTACCAGTCAACTTCCCGCTGGGTCATGGGGATACCGGGAGTGGTTTCCAATTCCTCGGGGATGGGAATGGTTACTTCGGTTTCGCCCAGGTTCCTGCCCGGACGGACTACCTCGTGCCCGATCTTAAGCATACTGCTCCTCCTTAAAATTTGCTCACAGATTGGCAACCTAATGGTCGTTAGGGAACGATAATCCTTCTCCCGTCAATTGTCAACCATCGCGGCCAAAAATTGGACTCCTGAATCGTTACATCTCTAATTTGCTACGAAATGCGTAGAAACAGAGCCTTCCGCCAACTTTTGCTGTAAAACCCATAACGGTTGCCGCAAGTGGTTCAGGTCACCCAAAATCAGGGCCGGGAGCATCAGGTCCGTCGGCGCCGTCGCCGTGAGCCGCGTTGGAGGCCGGAGCCTCTCGCCCTTCAGCTGTCCCCCGGGAGCGATTGCTGGTGTGTCGGATAATTCCGGAACCCTGCCGGCTCTGGGTTGGCCTCTCCACAGCTTGAGCACCGTCCGGCTGGCCCGATCCGCTGGCGAAGTTGATGGTGCGCATGGGGTAGTTGATGACGATCCCTTCCTCATGGAACCGCTGGTGGACCATCCTGATCAGTTCTGACTGGACTTCAAAGCTGGCAATGCGGTCCCGGGCCTGCAGGAACAGGTAAAAGGTCACGTTGGAATCATCGAAGGACTCGTAGGCGAAGTAGCTGCCGTAGTCCTTGACTGCCCTATCGTCTCCCTCCAGCAGCCTTTGCATTTCTTCCTTGCATACGTGCTCCACCCGCTCCAGGTCGCTGTCGTAGCTGACGCCGCAGGTTAGGTAGATGTTGACCGCCGGTATGGGACCCTGGTAGTTGGTGATGATGGTTTCGGCGAAGCGGGAGTTGGGTACCAGCACCAGGTTATTGGTCCAGGTACGCAGACGGGTGCTGCGCCAGCCGACGTCGATCACATAGCCGGCCACGCCGTTCTCCAGTTCGATGTAGTCGCCCTGGCTCACGACCCCTTCGGTCATAACGTAGGTACCGGCGAAGAGGTTGGCAAGGGTGGGCTGGAGGGCCAGGGCGACGGCGAGGCCGCCCAGGCCGAGGCTGGCCAGGATGGGGCTGATGTTGATGTTCAACAGGTCCAGCATCAGCAGACCGCCCAGGGCGTAGACCAGGCCCGTGGCGATGCGCCGGAGCATGGGCATGAGGCGGTCGTCCAGGGTGGACTGGGTGTGGGGCGCAATTTCGTCGTAGTACCAGTTGAAGAGGGCTGATACCACACCGGTAACCGCCAAGATGCCCAGAACCACGCCGATAATTCCGGCGATACGGTCAATTGAGTGCCGCACCGCCAGAGAGTACTCGAAGGGAATTACGAGGGAGAGGTATAGACCCGCCACAAGGATGCCCAGCGTGAAGGGGCGGCGAAAGGCCCTGACCAAGTTGACGTCGAGATTGGTGGGGGTAAAGTTGGTGAACCGCAGCACAAGGGGGTAGATGACCTTGTGGAAGAGGAAGGCCAGGACCAAAGCGGTCAGGAAAATGGAAATTGAGGTGGCCGGCAGCCAGACCTGGTTGGTCAGGCCAAGTTCTCTCAGCCAGGGTTCCAGGAAGTTCATAAATACTCTCCGATTTGCCCGCCACCACAGAACGCCCCGGCGGGAGGAATGAGTCGTGAATGCAGGGGGTTCTCCTCTGCAAAAATTATATCACCGGGGCATTTGGCGCCCGTGGGAAAGTGCCCGGTGAGCCCAAGGAATTTATCCACGAAGGGATACGAAGGGACACGAAGGGACACGAAGGTGGGATTTTTTTATTTTCGTCCCGTTTTGTCTCATTTTGTCCCATTCTTGCCCTCACCCCGGCCCCTCTGATAGAGAGGAAGGGGTATTGTCCTTAGGGCGCGTCGTCATATTCAATGTCATTGCTACCAAGGCAGGAACCTCGACCTCAGCCCATCGAGGTTCCCGCCTTCGCGGGAACGACGAAAAGGGACGTTCGGAAGGTCTACCTTCAATTTGACGACAGCCCCCAGGGAGTGTCGTCAAATTAGCAATTACTGCCGGTTAGGTATCGGGTATAAGCAGGCGATATACCAGAGTCCTGTTATGTCGCGGAGCATATCACCCATTTACATGACGGATCTGGATTCTGGCTTTCGCCGGAAAGACGAAACTTGGCTTTTGACGACAGCCCCTAGGCCAGGGCAGACACATAGGTCTGCCCCTACGATTACCGCCGGTGGGCCTGGGGTCCTTCGACAGGCTCAGGATGAGCGGTTTTCGGTGTCGCAGGTCTGCCCCTACGGTGGGTGCAATCCCTTATGCCATGGCGAACCAGCGGGCCCAGAGCAGGGACAGGTCGGGTTTGGGCTTTGGGGCGGGCAGTTCCCGCATGAGCAATTTGTCGTACTTGCTCTCCCAGGCCCAGGGGAGCAGGGCCAGCAGCATGCGCCGGGGTTCGGGGATGTCTCCCTTTTCCCTAACCTTGTCCAGGTAGTTGTGCAGG
>DAOUHR010000012.1:0-4325 GCA_034428635.1 Dehalococcoidia bacterium
CTGGATGACCCCATACCGATGGTCAAGGGCGACTACTTCGTCTTGCGGTCCGCCGAGGACACCCTGGGCGGCGGGCAGGTGGTGGACCCCAACCCCCGGCGGCGGCACCGGCGCTTCAGTCCCGAGACCAGCGAGCAGTTGATGATGCTGGACCAGGGTACCGGCGAGGACATTATCTACAGCGTGGCCGACCAGAGCGGCCCCTGCGACCTGCGCACCCTGTCCCAGCGGTCCAATCTCTCCACGGAGGAGGCGCTGGAGAGGGCCCTGCAGCTGGCCGAAGCGGGCGACCTGGTAATTCTGGGCAGCCTGGGTTCTGAGAACGATGCAGTGGTCTATTCGGCGCAGGGCTGGGACATCTTCAGGAACCGGGTGGCAGTGGAGCTGCAGACCTACCACAACAGCTACCCCCTGCGCCGGGGCGCTCCCACCCAGGAAATACGCAGCCGGACGGGCCTGTCCCAGGGGGTTTACCTGAAGGCCCTGGCCAGGCTGGTGGACGAGGAGCGCGTCGTGGAGGAGGGCCAGCAGGTGCGCCTGCCCGACCACCAGGTAACGCTGACTCCGGAACTGGAGAAGCGGGCCACAGAATACGTGCAGTCCCTGGAGCGGGAACCCTACTCGCCGCCCACGGAACGCCACCCGGAGCCGGAACTGCTGGGCCACCTTATTGACGAGGGTCAGGTGGTCCGCGTCAACGAGTCGGTGATCTTCGCCACCTCCGCCTACCGGGAAATAACGGGGCGGATAGTGGCCCACCTGAATGAGAACGGCTCAATTACTGTGGCCGACGTCCGTACGATGTTCGACACCAGCCGCAAGTACAGCCTGCCCCTGCTGGAACACATGGACCAGCAGCGGATAACGCGGCGGGTCGGCGACGAGCGGGTGTTGCGGTAGGGGAAGGGGTAATTGGAATGGAAGAAAGACAGAGCCACTTGAGGAGCTAATCGTCAATTGGAACTAACTTCGTACTATATTCGGGTAACCTGAAAATCAGGGAATCTCAGGTTCCAAGTGTAGAGATTAAACACGGCGCAACTCCTGACAAACGGTTTATGCCAGGGCTGATCGCCTGGCCCTAACTCCGGCAACTTTCGTTGCAGTTCTCTTCGGCGACGATTCAACATAGGAGTTCTCAAGGTATCAAGAGCAATCAAAACCAGGTAGTCAATGGGTTTGTCGGCACGACCGGATGCCCATTCATACAAGTAAGAATCCCGGTACTTATACTTGAAATCCTCGTCAAGCTGGCCCCTCTGAAAACTTTCTAGGTAGTTTGTCCCAACTTGCTGGGACGCTGCTGGAGCTTGCGGATCCTTAAACTCTACGTACAGATAACAATCGCTGAGTTCAATGATAAAATCAACAGCTTTCATACAGTGGCTCAAACCGTGGCCCGCACCATCAAACTTCCATGCAGCGACAGCGCCGTTGACCATCAATTGCAAATTTCCTTCTGTAAGGACCATCATCGCTTAAGGTGCCCCAAACTACGTTCAATCTCCCGGTCATAAAGGTCATCAAACGCTTCCGCAATTGCGTTAGGGTGTATGCCCACGTAGTTGGCAGACGAGTTACAAGCTATTTCGCCGGTTACGTCATCTCGATAAAGGGAATGGAAAGCTACTTCATCCCCTTCCTTCTTTCTGAGGTCAAGCTCTTCCAAAATCACGTAGTCGTGAGTGGCGATGAAAACCTGAACGCCACCGCGCTGTAATTCCAGCAGGATATTTATAACGGTACCAAATAACTTGGGGTTCAGGTTCGTTTCCGGTTCGTCCCAGAACAATACCGAGCCATTAAGCAAAGTGCCGTTCTGTATCAAGAGCCATAGTAACGCCAGCTTGCGCATCCCCTCGGCGAGCAGGGAAAACTCTAGCTTTCCTTGCCGGTTTCTCAAGAAAAACTCTTCGTTTTCGATTACGACTTTTCCATCAACCACCCTTTGCAGGTCAATTGACAGCCGACGGCGTGAATTGTCGGCTGGCCCCCGCAAAATCGGCAGATAAGCTCGGTCCAGGATGTCGGAATATACCTCATCAAAGTGAATTTCTCTGGTTGCATAAAGAGAACGAAACCCGGGCCCGTGTGAAAGCATTTCTTTCACTGGAATATAAACGCTTTCTATGGGTGAAGCCATCCAGACTGCGCTTCCCCTAATTGTTACAGAGCGTGCCGCCTTGGTGTGGTTTGAAAGTGAGGCATGAAGGCTACAATTTGAACGAAACACTTCAACTGAGCCACGAGTACTCACCCTTTGCCTTCTCACTAACCGCCCCGGGGCGCGTCTGGCCGGAAGGAAAACACTAACCAACTTTTCGGCAAAAGACGTCTTGGTCTTGGAAACGTCGCAGGCTGCGTAGCAGACCTTCATCAAGTGGGTCTTGCCCGTGCCATTGGCGCCAACGAAAACGTTGATGCCTGGAGAGAGATTCAAATCCAAGTTATCAAAGGCGGTAAATCTTTCCAGCCTTACCCTGGTCAATGTCATAATGTTACCCCCAACCGAACACTCCTATTTTATCACCCTTTGCCCTAGACCCAAGCAAGAGGGTTGCAAAGTCTCCCATTAACCGCTCATGGTGAACCTGTAGAACCATGCCCGGGCCCGTAGGTATTCTTCGACAGGCTCAGAATGAGCGGGAAGATGCAGGTTCTGGACTGAAGTGCTATCGTCCTGCGCCTACCCCTGGTTGTACCAGTCGGGGTGGACGGCTTGGAGGCCCAGCTGGGGCCAGGCGGCGGGGGCTCCGCACTTTTCCAGACGCTCTTCCAAGGGGAGGGACTCGTCCCAGTGGTAGGCGATGATGCGGCGGCCGGTCCAGTCGGCGGCCTCGTCGGAGGCAATCCATACCGCCGGGGCCTGCATCACCTCGGGCTGGATGAGGGTGCGGGAACTGGTCCCGTCGGGGGGCAGGACCATGTTGGTGGCGGTGGCGCCGCCGGGGGTAAGCACATTGGCCGTTACGCCGGTGCCCTCAAGGTCCTGGGCCATGATTGCAACCAGGGCCTCGTGGCCCGCCTTGGAGGGGCCGTAGGGAGCGCCGCCCCGGCGCCACATGGTGTCCATGCTGGTGGTGACGCTGATGATGCGCCCGAAGCCCTGCTGGACCATGTGGGGGGCCACGGCGTGGGACATGATGAAGGGGCCGCTCAGGTTGACGGCGATAACCCGCAGCCAGCCCGATGGCTCGATGGTCCAGAAGTCGGTGCGGCGGCCGGATTCCTCGGGGCCCGTGAAGCCGCCGGAACGCAGGTTGATGCCGGCGTTATTGACCAGGATATGCAGGCCGCCCATTTCGGTAATGGTGCGCTCCACCGCCTGGGCTACTGACTCGGGGCTGGTAACGTCGGCGACAATGGGAAGGACCGCGTCGTCGCCGCCCAGTTCCTGCATCACGCTGGCCGTCTCGTCCAGCCAGTCTTCATTGATGTCCAGCATGGCCACCCGGGCGCCGGCCCGCACCAGGCCTTCGGTTATGGAACGGCCCATTCCTATGGGACTGGCAGCGCCGGTAACGATGGCTATTCTTCCTTCCAGAGTTCGGGGAGACGAGGTCATTTTGCCACCTCCGCAATTTCGTCAACTATCAACAATGTGCCCAATGGCTTTTAAGGTACCACGGATCACAGTGTTAGCAAGGGAGGAGCAAGCCACGAAGGGACACGGAGGTGGAAGTTTTTTTAAAAGTGTCCCATTCTGTCTCATTTTGTACCGTTTTTGCCTTCACCCGGGGCCAGGTTCCGGAGGGAGAGGGCAGGGCAATCGCGTCTTAATTCCCGCAGTCCACTTAAGCGGGGGTTATGTTGCCCTGAGCCTGCCGAAGGGCCTAAAGTCCTGCATATCAGCCCGGTTACGGGTCCCTTGGTCGGTCTGTGGGATGGAGTTTAGATTCTTCACTCCGTTCAGAATGACAATTTAGACATAATGCGATTGCCCTGCTTCAAGCGTGGGGCCTGGTACCGGAGGGTGACGGGGTATTGTCATTTGGTCAGGGCAGACACATAGGTCTGCCCCTACGATGGTCGCCGGTGGGCCAGGGCAGACACGTAGGTCTGCCTCTACCATTACCGCCGTGGGCCAGGGCAGACACGTAGGTCTGCCCCTACGGTGGTCGCCGGGGGACAGGGTAGACACGCAGGTCTGCCCCTACCAAGGGCCCGGGTCCTTATGCCATGGCGAACCAGCGGGCCCAGAGCAGGGACAGGTCGGGTTTGGGCTTGGGGGCGGGCAGTTCCCGCATGAGCAGGTGATCGTATTTGGTCTCCCAGGCCCAGGGGAGCAGGGCCAGCAGCATGCGCCGGGGTTCGGGGATGTCTCC
>DAOUHR010000013.1:0-14149 GCA_034428635.1 Dehalococcoidia bacterium
CCGAGAGATCAATGCGGCTGCTTCAGAAACGGGCAGCATCAGCCTGTACTCCCTCACCCGGATTTCCCGTTCTTCCAGGCCTGTTGTGAAACGACCGGCACCCAGAGCCATTACCGCCATAGCGTAGCAATATCCCGAATCGGGCCTGATATGAAGGCGACCGGTAATAACGGCTACGCCAGAAAGTGGTTGTCGTTCGTCCGCACCAGTTGGAACCGAATATCTGCTACCATCTTCCGTGAAGACTTGGCCGCTACCGAAATACACCAACTGGGAGTAACAACCAATAAGAATGTGGGGCCCTCCGGTCAGAGGGAAGTCGTCGTTTGCGATCCAGTAAACGTCGCCCTCTTCGACCCCGTATCTCTCCGTTAATTCCGCCCCTGCTACAGACTCATCCTTTTCAGCAACGCCGAACTTTTCCCGCAAGTCATCGAGCACCTCCTGCGTTGTTCGTGTCGGAGTGGCTGTGGGAGCGGGCGTATTCGTAGGTGCGGATGTGGCTGCAACGGTAGGGGTGGGAGTCGGTGTCGGCGTGGGTGTCGGGAGTGGAGTATTCGTAGGTTCAGGCGTGGATGTGGGCAAAGGTGTAGCTGTGGGCGGTGCTGGGGTCGATGTCAAACCAGACAATTCATTTCTGGGCACGCGGTTGGCCCATATTCTGCCATCTGCATCTGTAGTAGCGTCAAAGCTAGGAATGATAATCCTGTCCGACGCTGGACAACCCAGGATAGAAGTGAAACGGACATCGCCATAGCAATATTGGTCTTGGTCTCTGAACTTGACCCTCATCACTAAACAACCCAAATCGCGGCTATCCAACTCTCCCGCAAGGTTGGGTGGAGGCCAGCGGCCCAGCACTATCGCCATTTGCCTGCCTTTGTTGAATGCTCCAGTTTCGTTGAATATTCTGCCCACCGAGATGCGTGTGTCCACGTGGCAGCCAGCAAGCCAGAAGGACTCTTCCGAGTAACGCCAGAACCCATCCTCCATCAGATGGCCGACTGTGATTACTCTTTCACCCTCAGGAGGCTGAAAGGCAGGCGTGGGGACTGGACGGGGTGTTGGTTTTGGAGTAGACGTTGGTGTTGGCGCAGTGACCGCAGTGACCGTAGCGTCGGTAACAGTGGCTTCAATCGTGGCCGGAATATCTAGGATCGGAGTGGGCTGGGAACAGGCCAGGACGAACACCAGTAGGAGCGAAGCCGTGGCTAATACTGATCGCATGAACGCCCCCTTCTGTATGTAGGCTCCGTCTGCTCCACGTTAAGGCAATGACTTCCTCTTGGCCACTCCCGGCACCGGCCCATGCGGATTTTCCACACTCTGCCCGGGGATTAGCCCAAGGACCAACAGCATCACCGGAAATATCAGAATGTTGGCCAAAGGTATGAACAAGAGAAGCGTCCACGCTCCAGACCTGCCAAGATCGTGAAACCTCTTGATGAATACCATGAATTGCATCCAGGTAAGCACCAGTATGAATGAGATAGACAATAAGCCAAAGAAGAGGTCTGCGCCGCCGGAGCCGGGCTCGTATTCGTCCGAGGTTTCGCTGATGGCATATTCCAAGACGAACAGCCCACAGCCAAGTGCAAGGCTCATCAGAAGTATCGGGACAACGCCCTTGAGCCAAAATCACGGCGACCGATGCGTCCATTGTCGGAGAAGAGAGTGCGTTTCACCGGGTACCCCCTTTGCGGCGACAATGTGGGCTACCGTGCGAAGCTAGCCACCATCCCATACGAGCCAAGACAAAGGGGGCGCGTAGGTGCGCCCTCGTTCAGAAGCCTGAGTGGCCTCCATGAGAATAGATACGGCTAGCTTCGCATTTGGGATTTTATGGTAGGCTTTGTGTAGCTGTCAATTATGGGAGGCCACACCGGAATGAACAGGACGCGACCCGTTTGGCTTAGGCCAGCGCCATTAATCGGCAGGATTATGAAAATCCACTTATACCCGGACTGTCGCCTGTTGAACGATATCGACTACGAAGACGTGAGAAGGAAAACGTTTGGAGAGGCCCTTGATGAAGGTCGGGCGGTATGTTATTTCCGCAACAAGAGATTTGAAAGGGGTGGCAGGCCGCGTTAGCCTGATATGACCCGTATCCTCGGGAGGCGAAATGGCTTCCACCACCTCACTCAATCTTCTAATTGTGGTTCTTGCGATGGGTGCGGGCGTGGTCTGGGCGTCCGGGAGAGCGGACAATGCTGCTAAGTTCCTGATCCAATGCGCCGTGGTGGTATTCCTAATCCGCCTCTGTATAGAGATATTCGGCCCCTAGACAGAGCCTCCGTCCAGATTGGTCCGGGCCGAATATTTACGCCTTTGCTACAATAGAAGCTGTTCCCGGCTAGGGACCGGGAACAGCCAAAATTGCTGATCAACCAACTGTAGAACCAGTCCAAGCTAAAGGAAGTTTTTATGGCTAACCAGCAATCCCATGTTAATGGGCAAGTTAAGCGTCAGAAGCGCAAGACCCAGACGCCAAAGAGCAAACCTGGGCGGCCCGGCAGTGCCGGCAGGGACCCAATTTCGGGCAAGAACATCGCCACTCAACAACGGCCCCCTAGCCGTCCCCGGATCCGCCTCTAGCGGGCGGAAAGGGTTCCCCGGTCGGGTGTTTAAGCCTATAAGGAAGCCCCGAAAGCCTTCTCGAGCCTGTGCCAACTGCTCCGGAAATTCACGGTGTCTCTCCCATACCCGAGGCCTTTCGGGAAGTGATAGAAAACCTGGAACTCCAGTCGCCCTGGATGCAGAATAACGAGAAGAGAGAGAATAGCAATGACCAACAAGGAAATGTCCAGGAAATTAGACAAGCTTACCCCGGATTCTGTGAGTATTCCCGCCAACGACCTCTCGGTGTATGAGACAATCTACCGGCGTCGCATGGCCTGGCGCTTCAAGGATTCGCCCGTTGATCGGGAGGCGATCAGCCGCATACTGGAAACGGCGGTCTGGGCCCCCAACCACCGACTGACCGAGCCCTGGCGGTTTTTCGTCCTGGAGAAGGGCACCGAAGCTCGCCAACAGGCGGCGGAAGCAGCCTACGAGCACTCCCTGGAAGGCGGCAACGAGGGTCGGGCGAAGGCGGCTCGCAATAAAGTTCTGGAGCCTCCCATCTTGATTTACGTTTACAACAATCCCGGCGACAACGACAGCGTTACCATGGAGAACTACGCTTCCGTCTGCTGTGCCGTGCAGAACATGTCCCTGGCCGCCGTGGCCGAAGGCCTGACGGTGACCTGGGAAACGGGCAGGACCACGCGAAGCCCCCAACTGAGGGAAATCCTGGGCGCCAAGAAGAAGTGGCAGATGGTGGGAGCTCTTTCAGTGGGTGTCCCCGATGAAGAACTTAACCCTGCACGAACTCCGGTCGCCCAATTTACCACCTGGCTGTAGATCGCCCTTTCGCCAAACCCAATTAGTTGGCCGGATTTCGACTGACTCTATCCGAAGGCAAATTGAATAGGCCAGGTAAAGTCATCAGGCATGGATTAGGTATATAATGGCGCCCTTGCCGGTCTCAGCAAGGGCGCCTTTCATTTGGCCTTGTCGTCCCGTCGGTTTAATTCCTGGCAAGGCAAGGAACTGAATTGAAAAGATTTCATTGGTTTAGGCTTACTCCGAATGGATTGCTTTCAGTCCTGCTGTTCGTCGTAGCCGCTTCAACCTTGACACCGCGGCCGTTGCGTTGCGCTCCGACACGTTGGCGTTCATCGCCCTCTCCAGGCTTTCCGCGTCGGAATTGCGTCCCCGCAGGCAGGCCCGGGCCAGGACGCTGAACTCCATCTCCACCTTCAGCCTCCGCTGGGGCAGGCTATATTCAACCAGCTCCCGTGCTTGGGGGTGTACTGAAACTCCAGCCGCCTGGCGATGCGCCGAGCCTCTGGGGCCGGGAAGGTCTGGTACAGCGACGCCGTCCGATGCGTGTTCAAGTTGTCCAAAACCACTCGGACCACGGGGACATCCGGGGACGCCTCATCCACCAGCCAGCGCATCTGCTGGGCGAAGTCCTCAATGGTACGCCGCTCCGTCACCGCCACGTGCCGCCAGCCGGCCAAGGGCTCGCAGGCCAGGAACAGGTTGCGGGTCCCCTCCCTTCGGTATTCGTAGCCCTGGCGCCTCGGTTTCCCCGGCTCCACCCCGATAGCCGGACGGGCGTCGGAAAGCATCTGGGTGGAGGTCTCGTCAAAACAGACTACCGGCCGCTGGGGATCATAGGGTTCGGCGTACAGAACCTGCCCCGTACTGGATACGGGGTCCAGCACGTCCTCCATGTGGGCCACAAAGTCCGCGCTCACCTTGGGGATGCACCACTGCTGCTTCTGCCACGGCTTAAGTGCGTTTTTTTCAACCGCAACCGCACCGTCTCCGGCGCCAGCGACTCCACCAACCCCAACTCCACCGTCTTGTCCGCCAGCAGCCGCAGGGTCCAGTGGTCATGACCCTCAGGCGCAGGACTGTAGGCCAAAGCAATCAGATGGGCCTCTACCCGCTCGTCCACCTTCCGGTACCGGTTGACCTGGGTACGGTGTCGCAGCACCTCCTCCAGCCCTTCGTCGGCGTACCGCCGCTTGATGGTGACTGTTGTTTGCCATGGGGACTTCCGGGGCAATCGGGTTCTGCGCCTATTCCGATTGTTGTATCCCGCCACTTCGGCGATAAAGGAGGGCAATGGATGGTCCTCCGCTGTCTTGTCTTCCCTGTCCAAAATCGCAAAGTAGGCCTGAGCTCAGCCAAGACGACTCCGATTGCCGGCACCCACATCTCTAAGATTTTGACGACATGCTTTCATATATGCCAATATATCTTTCAGTTACATCAAACCTTCTGTATTACATTGACAGATTTAGCAACCAATACTATTGTTGGCAATACAAACTCGGTGAACGGGAACACTTTCCGGGTGGTGCAATACTACGGCAGATATTCGTAGAATGGAGGGATCTGCGGTGAATTACAGATTGAGTTTATTATTGGTTGCTTTATTGACTGTGGTTGGTGCGGCAATGGCTTGCGGCGCGGCGGAAGAACCGGCCAGCCAGGCTCCGGCCCCGGTCCAGGAGGCCACCGCCGTGCCTGAACCAACGGCCGAGCCGCCCGCGGCGGAACAATCCGGCGGGGATAAGTATGGCGGCACCTTGAAGGTACAGCTGCACCTGGACCCCACGGGTGTGGATCTCCACACCCCCAGGGGAGCCAGTTCCCGCGAGTTCTGGATCGCCCAGCCGGCGCTTAATTTCCTGGTAACCGAACAGCTGGGCAGTCCCGGCGTGATCGCTCCTGACTTGGCCGAGAGCTGGGACGTAACCCTGAACGACGACGGCACTGCGGACTGGACCTTCAATCTGGACTCCAGCGCCAAGTGGCATAACGGCGACGCCGTCACTGTGGATGACGTAAAGTTCAACTTCGACCGGGTGAAGAACCCGCCCGAAGGCCTGATCATTGGCCGGGCGAAGCCGGTCGGCACCTACTACGACAACGTTGACGATGTTCAGGTTAGCGGAAACCAGATTATGGTGCACACCAATAACAAGTCTCAGGGATTTCTGGCGGCAGTGGCGCTGACGAACTTCCCTATATTCAACAAGGCGGCCACCGAAGCCCTTCCCCAGCCCCTGATCAGGAACTACGAGGAACTGGTCGGCAGCGGCCCGTTTATACCTGAAGACTTTGAGACCGGCGCCCGCTACTCCCTTTCTCGCAATCCGTCCTACTGGGCCAACCCGGACCTGCCCTACCTGGACGGAATCGAAGTTCTGGTCATGGTGGACGAAGCCACCAGGTTGGCGGCCCTGCAGACGGGACAGGTGGACATCGCCTACCCGCAGCTGGCCGCATCCCTTTACGTCCAATTGCAGGAAATGGACCACATGGTTACCAAGGAAGTGTTGGGCGATGTTTCCCACTGGGACGTTCAGATGAACGAGGAGCGGGAGCCCTGGAACGACATTCGGGTGCGCCAGGCAGTAAGTCTGGGCATGAACCGGATGCGGGTGGGGGAGATCAGTGAGCGGGGATTCGGGTCGCCTTATGGCATCCTGTACCCGCCTGGCAGCCCCTACGCTCTCCCCATCGATGAGGTAAAGCAATTGCCCGGTTTCGCCGAAGACAAGGAGGCGGAGTTTGAAGAAGCCCGCCGTCTGCTGGCCGAGTATTCCGAGGACACCGGCTATGACTTTACGCAGGAAATACCGATGCTTACTGAGAATCGGCCGTCAAATATTGAAGGCGCAACCCTGCTGATCCAGCAGCTTTCCAACATCGGAATAACCGGAGGCGTCATGGACGTTCAGGAAGACGCTGTCACCGAGGAGAGGGAAATCGCCCATGATTTCAATATTATGATCCGCGGCTTTGGCGGGCCAGTGGAACCAGATCTGCACCTGCAAAACCAGTACGTTACCGACGGAGCCAGGAATTTCGGCGCCATGAGCCACCCTGAAATCGACTCACTGTACGAGCAGCAACGCAATGCCGAGACTCACGAAGAAAGGGTTGCCATCATCCAGGACATGGCCCGGAAGTTCTGGGAGGTACAGGGAGGGTCGGTGCCCATGTGGTGGCGAGCCAAGTTCCACGCCTACAACGAGCGGGTTCAGGACTATAACCCCCAGTTGGCCTTCTCACCCGATACGGCAAACGTGGCCCACGTCTGGCTCAAGAAATAATTGGGGCACACCGTCACGAATCAATTGGAAGGTCTCAGGCTGGTGGTCTGAGACCTTCCGTTGTCCGAACATGGGAGGGTTCTGGTAGTTAGTCCGGTACAAGCGTGACTCTGGTTCTATAGCGACATGAAAGCGTATCTTGCCAAGAGAGTAGGTCTGGCGCTGATAGCCATAGTTGGCTCCAGCATCCTGATTTTCTTCATCATGCGGGTGATACCCGGCGACCCGATTACCGCCCTGCTAGCGCAAGCGGAACTGGGGCTGACCAATGAAGAACGGGATGCCATGCGGGCCCAGTTCGGCCTGGATTTGCCCATTTACGAGCAATACTTGAAATGGGTGTGGGACGTGCTGCGCCTGGACCCCGGCATCAGCCTGGTGCGCCAGAATTCGGTGCTGGAGAATTTCGGCAGGGCATTTCCGGTTACCGCCGAATTGACAATTATCAGCCTTATTTTCGTCATCGTCTTTTCGCTGTTATTAGGGACCATTACCGCAGTGCGACAGGACACGTGGCTGGACTACGTGGTCCGGGTCACGGCCATAGGCGGCCTGGCCATTCCCGTGTTCTGGATCGGCATAATGGTGATCCTGGCGCTACTGTTCTGGTTCAACTATACCAATCCCCTAGTTTACGTGCCGTTCACTAGGGACCCTTTGACCAACCTGCAGCAGTTCCTGCTGCCGGCGTTTATCGGTTCCATCCGCAGCATCGCCATATGTGCCAGGATGGTACGGTCGTCCATGCTGGACATTCTCGACGAGGACTATGTCCGAACGGCCTACGCCAAGGGTTTGCGGGAAAGTGTTGTGGTAATGAGGCATGCGCTCAAGAACGCATTTATGCCCGTGGCGACATTGTACGGGGTTACCCTGATTGGCCTCTTTAACGGCGTGGTGGTCGTTGAGGTAGTATTTAACCTCCCCGGCCTCGGTCGGTTGCTGGTCGGGGCGGTGGCGGCGCGGGATTATCCCACCGTGCAGTTCCTGATACTGGTATCGGTGGTCTTTGCCAGCATCATCAATCTGCTGGTGGACTTGACCTACGCCATGCTAGACCCCAGGGTTCGGGTTTCCAACTAGCTTTCTGCAGTTGTTTTGAGTTCGCAGTCCGTTCGTAGCCAGTAGTAGAGTCGTACCAGATGAATCGGGACGCTACACAAAATGAGGCCGCGGCCCTCGAGCGCCGTGCCAGGAAGACGGGGTTTCTGCCCGGGTTGTTGTTCCTGGTCCGCCGAAAACCCCTGGGAACATTCGGTGGGGTGCTGGTGGCCCTCATGCTTCTGGTTGCCGTATTCGCGGAAGCGTTACAGAACTTTGACCCCATTGAACCCCACTACGAGGACCGACTAATAAACACCAACTCCACGTATTGGATGGGGACCGATCAGTTTGGGCGGGACATCTATAGCAGGTTGCTGCACGGCACCCGGGTCTCCATCATAGTAGGGTTTTCCGCCATCGCCATTGCGTCGGTGGGCGGGGGCCTGCTTGGCATCGTAGTGGGGTATCGCGGGGGTGTGCTCGACCTGATTGTCCAGCGCATAGTGGATATCCTGATGGCATTCCCCACCATAATCATGGCCATGGTGGTGGTTACTGCCCTTGGCACTTCCCTGTACAGTCTGATATTTGCCATTGGACTGGTGCAGTCCCCAAATATATCGAGGATTACCCGTTCGGTTACTCTCAGCATCCGGGAGCGGGGGTACATTGATTCGGCCCGCGCCATTGGTGTCAGTGAGCCCAGGCTGGTCCTGCGGCACATCCTCCCCAATACCGTTTCTCCATGGATTGTCATGGCCACCGCGGAACTGGGCACCGCCATCCTCACCGAATCCACGCTGAGCTTCCTGGGCATTGGGATACAGGAGCCCAACGCCTCCCTGGGTACCATGCTTACTGGCCTGGCGCAGCAGTATCGCAACGAGGCTCCCTGGATGGTGATCTGGCCGGGGGTGGCAATCAGCATCGCCGTTTTCGGTCTGAACATTTTCGGTGACGCTGTGCGAGACCTGCTGGACCCGCGGCAACGGGGAAGATAGAATTTCCTTATCGTGGCGTCTCGCTGCCGCTCCATTACTCATCCCCCTCCGCCTGTTTCCTTCCGCCAATCTGTTAATCTGTGGTCTGCGCCTCCTCGACCGGCATGCCTTGATTCATCCATTCCAGGTAGGATCCGTCGTAAAGCCTCACGTCGAACCCCAGTTCCTTCAATGCCATGTACCCAACTGACGCCCGTATTCCACTGCGACAGTAGGCGATAACTGGGACGTCCTGGCTCACTCCTTTGGATTCCAGGAGTTGGCGAAGATTGTCGTCCGCCAGCAAGTAACTGTCGTTGCCGTCCACCAGTTGCTGCCATACCAGGTTAACTGCGCCGGGGATGTGCCCTGGCCGTTCGTCAATTTCGGGCAAGCCATCAAACTCGTCCTGGCTCCGCAGGTCCAGCAGGGTAACGCCGCCGCCAGGCGCGCCTTCCAGCGCCCGCGACACATCCTCCAGCTCAGCCCGCACCTGGGGATTCAGCCGGGGCTCCAACTGGTTGGCAGTGGGCCGCACCGGTCGGTACAGCTTCTCCCGTCCCTGGGCGGCCCAGGTCTCGAAGAAGGTGTCCATAATGCGGACTTTGTCGTGGCCCAGGTATTCCAGGGTCCAGGCCGCCATGGCCGCGTTCCGTCCGTCGCCGCCGTCATACATCGTGACGGGCGTATCGTTGCCCACCCCCACCGAGCCAAAAAACTCGACCAGTTCGTAGGTGGACAGCAGCTTGCCGTCCCGGCCAAACAGTCTGACCGCCGGCAGGTTGACGGCGCCCCGCAGGTGGCCCTGTGTGTACCGCATGGGGCCGCGGGGATCTATCAGCAGAAAATTGGGCTTGCCCAACTGGGATTCCACCCAGTCGGCGGAAACAAACTCAACCATTATCTAACACTCCTGGAAGCGGTGGGATTACAGGCAAAAGAAAACACGAAGAATCAGGCGCGACTCTTCGTGTTTCTTCGTGTCCTTCGAGGAAAAACTGGGCCTAGCCCACCATTTCGAAGTCGGTCTCGACCGACGTGGGGTTGGCTACCGACTGAGTAACGGGGGAACCCTCCACCGCCAGCCGCCAGATCTCCCGCAAAGTGGCTTCATCGGCGTCGGCCCGCACAAAGCACTTGGCCGAAATCCGGCCGTAGCCCGGGTTGCCCTCGTCCTCAACGCCCGCCCACTTGCGGATGTTGTCAAAGTAGCCTTCCACGGCTACTTCCAGGTCGTGGATGCGGACGCCCTGCTTGGTGGCGTTTACCACAAACCCCACCGTCATGCAGCTGCCAATGGCCGACAGCAGTTGCTCGTGGGCGCTGGCGGCCACGTCGGTGGCGGTCAGGTCGCCCGGCTCGTCCATATCCACCTGGTGGTTGCGCATGTAGGCCCGTGCCCTCATCCCCCCCTGCCACGCAATGCGGGACTTCCAGGGACCGGTCACGGCGTTAAACACATCCGGGTCTTTGAAGGAATCCAATACCTGGGTCAGCTTCTCCCGGGGAAGACCATTCAAATCGCGTACTTCTTCCGCCATTTTCTTCTCCTTTTTTACTTACAGGGATGCACAGAATATACAGAATATGGAGTTGATTGCCAGCCAAAATGCGCTTTAGCAACGAAACTACCGCAGACGCTCAATCAAAATATCCTGTCCATCCAGTTCATCCATGTTTGAATAGCTAAAGCCTAGCCGAATTCGGAGCGAAGCTTCTGGGCCGCCTCGCCGATTATCCGCATCTTGTGGAAGGCGCCGTCGGCGGTGTTGATGTTTCGCTCGGCGAAGGTTCCAAAGCCGCAGTCGGGGTTCAGGTAAATCTTGTCTGCATCAAAGTACTGCAGCATTTCCTTAACCCGGTCTACCACCTCGTCTGGCGACTCCAGTTCGTCGGTGCGGGGATTGACTACGCCCAGGCCGATTTCCTTTTCGTTGGCGTATTCCTTGAAGACTTCCATTTCGCCGGCCCGGGGGGTGGCGCACTCCAGCACCAGCTGGTCAATGTTCATCTGCACCAGGTAGGGGAGCAGCGGCCCGTAGTTGCCGGTCAGCAGCACCTCTTCCTTGCGGCTCCAGTTGCCACGGCACACGTGGACGCCCAGCTTGACGCCCTCGATGCCCTCGGCCACCTCGTTCATCATCCGCAGCGCGAACTCCAGCTCGGTGGTCGGATCCCTGCGCTGCGGCAGGGACGCGCACATGAAGGTTTCGCTGGACTCTTCACCCAGCACCACCTGCGTCAAGATGGGTTCGTCATACTGGATGAAGTCTGCGCCCATGTCGCGCAGCTTGATGGTCTCCTCCCGCAGGATCTGCACCACGTCTTTGGCCAGGTCTTCCGGGGAAGGGTAGATCTTGTCTGACAGCCCCTCAAACCAGCTTGAGCGGGTCAGCATGTACGGCCCGGGAATGGGAATCTTGATGGGCTTGTCGGTGTGCTGCTTCAGGAAAGCCAGTTCGTCCAGCGACAGTCCCTCCCTGGTGGATATCCGGTCGATTACGATGGGGCTCTTGATGGCAAAAGCCGGAACGTCCAGGGCGCGCAGTTGTTCTTCCAGGCGGGCACGGTCCTTGGCGTAGTCCAGCAACTCCGACACCTTCATCAGCTGCATGCCGGCAATCTTGCCCACCACGTAGGAGTAGAAGTTGTCCCGGCGCTGTTCGCCGTCGCTGATGATGTCGGTGCCAGCCTCATCCTGGGCCTTAAGAGAATCCAGGACTGCCTTGTCTGCCACCATGTTGAATTCGTCCTCGGAAATCTCGTCTGCCTGCCGTCGCCGCAGGGCCTGGATCAATTCCGGAGGCCTGGGCCAGCTGCCCACTACCGTCACCGGAAACAAGGGTACGTCTGCCATTACTTCCTCCGTCCTGTCGCGGATTGGCCTTCAAGACTGCCCGGCAAAATGCTCATCGCCTCTTGAGTGCCAATTCCTGATTCCAGTCTCTTCAGTTAGTTCGCCCACTCCGGTTCCCGCTTTTCCAGGAACGCGGTGATTCCCTCCTGGGCGTCGTAGGCCAGCAGATTCTCCACCATCGTGCGCTGGGCCATTTCGTACGCCGCAGGCCGGTCCACCTGCAACTGCCGGTAAAAGGCCTGCTTGCCGATGGCCAGGGTATAGGAACTGGCCCTGGCAATGTGCCGCGCCAGTTGCATTACCGTGTCTTCCAACTGGTCGGCTGGCACCACCCGGTTGACCAGGCCCCATTCCTGCGCCGTCTTGGCCGAAATAGGGATGCCGGTGAGCAGCATTTCCATAGCGTGCTTGGGGCTGACCGCCCGCGACAATGCCACCGCGGGCGTGGAGCAGAACAGGCCGATCTGTACACCAGGGGTGCAGAACCCTGAGTCCTCCGATGCCACCGCCAGGTCGCAGGTGGCCGCCAGCTGGCAGCCTGCCGCCGTCGCCAGACCCTGCACCTGCGCGATCACCGGTTGGGGCAGCATGCGGATGGCCTCCATCACCTCGGTGCATTCGGCAAAAATGCAGGTGTACGACTCCTCGTCCGAACCCACCATTTCCCGCAGGTCATGGCCGGAACTGAATACCGGCCCATCAGACTTCAGGATTGCAACCTTGATGGTCGAGTCTTCTTTGATGCGTTCCAGGCGGTCCTTCAGCGCCGCCAGCACCTCGCTGGACAGGGCGTGGCGACGGGAAGGGTTATTCAGGGTCAGGGTGGCAATCTGGTCAACAACTTCGTAGATAACCAGTGGTTCGGTCATGGCGCCGCTCCTGCATTGCAGCAAACTCCATTATGGGCAGGGGCAGTTTACCATTATGGGAAAAGGGGGTCTAGTTTTGGGGCTGCTAGGCCAGGGTCTTTCGATTTTCCCTCTCCCCTGGCGAGAGAGGGTTAGGGTGAGGGGGGCGTTCTTCGGCCAGATGACTCGTTACCTTGCACTTTCACCCCCATCCTAACCTTCCCCCATCAAGGGGGAAGGGACATCTTGGAAAATCGAAAGACCCTGGCTGTCAGGCCACGCCTGAGTTGGGTAAGCCACCCCGCTATGCATTCAACGCATTCCCGATAACCCATGCCGCGGCCGGACAGCCTATTCCAAAGCCAAAAAACGGCCCAAAGTCCCTGGTGGCCGTCTGGCCCGTAAAGTAAAGCCCCGGTATGTCAGACTGGAATTGGTCATCAAGGACGGGAAAGCCTTCCTCCACCTTCAGGGCATTCGCAATACTGGGGTCCCGCAGGTAAGGTTCCCGGGCCAGTTCCACCCGATAACCCGTGGCCAGGATGATCTGGTCAACCTCCAGCGTCTTTCCATTGTCCAGGGACACCGCTACGGAACCGTCGGCGGTCTCCCTTCCGCCCGTGATGCAGGCGTTGGGCCACAGATGCACGTTGCCCCCCTGGATTCGGGGGTAAAGCCATGGCTCAAGCTTCAGCCGTCCCTCGCCCCACAACCGCTGGTAAATACCGTCTCTTTCTTCGGGGGACACTCTCCTGAACCAGCCCGGCGTCTCCCGCGTCCGGTCCATCAACTCGTCAATCCAGTCCCAGTCCGATTCGATGAAGGACGGCGTTTCGTGGCGGTACACCAGGTGAATCTCCGCGCCTGCCTCCTCGTTGATCAGGGCCGCCCACTCAAAGGCGCTCTGGCGGCCGCCCACAATCAGGCAGCGCTTGCCTTTCAAGGGGCTGAAGTCCACGTAATCGCAGGTGTGGGCATAGCTCCCCGGCGGGAGCAGGGCCGCCAGGTCGTCCGGGACATTCCTGTACTGGGTCAGGCCGGTGGCGGCCAGCACCCTCCGCGCTCCCATTTCGGTCCCGTCGTCCAGCTTTGCGATGAACGGGTATGGCACGCCTTCAGCATATTCCAGTTTCTCGACGTACGCTTGCCGGACGCTTATTTCGCTCTGTTCCCGAAACCACTCCCCGTATTCCAGGTACAGGCCCAATGAGATTGGCGAAACTTCCGTTGGTTCCAGCCCGCTGGCTTGCAGAAACCGCTCAAAGGTCAACTCTCCTGCGGCGTCCAGGTGCCACGATGTGGGAGACCGTAGTTTCATTCCGACCGGCATGTGGTCCCGCCAGAAGCTCATGGGATCGCCCACTACCTGACACTCGATCCCCAGCCTTCTGGCATAGGAACTCACGGCCAGCCCGTATGGCCCTGCCCCAATGATCAGCAGGTCAGTGTCTTTCATGATTCACCACTTTCACGACTCACCAATAGTAAAGGATTATTGCGCTTGCAGGCAAAGATTTTCGTACCTGGTTCCCGACATCCGGTATTTGGCCGACGCAATCCGCTTGCAACTTCCAGCGAAGAGTCGGCCTCGGTTTACTCTCCCTGACAGCAACCAATCAATTGGCGACAAGGATTATTGACAGCCGGCTTTATATGTAATATAAAGCTGCATACTACTGGCAGGAAGTAGCAAGCTTAACCGAGGAGGAAGCGATTCAACCAATAGCAGAGCAATAATTT
>DAOUHR010000014.1:0-4341 GCA_034428635.1 Dehalococcoidia bacterium
GTTGTGGTGCACGGTACCCGCATTGGTACCGGTTCCCTGCTGGGCAACAACTGCACGTTCCTGAATCGCTCTTCCATCGGTAAACAATGCCTCATCGCCGCCAATTCCGTGGTGCGGTCAGGCACGCACGTCCCGGACCGCTCCTTCTTTACTGGCGTCCCCGGCACCGTCAAACAGGAAGTGAATGAAGACCAGATAGAAATGATGAAGCGCACGGCCGGCCACCTGGTGGAGCGGGCCAAGCTGTTCAAGGACAACGGGCTTTAACATACACGGCCGGCGTCTTCCAGACGCCGGCCATATTGGTCCAATGGGAGTGGGCAACTATTCCATCAACCCAGCCGTTGGGCCACCGGCAGCACCTCTCTTGCCAGGTGTTCCATCACACCTATGCAGGCTTCGATGCCCTCCACCCGGAAGTCATAGGTCAATTGGTTTATCCCCAGTTCACGGCAATAGTAGACGTCGTCTATCACTTCCTGGGTGGTCGCAATTATCACTCCGCCTGTCCGAACCGATTTCTCTTCGCCGGCTTCCAGGTCGGTGAAGTGCAGGCTGCGCTTCAGGGAGATGGATATCTCTGACGGATCGCGGCCAGCCCGTTCCGCCTGCTCCCGCAGGTAGGGCAGGTTCTGGGCCACGAAGTCGGGCGTCTGCCGGGTGGTGTGCCAGCAATCTCCATACTTGGCCACCCGGCGCAGGGCGGGGCGACTGTGCCCGCCTACCCAGATGGGAATGTGTGGTTGCTGCACAGGCTTGGGGTAGAACTGTATCCCATCGATGTCAAAGAACCTGCCGTGGTACTCCGGGTCTGACTGTGTCCACAAGGTCTTGAATATCTCCAGGTACTCATCGCTCATGGGTCCGCGCTCGGCGTAGGGAACACCCAGGGTATCAAACTCTTTCTCGAGCCAGCCCACCCCCACGCCACAGATCATGCGCCCGTTGGACAACACGTCCAGCGAAGCAAACATCTTGGCCTGCACCAGGGGGTTGCGGTAGGGGAGGATTATGACCGTACTGCCCAGCTTGATAGTGTCGGAACAGGCAGCCATGTACCCCAGCATGGTCATTGTTTCCAGGAATGGTTCGTCTGAAGGACGGGAGAATGAGCCGTCGGCGGTGTAGGGATACTGGCTGGTGCCGCCCGTAGGCAACAGGATGTGGTCCCCGACCAGCACCGATTCGAAACCCAGTTGCTCGGCCCGCTGCACAAAAAGGCGGATGCCCTCAGCATCGGGCAGGCGGGGAATGCTCAGACCAATTTCCATTAGCGCGTTAATCTCCTGGAAAATTTGTGGGCCGGGCCGTATCAAGGCCGCCGGCAATTATACAGGCGGGGAAAGAGGACGGGATTCTTCAGAGGTATGTCCGCCTGGTGGGAACTCCTGCGTTATGCCAGTAGCCGCTCGGCCAGCTGGACAAAGTCGTTTACGATAATTTCGGGCTGGTACTCCGAGTCCTCGGTGGGCAGTTGGTAGCGGTTGACGTAGGCCCCCTTGAAGCCGCAGGCCTGGGCACCAAGGATGTCGAAGGAGTGGGCCGCCACCATCATTATCTCCCCCGGCTCACATTTCAGCCGCTGCACCGCCTTGCGGTATATCCCCGGTGCGGGCTTGAACGCCCCCACCTGGTCCACTGATATGATCGCGTCAAACTCCACCGGCACGTTGTTTTCCAGCAGCCTCTCCAGGTACCACTGCTCGCCGTTGGACAGGGCCACCAGCTTGTACCGGGCGCCCAGGGAACGCAGTCCCTCGATGGCATCAGGATAGGGCTGCAGGTCCATGTAGACCTGCATAAACTCATCCACCCCGTCGGCCGTATAGGTCACGTTGTGTTTCTTCAGGCAGTAAACAAAGGCTCGGCGACAGGTTTCCAGGTAGCCGCTGTGCCCCAGCATCATCAGGTTGTCCTGGTACTGCTCGATACGCTGTCGCTCCCGCCAGTCCGCATAGAAGGACTGTCCGGAAACATCCGACCCGTTGGTTGCCAGGAATTCCCCCGCCGGCCCGGCCAGGCTACCCGTAAGGTCCATGACGGTACCGAATATGTCGAAGGTAAGAAACTTGACCCTCTCCAGAGAATTACCGGGCATGCTGTAGCCCTCCTGCTCAACTGATCTACGCCGCTTGAGGGGAACTTGCGGCTCCTGGGGGCCGTCACTGGATCACCCCACGAGGCATCTGTATTTCAAAGCGAGAAATTGGTTGCCCGACAGTATACTAGACCGCACCCAAGGCGAGGGCCGCTCATTCATAGGGGGTTTACCAGAGACGACGAGATTCTGGGGAAGGCAGGAGATTTACCGTTTCGCTTGACCCATTCTTGGGAAAAAAGACTTCACGGCGAACCGGGCGCAATCTGACTTGCTGGGGCCCAGCGGTGGCGTACCCGCACTCCACGATGGGTGATAGAATCAAGCCAAACGTTCGACAGGAGGAGCTGGCATGGACATTGGTATTACGGCCAGGGTGTCATCCAACTCACTAGACCCCGCGGCGCTGGCCCAGCGGGCTGAGGAACTTGGCTTCGAATCTTTCTGGCTGCCGGAACACCCCATTCTTCCGGTCAACACCACCGCCCGCTATGGCGGCACGGCCGACGGCTCTATACCCGCCTCCATGGCCGACATTGGCGACCCGCTGATTGGACTGGCACGCGCTTCGGCGGCTACTAGTTCCATCAAGCTGGGCACCGCCATCAGCCTGGTGCCGGAACACAATCCCCTGCTCCACGCCAAGCAGATCGCCACCCTGGACCGGCTTTCCAATGGTCGTTTCCTGTTCGGCATCGGCTCCGGCTGGCTCCAGGAAGAGACCGAAATCATGGGCGGCGATTTCCGGCGCCGTTGGGGTCAGACCCGGGAGCATATCCTGGCAATGAAGCAGCTCTGGACCCAGGAGGAAGCCGAGTTCCACGGTCGCTTTGTCGACTTCCCTGCGGTGCGCTGCTCTCCCAAGCCGGTGCAAAGCCCCCACCCTCCGGTTTACCTGGGAGGGTTTGCCGCCAATGTCTTCAAGCGGGTGGTGGAATATGGGGACGGCTGGATGCCCGTGCGGGTCGATGAAGAACAGGTCCGCCGGGGTCGGGCGACTCTGGACGAACTGGCCGAAGCGGCGGGCCGCGACCCCGCATCCATACGCCTGATGGTCTGCAACGTCCCCGCCGACGCTGACCTCATTGGCCGCCTGGAAGCGGCCGGCGCCGATCGGGTCACCATAGGTATACCCGCCGAGGCTGGTGAAGAGTCGTTACGGGTAATGGAAGAGATCGCCTCGGCAACCATTGGTTAGGTTTACGGGGAACGTACCAATTCCTTATTTTTCCCAACTCGAGGAGGAGCCATGACTACAGGAACCACCAAGGCAGTAGACCAATTCGTCCGGGTCGGCGACCTCAACCTGCACTACGTGGAATGGGGCGAGGCCGGGGCTCCGCCGGTGATCATGGTCCACGGCCTCAGCGGCAACGCCCATAATTTCGACAACCTGGCCCCCTACTTTGCCTCCCGCTATCACGTCATATCCGTGGATGTGCGCGGCCGGGGCGAGAGCGATTGGGCAGCCGACGCCAACTACTCCAACGACGCCTACATCGCCGACCTGGAAGGGCTGCGCCAGGCCCTGGGATTTGAGCGCATGTCACTGGTGGGCACCTCCCTGGGCGGCCGCATCTCCATGACCTACGCCGGCACCTACCCCGACCGGGTGGAGCGCGCCGTGTTGAACGACATCGGCCCCGAAATTGACCCCCGGGGCGGCGCCCGCATCGCCAACACAACTCGGGATGCTGTTACCACTTTTGCGACAATGGAGGAGGTGATAGCCTGGCACTGCGAGCAGCGGGTTGGCTTCAGCTCCCTCAGCGACGCAGACCAGCGAACCACCGCCGGCCATGCGGTAAAGGAACAGCCCAGCGGCGGCTATACCTGGAAGATGGACCCGGCGGTCCGAACCGACCCCCGCCGTCCCGACCCGGAAACTTCCTGGAAACTGGCCTTAAACATCCCCGGCCCGGTACTGCTGGTACGGGGCGGGGACAGCGACCTGCTATCGCCGGAGACGGCCCAGCGCATGGTGGCGGAAATGCAGGACTGCCGCATGGTGGAAGTGCCGGGAGTGGGTCATGCCCCGACACTGACGGAACCTGAGGCTCTTGGCCCGATCAGGGAGTTCTTCTCCCTGGCATAGCCACCTGCTTCTGACCAGTTCTGTGAAAGAAGCCCTCGCCGTGAACACAATGAAGGGTCTGAAACCGCTCGGGAAACGTCCTTGGAAGGTGAGGTGACATGGTAAGCGAACGTGATTCCTGGCTGGCGCTGACGGTGGAAGAGGCGCT
>DAOUHR010000015.1:0-3760 GCA_034428635.1 Dehalococcoidia bacterium
GAGGCCAAGAGCGGCCAGTTCACCTACTACGTCTGCCACTCGCTGCTGAAGCAGGGACAGGGCGCCTGCGACACTCCCCGGCTCAACGCCAAGCGGTTCGAGCGGATGATCATTGACTCGATCCGGGAGAACATCCTCACCGAAAGCAACATTCGGGACCTGGTGAAGCTGGTCAACGAGGAGTTGGACAGCGTGATCAAGGAGCAGCGGGAGAGGGTGGAGGCCATTGATGAGGAGTTGAACGAGATACGGCGGCGGCTGGACCGGCTGTGGCAGGCGGTAGAAACCACCGACCTGGAGATCAACGACATCCTGCCCCGCATCCGGGAGCACAAGGAGCGCCAGGAGAATCTGGAGTCAGCCGCCGATGAGGCGCGGGCTATCCTGGCCGTGAGAATGGCCGGATTGGGGGACGAGGACGCGATTGCGGGTTACGTGAAGGAGATGAGCGAGTTCCTGATGGAGAGCAAGTTGACGGAAACGCGGGCTTTCATCCGGTCATTCGTGAAGGAGATCGGCGTGGTCCCCGGCAAGGCCACTATTCGATACACAATCCCTATGCCGAAGGACAGCCCGATAAAAGGCAGGGACGCTCAGGAAATCGCCCTGAGCGCCCCGGTTCTGTCTACAGTAACGCATGGTGGGCCTGGATGGACTCGAACCAACGACCTCGGTCTTATCAGGACCGCGCTCTAACCACCTGAGCTACAGGCCCACGGGCGGGGGAGATGCGTCCCCCGGAATGTGGTCTGGAGATTATAGCAAGGCCGGGGGATGGGGGCAAGGCGATGATACTTCCACGAAGAACACGAAGGGGCACGAAGTTTTTGGGTGTTCGCGTCGCGGCGCTTCGGGTCCTTGGTGGAATCAGTAGCGGGCAGCGGGGGATTTTTGGTATTATGCGTTGAACCAAATGTTGGAGGGAGAGTTATGGCGCGGATTAACCGTTTGCAGCATCTTGTTTTGAACTGCCGGGACGTGGACGCATCCATTGACTTTTACACCCGGGTTTTGGGGATGGAGATCGTCAGCCACAATCCGGAGCGGAACATGGCGTTCCTGTCCTTCGGGAAGGAGCACCACGACATAGCGCTGTTCCCGTTCCGGGAGCCGGCGGACCGGCTGGAGAAGAACCACCTGGGACTGAACCACATCGCGCTGGAGATTGAGGGCGGCGAAGAGGAGCTGCGGGAGTATTACCAGCACCTGAAGGCCAACGAGGTGGATATTGACGGGACGATGGACCACGTGATGAGCCAGAGCGTCTACTTTTTCGATCCGGACGGCAACCGCATCGAGGTGTTCGCGGACATGCTGCACGACGAGGCGAAGGAGTGGCTGCACCAGAACGGCGGGGTAGCCAAGCCGCTGGTATTGGAAGAGGTAGCGGGGGACTAGGGCCCTCAGCTGCGGCGTCTCTCCCTGGGGAGAGGGTAGACACGACCATTTGGTGGGGCGGGTTTGAAACCCGCCCCAACGGATTTTGGGGGCCTGCGAGGGCGTCCTTCGACAGGTTCGGGATGAACGGAAGGGGACGCGGGGGAAGGTGGTCCGACGGGCTGGGGATAGATTCCGGCGAAGAATCCAGGCCGCATCCCGCAAACCGATTTTCGGGCGCGGCACGGGGTTGTGAGGAAGGATTTCAGGCCCTTGGGCAAGCCCAGGGCGACATGGCCCAATGCCAGGGAAGGGAACGGCAACACGGACGGGGTGAAAGGTAAGGTAAGGTAAGGAAGCGATGCTGTACGAAGTGGAAGTTTTTGAGGGTGGGAACAGTCCGATGGCGCTGGACCGGGTATTTGACCTGCTGGAGGAGCCGCGGCCGGTGGGAAGGCTGGTGACGGCGGACCTGAGGGGCGTTGACGGGTGGCAGCGGGTTACGGGGTGGGACGACGACGGCCCCTGTCCGGCCATGGCGGCGCTGGCGGAGGATTCGGGGGACGGGGTGATACTGCTGGTGTTCGGGGGCAGCCAGGGCATACGGCTGAAGGCGGGGGATGACGACGGGCCGTGGGATCTGGATTCCGGCAGCCAGTGGGGGGAACCGTGCCTGATGCTGGACAAGGATACGGAGTACGGGGAGTAGGGGGAACCCTTGTGGCTGCCCCGGGGTGAGGGTAGCCGGAATTGAGGCGCGATTGCCCACTTCTTCAACTCTTCTGCCACGAACCTCTCCGCCACGAACTTCTCCACCACGAACTTCTCCACCACGAACTTTTGACCGCGATCAGTTATACTGCCATCCGGCAACATTTTTCTGACAGCGGATGGCAGTTATGCTTCCACGAAGTTCGCCCTCGGGGGCGGTATTCAGCGAATACCTGGGCGTGGACGGCGGGGTACACCCCAGCTACCGCGACGCCTTTGGCCTTTTGGAGGATCTGGGGCAGGAACGGCTGGCGGAGCGGTGGCGGCAGGGGCGGCGGCAGGCGGCGCTGGACTCTTTTACCTTCCTGATGGACCCCCGGGTGTACCGCACCATCCCCACCGACTGGATACCGCGCATCATTCCCCAGGGGGAATGGGAGACCATCAGCGCGGGGATAACCCAGCGGCTGCGGGCCCTGAACCTTTTTCTCATTGACCTTTACAACGGCCGTCAGCCGGTGGTGCCGGAGGATGTAATCTACTCCTGCCAGTACTTCTACCCGGAGTACCAGGCCTTCCGGCCGGCTGGGGACGTGTTTGTCCACATCTACGGCAGCGACCTGGTGCACCTGGAGGACGGGCGGTACGTCATCCTGGAGGACAACCTGCGCATCCCCTCGGGTGTTACCTACCAGCTCAAGTCGGTGGAGATGATGGGGCAACTGCTGCCGGAACTGGCTTCCGCCTACGATATTGTCCCCTTTGACATACGGGAGACCTACCTGGATCTGTTCCGGTCCCTGTGCGAAGCGGAGGACCCGGTGTGCGTGCTGCTGACGGACAGCAAGTTCGGGGCCGCCTTCTTCGAGCACCGCTACCTGTCGGAACTGCTGGGGATTCCCCTGGTGGAGGGGGCGGACCTGTACGTGGGATATGACGGCCGCATCATGGCCCGTTGCCTGGATGGGGACGTGCCGGTGGACCTGATCTACCGGCGGGTGGAAGACCTGGAGATTTTTGTGCCGGGCCTGACCGACGCCTACCTGGCGGGCAAGGTGGCGCTGGTCAACGGCATGGGTACCAGCGCCGCGGACGACAAGCTGGTATTCAAGTGGGTGCCCGACATGATCCGCCACTACCTGGGAGAGGAACCCATCCTGGACCAGGCGGTGACCTACGACCTGCAAAACGCGGAAAGCCGCCGGTACGTGCTGGAAAACCTGGACCGGCTGGTGGTGAAGACCCGTCAGGGCTACGGCGGCCTGGGCGTGTACATCATGCCGGACCTGGGCGGGGAGTTTCGCACCAGCCTGGCCCGCAACATCATCGAACAGCCCCGGATGTTCAACGCCCAGGAAACCCTTGACTTTTCGAGGCATCTGATATTCGATGAGGAAGCAGGCAATTTCGAGGACCGGTACATTGACCTGCGCGTGTTCGCCGTGCAGAACGGGCGGGGCCAGGTTACGGCCTTTCCGGGCGGCCTTACCCGGGTTTCCCGGGCCAACAGCCGCATAACCAACAACTCATCGGGTGGCCTATGCAAACCGACCTGGGTGGTTCGTTAAGCGAGACGGGCAGCGGTATTGTAGCTGCCTATGGCTATGCCGCCCGCTACGTTTACAGTGAAGTGGTGGTCCAGAACGACAACTTCCTCCAGTTGACGGCCGCC
>DAOUHR010000016.1:0-3075 GCA_034428635.1 Dehalococcoidia bacterium
AGTTGCCCCGTTAGTATGTCATTCTGAACGGAGTGAAGAATCTAAACTCCATCCCACAGGCCGACTGGGGGAACCGTAACCGGGCTGACATGCAGGATTTCAGGCCCTTCGGCAAGCTCAGAGCGACCTGTCTTATACCTGGCGGATGTCTGCCGCCTATAGTCTGAATCTCAAACGCGATTGCCCTACCCGCCTCTCCAGGGCACTCGCATTATGTTTAAATTGTCATTCTGAACGGAGTGAAGAATCTAAACTCCATCCCACAGGCCGACTGGGGGAACCGTAACCTGGCTGACATGCAGGATTTTGGGCCCTTCGGCAAGCTCAGAGCGACCTGTCTTATACCTGGCGGATGTCTGCCACCTATAGGCTGAATCTAAAACACGATTGCCCTACCCGCCTCTCGGAAATTTGTCCCCCGAATCACCCCAATGTTATACTCTCTCTCGTGTATTCCTAATTATGGAGATCAGAAAGACCAATTACTATGGGTGAAATTTTCAACCTCGTATCGTTCCCCCTTTCCCTCTTCCAGGCTGGCGCCGGTGAGATTACTGAAATCCTCATCGTTCTCCTCATACAACTCTCGATAATTCTCTTGGCGGCCAAGATAGCGGGCGAACTGGCCACCAGGTTCCTCAAGATACCTGCCGTGCTGGCCGAACTGGGTGTTGGTGTCGCCATCGGCCCTTTTGCCCTGGGTGGCCTCAGCTTCTTTGGCGTGGGCCCGCTTTTCCCCATCCCCCTGGTTGACGGCAAGCCCTCCCCCATTCCCGTCAGCAACGAACTTTACGCCCTGGCCCAGATTGGCTCGGTGGTGCTCCTTTTTGCCATCGGCCTTGAAACCAACCTCAAACAATTCATCAAATATGCCGGGCCGGCCACCGCCGTGGCTCTCGGTGGCGTGATCCTCCCATTTGCCCTGGGCGTCAGCGCTACCGTGCTTTTGGGTTTCGACGGCGGCGGCGGCTGGACTTCCCCGCAGGCCCTGTTCATGGGCGCCATTATGACCGCCACCTCCGTGGGTATTACCGCCCGGGTGCTGGCCGACCTGCACCGCCTGGACGATCCGGAGGGTGTGACCATCATCGCCGCCGCCGTGGTGGACGATGTCCTGGGTATCCTGGTCCTGACCGTGGTGGTGGGCATCAGCACCACCGACACCTTCACTATAGGAAGTGTGGGCTGGGTCAGCTTCAAGGCCATTGGTTTCTGCGTCGGGCTGACTGCCGTGGCCATTTTGATCGCCCCTTATTTGGAGAAGGTGCTGGAGAAGTTCAGTTCCACCAGCGCCCTTTTGTGCATACCCCTGGCCCTGGCCCTGCTGGCCGCCGGCCTGGCGGAATTCTTCGGCCTGGCCTTCATCATCGGCGCATTCTCCATCGGCCTGGCCCTGTCCACCACCCGGCTGGGCCACCTGGTGGAAGCCGCCATGCTGGGCATAGTGGACTTCCTGGTCCCCGTCTTCTTCGTGGTCATGGGGATGCTGGTGGACGTAACCTCCATGCGGGACGGCCTGGTATTCGGCCTGATAATCTCGGTGCTGGCCATCTTCTCCAAGGTGGTGGGATCCGGAGGTCCGGCCCTGGTCAGCGGTTTCAACCTGCGCGGCAGCGCCCGCATTGGCGTGGGCATGATGCCCCGCGGCGAGGTTGCCCTGATCATCGCCGGCATCGGCCTCTCCCACGGCATCATCGGCCAGGAACTGTTTGGCGTCAGCATTCTTATGACCGTGATAACAACCCTGATTGCGCCAACATTGCTGGTACCCCTGTTCCGCTCCGGCGGCAGCGGCGTACGCAGGCTGGCCCGGGAAGAGCAGGAACAGGCCACTGCCATAGCCGAAGGCGCAGAGGACTAAGAGACTATCTCAAAATCCCTTCCCCCTTGACGGGGGAAGGTTAGAGCCTGCCCTGAGCCTGCCGAAGGAATGGGGGTGAAGAGCAATCTCTTTTGCTGTCCCATTTTGCCCAATGACTTGCCTTGAATAATCTTGAGATAATTTCTAGGGGGTGTCGTCAAAAGCCGAGTTTCGTCATTCCGGCGAAAGCCGGAATCCAGAGCCGTCGTAATAAAGGGTGATATGCGCAACGATACACCAGGACTCTGGTATATCGCCTGCTTACACCCGATACCCAACCGGCAGGAAGGACTAATTTGGCGACAGCCCCTAAACAGTTCCCAGGAGGCGACTCCAGTACGTCCGCCTGCCGGGCAAAATCATTTGAAGGATATGGAGTGGAAGATGATTGGTGTTCTGACCCACCACTGGGCCAAGGCTGACAAAATTGCAGAGGCGAAGAAGTTGCTGGACGGCAACGGCGAAGCCCAGAGCCGGGCCCCCGGCTTCGGCGCCAGGGAGACTCTCTACTCCCTTTCCGACCCCGCCAAGATAACCACCCTGGTTACCTGGGATAGCAACGAAATCTACGACGCCTGGCGCGCCAGCCCGGAGCGGGCCGTGGCCATGGCTGGCGCCGAGGAACTATGGTCCCAGCCCCCGGAATCGGAGCGGTTCGAGGTGGTGTAGTCCCAAAAGGCCACCCGGAACATTGGCCTATTGGAGCAAAATAAAAGCCCCCCTCACAGTGAAAGGGGCTGTCTCTCCGGCGTAGCACTCCGATTCAAGTGTTAGGCGCCGTGCGGGGGGCAGGGCAATCGCACTATGTTTAAACTGTCATTCTTGTATGTGTCAGGTAATTCGTTGACAGATGGGTATAAAAAGGAAGTACCGATCTGGAGGCGAATATGCGGAACAACAGCGAGGATCGCACCATTGAGCGAAACCTGGTGCAGAAGTGGCGGTTTCTTATCGGGGAGTTTGAACTGGTCAAGGCGAAGCAGCACCCCCATTTTAGGTTTCTGGAAGACTTCTACCGGTTCCACGGCACCAACCGGCAGACCTTTTACAAGTACTATCATCGCTTTCAGCAGTCTGGCACGGATCAGTCCCTGCTGCCCCAGAAGCGGGGACCCAAGTGGAAGAGCCGGCGCACCCTGCCCTTCATCGAAGAGAAGGTGCTGGAACAACGGCGCAAGGGTATCAATCGCTATGAAATTTGTGCCATACTCCAG
>DAOUHR010000017.1:0-2484 GCA_034428635.1 Dehalococcoidia bacterium
CATGGTGAAGAGCTCCAGCAGCTCACGGCCCCAGTTTTCGTTGACCGCGTCGCGGTGGTTCTCGTTGTTGTCCAGCCAGTAAATCATGGCGGGGTTGCGGGACAGTTCCAGGATCAGTTCCTGGTAGTTGCCCATACCCAGCTCGCGGAACATTTGAATCTGGGTCAGCATCTGGTCGCAGTTGTCCAGCTTGGAGTTGCCGGTGGCGAACACATGGTGCCAGAAGAGGGCCATTTTCTCTTCCAGGGGCTTGTCGGTGCTGACCATGTTATAGAGCCAGTTGGCCTGACCCATTACAGGGTTGCCGCCGGGAAGCAAGCAGCCAGGATAGTAGCGAAGCAGCAGTTCGGCCTTGCCGCCATGGCGGTCCGCGGGGGGATCAACCAGTTCATCCACAACCGCGTCGTAGCCCTTGGCGACGAGCGCTTCCAACTCTTCCCGGTTGGCGCCGAATCCGGCACGCCGGATCAGGTGAGCCATTAACGCCAGGTCTTCTTTGTTTGACATCCGATGCCTCCTTCTTAGAATATTTGTTCCCTTCTCACGGGTGACTTTTCTACCCAATGAAGTATCTCGGATTTTAGGCAAACTCCGTGTGCCTGTCAACAGTTTTTCAGGGAATTCAGGGGAATGGGTGTATTTTAATAATGATTATAAAGTGGAAGTGGGGAAGGTGGTGTGGAGAATGACCGGTGGCAGGGCAATCGCATTATGTCTAAATTGTCATCCTGATACGTTTACATTGTCATTCTGAACGGAGTGAAGAATCTAAACTCCATCCCACCGGCCGACTGGGGGACCCGTAACCTGGTTGACATGCAGGACCTTAGGCCCTTCGTCAAGCTCAGAGCGGCTTGTGGTAGGGTTTCGTTTCAGGTGGTATGGACAATCGGAACGGTAGGGGCAGACCTATGTGTCTGCCCTGGTCTCACAAGTAAAACCACCTAAATCGGAACGCTACCAGCGGACTGTCTTATGCCTGTCGGATGTCTGCCACCTATAGTCTGAATCTAAAACGCGTTTGCCCTGTGACAAGTGGCCGTTGAATGGGCGCCGGGGAGAGTTTATCATTACACGAATCAATTGTCGTTTCTCGCTATGACGGTGTCTTAATTTTCCCGGCAAGGTGTTGTTATGACTACACCAACCAAAGCTCCGGCCCAGCCGGCTCCAAAGTTGGAGTGCGAGACCCGCAAGTTCACGGTGGAAGAATACTACCGTATGGCCGAGGTGGGAATTCTGCACCCTGATGAACGCGTCGAGCTTATCTGCGGAGAAATCGTACTTATGGCCCCTATTGGTAATCCCCATGCCACTGGCGTACGCCGGATTGAAAGAGTTTTCAGCCGAGCGCTAGGGGATGCCGTTACCATTAGCGGCCAGAATCCTGTCCTCGTAGGAGATCATTCCACGCCCCAGCCGGACATTGCTGTCCTGCTGTTTCGCGAAGATGATTATTTGGGCAAATCGCCCAGTTCCGAGGATGTGCTCTTGCTCATCGAAGTCTCCGACTCCTCCCTGGCCTACGATCGCGACGTCAAAGTCAACCTCTACGCCCAGGCCAGCATCCCCGAAACCTGGATAATGAACCTGGTGGACGACTGCATTGAAGCCTTCACTGGCCCGGGCCCCGAAGGCTACGCCAACCACGCCATCTACCGCCGCGGCGACCGCATCTCCCCCTCCACCCTCCCCGACGCCGACTTTGCGGTGGAGGACCTGCTGCCGCCCCTGGTTGAACAACCGGACAAAGTATGAGCTCGGACCCTTGCAGACCTCGAAACGAGGTGTCGCTATGACTACACCAGCCAAAGCTCCGGCCCAGCCGGCTCCAAAGTTGGAGTGCGAGACCCGCAAGTTCACGGTGGAAGAATACTACCGTATGGCCGAGGTGGGAATTCTGCACCTTGAAGAACGCGTCGAGCTTATCTGCGGAGAAATCGTACCTATTGCTCCCATCGGACCCCAACACAATAGCGGTGTAATTCGCTTGACCGAGGCCTTTGTAGCCCTGTTCCGGGGGGTATTTGTGGTGATGCCGCAGGGTTCAATTCGTCTGAGCCAATATTCTGAACCCAAGCCTGACATTACATTGCTTAAGCCTCGAGCCGATTACTACGCAGACTCTCTGCCAACTCCGGACGACCTGGTAATTGCCATCGAAGTGTCCGACTCCTCCCTAACCTACTATCGCGACGTCAAGGTCAACCTCTACGCCCAGGCCAATATCCCCGAATCCTGGATAATGAACCTGGTGGACGACTGCATTGAAGCCTTCACCGGCCCGGGCCCCGAAGGCTACGCCAACCACGCCATCTACCGCCGCGGCGACCGAATCGCACCCTCAACCCTCCCCGACGTGGAATTTGCCGTGGATGACTTGCTGCCGCCGGTCTCAGCGCCCCAAAGCCAGGAAACTCGAACCGAAGGGGAGCAACAGCAAGAAAGCAGTAACTAAGATTGCTGCTTCTTTGGGCCCTCGCC
>DAOUHR010000018.1:0-2375 GCA_034428635.1 Dehalococcoidia bacterium
ATCGCCAAGCGGCGCGAGTTTCACTTTACGCCCAAGCAGGGCAGTTGGTTGAATATGGCGGAGATCGAGTGCAGCGGATCCCCGACGAGGAATCCCTCTGCCGGGAGATTCATGCCCTGGAACTGGAACGGAACGAAGCTAAAGCCTGCAGCAGCTGGCGCTTCAACATTCTTGATGCCCGCACCAAGCTCCATCGACTCTATCCCATCAATTCCTAACTTGACCGGGTACTAGTGGACGCAATCCGACAGGTCGCCGGGGGGCAATTGGCGATCCCGGACGAGGCGGTGAGGCGGGTCTTTCGGCTGATACGCGGGGGGACGGCTCTGGTGACCGGCCCGAAGGTGCTGACGTCGAGGGAGCGTGAGGTACTAAAGCACTTCGCCAGGGGGATGTCGTATGGCGCAATTGCAGAGGCCTTGGGAGTCAGCAAGGTGACGGTGAGAAACGTCATCTACCGCGTGCAGGACAATTTGAACGTCGAGTCCAAGCAGGAGGTCGCGGTGTGGGCCGTGCGAAACGGCATGCTCGATGACACCATAGGGGGTGTTACCTCCCAGATGCCCCCGAGAGATGGCGTTGGACCATAAAGAGATTGGAGCCGATATGAAGGCGAGCCTGCATGAGAGCCGAGCCCAGTTGGATCCTGTGGCCCTTTTGGATCCCATCCTGGAAACTCAGTCGGCGCTGGCGGCCATCGTTCACAGGAAGTGAGAACCCCATCCGCCGGGGAGAGTCTGGAACGGTTCGTGGTCAGGCTGGATGTGGACCCGACCGATGGCGGCATGGGAATGTGGTGGCGTCAAGGCCCAGGAAGGTGAGAGAGCAGCGCCACCTGGCTCACACTTCCGGACCACTCTGAAGGCGTGTGGCGCGACGTGCCGGACTGCTTGCAGGAGCATCCGGATGGCCCGCAATGGCATTGCTCAACCAACCTCAATCAACATATCCGGACCGGTTCGAGAGGGTTGAGCTGCGCCCTATGCAAGGGAGTTGCAACAATGACAGGCTATATTCCGAATAACCTGCTTTACCCAGTGACCAGTGAAACGGCATCGGAAGAACACTCAATCCCCGAATTTGATCTGATCGAAAGCGGTCCCAAGCGTTGAGATTTCGGTAACCTTCTTCAGTGAGGCAACAGGAAGGACGCGCCAGGAACCTGAGTTATGACTTCGCGGAACCCGCCTCTGCAATCCATGCACGAGTCCGCTCAAGACCTGCCGGCATGGCTGTCCAGCCAGTTGTGAGGGAAGGCAGGTAAAGGTAGTCAGTTGGATCATAGGATTCACGGGGCAGCCCTGGTTTAACCCGCTGTAAATGGACATTGACATCGCACTGCTGCAGGAAACCTGCAGCCCGCCCGAGGAACTCCGGGACGCCCTGGAGCTTAGCCCGTACAAGCCCTGGCTGTCGGAGACCTACCCCATCCGGTACATGCGGCCGCCAAGGGTGGTCAGGGTCTCCAACCGAGTGAAAGTCGACTGGTACCAACAGGTTGAGCCCGATCGGGGCACGCCTGGCACCCGCCAAGTGGCGGTCAGCGGGATAGGCCTGTCCGACGCTGCCGTAGTCACTCCGCTGGGCTGGGGGGAGCCGTTTACAGCGGTTACCGTGTATGCCGCCTAGCAATCGCCTCATCCCAGCGCCGGAAAGGTTTGGGTCTACTCCGACTGATCGGCCCACCGGATTATTTCGGACCTGAGCGCCTTCGTATTTGGTCCGGGATAAATGGACCCACGTCAGCCGCAATACGCTCCGGAGTTATGGTGGAAGCGCTGCGTCCCCGATCTCGTAACGGGCTGCGACCAGGGTGAAAAAGGCGGTGGCCGACTCCCGGTCGTAGGTCCAGATGCCGAATTCGTCCACCACCAGGACCTTGGGCGACAGGTGGACCCGCATTCTCCGGTCCAGGTTGTGCTCGGCACGGGCCTTCCTCAGGTCCTCCATCAGGTCGTAGGCCCGGACGAAGTAGGCCCCGTAGCCCTTCTCGAGGGCCCGCAGCGCCAGGGCCACGGCCAAGTGGGTCTTGCCCACGCCGGGCGGGCCCAGCAGCAGGCCGTTGCTGGCCTCGGCCACGAAGGCCAGGTTGGTCAGTTCCTTGAACCTCGCCTTCGCGGGGGCAGGCTCTGCCTTTCATCGATGGAGGGCTGAAAGGCGAAGTCGAACTATTCCAGGGCACGCTGGAAGGGCAGGTGGACCATCTTGGTCCTGGTGGTGAGGTAGCGCTCCGTGCGGGCGGACACTTCCACCTCCAGCAGTTGGGCCAGCATCTCCGGGTAGGTCAGCTGCTTGCTGGCCGCGGTGTCCAGGGAGTTGTCCAGGGCTTCCACCGCCTGCTTGAGGCCGTGGTCTCCAGGTGCTGAGATCTGCAG
>DAOUHR010000019.1:0-21043 GCA_034428635.1 Dehalococcoidia bacterium
TCGTTGGAGGCAGATTCAGTTTTGAGGCGCTGACCAGCTATCGAGACGACATCGCCCACTACTGGACCGGGAACATCAACGGCAACTATCTGGCGAACATGTACCGGACGATTAACGAATTGCTCCGTCGCAGGTATTTCCAATGACGCATATCGATCCGCCGCTCCGGATACGTGCCAGTCTTTCCGCTTCGCCTGGAAACCGCGCGATTCCACCGGCCGTAGCGACCATACTGCGTGGCGACGAGGCAGGCGGGTCAGTTCGCCGTCGAACTTCCGCATATCGTCCTGGGACGGGTTTTCGTCCACCTCGCCAAAGTGGAACAGGATGGGGCAGTTGATGTTATCGGCCAGCTCGTAGGGCGGAACCTCGCCAGCGCCCCAGGTGACCATCAGGTTGCCGCCGTAGTAGGGGGCCAGGGCCTTGATGTGGGGATTGCTGGCAGCGCCCAGCCACGCAACGCGGCCGCCCATGCAGAAGCCGGTTATGCCGATCTTGTCGCCGCTGATGGCCGGGTGGTTGCGAAGAAAGTCAACGGTGGCGTTGATGTCGGCCACGATGTCGGGGTCACTGAGAACGTCCCAGGGACGGGGCCGGGGGTCGCCGTTCAGCACTTCGTCGGATATCCGGTGGTAAAGATTGGGGGCCACGGCGGCGTAGCCGGCCTCGGCAAAGCGGTCGCAGATGGTCTGGATGAACCGGTCCACACCACCGCCGTGTTGGCTTACGACGATGGCGCTGAAGGGGCCTGAGCCGGACGGGACGCTGGCGTACATGTCCATGTCCTGGCCATCAACCTGGATATTTTCCCAAAAGGATGGCATTTCGGTACCTCCTGATTTGTTGGTGCAACTCCGGACAGCGGGTCGCTATTGTAGATTCCAGTTGGTTTCCAGAGTCTCGGCTATAGCCCAGAATTCCTCTCCCTGGCGATTCCTGGATACCGGCTATCGCCGGTATGACGGTAATACGGTGCGCCCGATTTCGACTCCGGCCATTGCGGCGAATGAACCACCAACGCTGTCGGTCAAAGGTCGGCTAGAGCAGGCCCTCGGCGCGGACTTCGGCCAGGGATTTCTCTACTGCGGCCAGGGTCTTGTCGATTTCGGTTTCGGTGTGGGTGGACGAGACAAGGAAGGAATCGCGGCCCATTATGTCAACGCCGTTGTTCTGCATGCTGCGCTTCAAGGCGGTGACTGCAGGGGAAGCGGTTGCCTCCTTGATCTCACGGTGGGACATAGCGCAGATGCCCCGGTCGCAGTTACAGTCGGCCAGGACCAGGTGAATCATGGACGCGACGCCGTGGGCATGGCCGGCGACCTCCATCTTGCCAAGGACATCGTTCAATCCATTCTTCAGGCGCAGGGCCATGGCGTCGGCCTGCTGGTTGACGGGCTGGCTGGCGATCATTTCCAGGCAGACGGCGCCGGCGACGGCGGACAGGGGATTGCCGTTGAAGGTGCCGGGGTGGTAGACGCGACGCTGGTTGTCCCATTCGGGGTCGTTCCGGTGGGCGATCATGTCGACAATGTCGGCCTTTCCGCCAACCGCGCCGCCGGGAAGGGCGCCGGCCACGATCTTGGCCATGGTGGTCAGATCGGGAGCCACGTCGTATAGCACCTGGGCGCCGCCGGGGGATGCCCGGAAGCCGGTAACAACCTCGTCAAAGATCAGGACCACGCCGTGCTGGGTGGTCAGGTCGCGCAGGCCGCTAAGGTAGTTGGGGGTGTCGAAAGGTAGCTGCCCGTAGTGAGCGCCGGTGGGTTCCAGGATGATGGCGGCAATGTCGTCGTTGCGGTTGAGTGCATCCTCCACGGCTCCCAAGTCACCGGACGGGACGATAACCATGCTGCCCCAGCTTTCCGGGGGGATGCCAGGAGCGGGACGGTCGGAGCCGGCCATGGCATAGTCATGCCAGCCGTGGAAGTGGTCCTGGAGCTTGATAACCTTGTTTTTGCCAGTGTAGGCACGGGCCAGGCGCATGGCCATCAGGGTGGCCTCGGTGCCGGAACTGTGGAACCGGACCCGCTCCACGGAAGGCATAAGGGCCATGATGGCCCTGGCCCAGCGCAGTTCCTCTTCGGTGCAAGCGCCCAGGTGGGTGCCGCGGTTTATCTGCTCGGACACCGCGGCGGCGATGGCCGGGTGGGAGTGGCCGAGAATTAACGCGCCGTGGCCGGACACGTAGTCGACATATTCGTGGCCGTCGACGTCCCACTTATAGGGACCGGTACCGTGGGTGATGTAAAGGGGAAAGGGCTGCGCGTAGCGGTTATCGTGGGTTACGCCGCCAGGAAAGATGCGGGTGGCTTCGGCGTAGCGCTCCGCCGACCCGGGGTGACTGGCGATATATTCTTCCAGAATGGTAGCCATAGAGCCTCCTTGTCACGGGTAAGCCTGAGTGTCCCTATGATATACCATCGGAAAGTTCAAGGCTATTAGGGTGATGGTGGACGAGTGGTCTTGCCTGGGAAAGGGCGGGCACGCAGGTCTGTCCCTGCCCAGAGCATAAAGCGATTCTGCCTTTTCACGCGTGGAGTGAAGAAGATTGACCACCACGCCACCACTACGGGGCGTTAGATGTTTGCGGTTCATCCGAGGTAGTCAACTGGGGTGGACGCTTGACTACCAGGAAGCAGATGCTGGCTACGCCGGCGCATACGGCTGCGGGGATTATTGCCCAGTCGTAGCTGCCGTAATGGTCAAATATCCAGCCCACGTAAACCGGGGAAGCCACCAGCGCCCAGCTGTGGGAAAAGGTGATGTAACCGCGCAGGGTGGCAAACCGGTCGCGGCCGTAGTAGTCGCCCAGGGCCGCCCAGACTATTATCCCGGCGCCGTCGCCGAAGCCTTCCAGGACGATGAAGGCGGCAATCAGGAGTATTCCGACTGCTCCGGCGTCCCAGCTGCCAAAATACAGGAAGGCCAATGCCATTGCTTCAGCGGCCAGGGTGCCAGCCAGGATCAGGGATTTGGGCCATTTGTCTCCAAAGTAGCCCAGGACCAAGCGGGCCAGGAAATTGATGCCAAACATGACGCCGGTCAGGTTGGCGGCCATCTGGCGACTGACGCCCTTGTCCTCCAGAATGGGAATGATGCTGACCAGGATGCCCAGGGTCGCGATCATGCGAAGGCCGGCGCCCAGCATCAACAGCCAGTATGCCTGGGTGTGGAGGGCTTCGCGCACCGTGTAGTCGCGCGGCACCCGGCGGCGGGCGGCGGCGCCCCTGCCGGCAGTTGTAGCCGGCGTAGTGTCACCATCGGGCAGGAGGCCCATGTCCTCGGGCTTGTTGCGAAAAACGAAACAAAGGGGAAAGAGAAAAACCAGGTAGGCTATGCCGGCCAGCAGTGAACCCATCTCCCAGCCCCATTTCTCGATTACGCCGTTCATGGACGGGACGATGAACAGCCCGCCCAGGGACGACACGGCGGCAAGGATGGAAATAGCCAGGGAGCGGCGGCGGCGAAACCACTGGTTGATGCCGGCGAACATGGCGTGCTGGAAGGCGATGCTGTTGCCCAGCGACACCATCGCCAGGTAAACGATGGCAAAGCTCCAGAAGCCGCTTACAAACTGGGACAAGGCGAAGTAGCCAACTACCGCCAGCAAGACCGACGGTATCAGCAAGTTCCGGTTGCCGAACTTGTCGATGAGCCAACCGGCAAAGGGCCCTTCCAAGCCGCCTTCGGCGCGGGCCAGGGAGAAGATCAGGTTGGTTTGGGCCTGGCTGATGCTGAGGGAGTCGCGAATGGCAGGGACGAAAACGGTAAATCCACGGAAGAATATGCCGCTGGCGAAAAAGGCCATCCACGATGTGATGGCCACCATCCACCAACCGTAGAAGATGCGGGGAGGGTTGGCCTGTTGCTCTGTTTGCTGCAAGACGGGTTGCCCTTGCCGGCCGGAAACCGCTGCCAAAAAAAGACTCGCCCAAGTGGGCAGGGCGCAGGGAGGTTACCACCAATCAGTTGATAAAGTCTGCGGAACAATATTGGGAAATGCGGAGTGTAGTTTAGCGAATGAATCGGCTTTGGGCAACGGCGGGTTGTGCCAGGGCAGGGTCTTTCGATTTTCCAAGATGTCCCTTCCCCCTTGATGGGGGAAGGTCAGGATGGGGGTGAAAGTGCAAGGCTACGAGTCATCTTGCCGAAGAGCGCCCCCCTCACCCTAACCCTCTCCCGCCAGGGGCGACGGAAAATCGAAAGACCCTGTATGCCAGGGCAATCGCATCTTAAAGGGTCGCTGTCCACCAGAGCCAGAGTTCACCTCGCCTTAACCTTGCCGTGGGGACCAAAATCCTTCCTCTCCAGACGGCCATGGGTTCCAAGGCCACTTTATGGCTTGGAGTTTAGATTCTTCACTCCGTTCAGAATGACAGTTAATTTAAGATGCGATTGCCCTGGAAAGAGGGCATTCTCGGAAGACCACCGACGTTCTACTGACAGTTGCCAGTTGGAGTCGGGGCAAGACAGGCGTAAAATTGGGATATTCACCGGTGCAGCAACTTGACCGGGGTGGTCGCCCCAGAGCAGTGCCGCCAGCCATGCGCCACATAATTCACGCAGACCTGGACGCTTTTTACGCCGCCGTGGAGCAAATGGACAATCCAGAGCTGCGCGGTAAACCGGTGCTGGTTGGTGGCAGCCCGCAGAGCCGGGGAGTGGTGGCAACGGCTTCCTACGAAGCCCGAGTCTTTGGCGTGCATTCCGCCATGCCAATGGTGACTGCGGTGCGCCAGTGTCCCCAGGGAATCGTCGTCCGTCCCCGCTTTGACCGGTACCGGGAAATGTCCCGGCGGGTGATGGATATCTTTCACGGCGTGACCGACCTGGTGGAACCGCTGTCCCTGGACGAAGCTTACCTGGACATTACGGCCGTGGTAGAGGGTGGCAAACTTCCGCTGGGAGTGGCGATAGACCTGAAGCGACAGGTCAGGGACGACACCGGCCTGAACGTTTCTATTGGCGTCGGTACCAGCAAATCGGTGGCCAAGATTGCTTCCGATTTGGAAAAGCCCGACGGACTGGTGGTGGTGCCGCCGGGGGAAGAAGAGGACTTTCTTGCGCCGCTGGCGGTGGGCAAGTTGTGGGGGATAGGCCCCAAGACGGCCGGCAGGCTGCACCAGGATGGGATAGAGACGATCGGGGACCTGGCAGGACGGCCCGAAGAATGGTTTGCCCGGCATTTTGGCAAAAGGGCAGCCAGCATTCGCGCCAAGGCGCTGGGGCAGGACGAGGATCCGGTAAAGACGGAGCGGAGCGCCAAGTCCATCAGCGCAGAGACGACTTTCGCCGACGACCTTAGTGACCGGGAGGAATTGCGGAATACGCTGGCCAAGTTGTCCGCCGGCGTGGCCGTCAGTTTGGAGAAGAAGGGCATCCGGGGCCGGACGGTGACGGTGAAGATGAGGCTCTCAGACTTTACGACTCTTACCAGGCAGACCACCCTGCCATTCCACACCAACGCTGCGGATGACATTATGACTACCGGATGGACATTGCTCGACGGGGAACTGGCTCCGGGGCGGGCCTTCCGCCTGCTGGGAGTGGGCATGTCGGGATTCGGGCAGGACGGGGAACAGCCTCGTCAGCTTCCCCTGCCCTGGGAGGAGAACCAAGGTAACGACTAGCGGAAGAGGTCCTTGTCGGGGTCGCGGATCAGGGCCTGGTTGCTGGCGTTTTCCATGGGTTCCCAGGAATAGCCCCGAATAATGGCGACTGGCACCCCCAGCACCTTGCCCGTAACCAGTTCCGCCGTGGCGGCCAGTTCGTCCGCCACGTTTATCACCGTGGTGTACATCATGTTGCCGTGGGAATCTTCCTGGCCCACGTAGCTCAGTAACGGGTTAATGCCGGCCACGCCGATGGCGACGTTGACCGCCGCGCTGCGCCACGGCCGACCGAAGGTGTCGGAGATGATGACGGCCACTTCGGCGCCGGTCCATTCCATGATGGCATTACGGATGCCCCGTGCGGAGGCGTCCGGGTCCACCGGAAGCAATGCCACCGTGCCATCGCCGGGTATGTTGGAGGCGTCGATTCCAGCGTTGGCGCAGTTGAAGCCGTGGTAGGTCTCGCTGATGATGACGCCCCGGTCCATGCGGACGATTCGGCGGCTTTCACGGAGGATGAGTTCGGTATGGCGCGGGTCGCGGCGGTGTCCCTCGGTGATGGAAACAGCCAGGGGCGAAGCTTCAATCCCCTCAATGGAAATTACCCTGCCCTCGGCCTTGGAGACTATCTTCTGGGTCACCACCAACACGTCTCCGGTTGTCACGGGCGTTTCCTGGGCCCGGGCAGCTTCTATTATCTGTCCGGCCAAGTCATCGCCGGGCTGGGCTTCGGGCATGCCTTCTATGCCGATGACGCTCAGTTGCGGTGGCATGAGTTGTTACTCCTTGGCATTGATTTTGCTGGGCAAGGGATGTCCCGCAGCGTGCAGGTGTGGCAGGGCCTCAGTATAGCCGGGTGTATGGCCCTATGCTACAATGCCGAGAGGTTTGGCAAGGTTGCGTATGGGCTATGGAGCCGTATGTGCGCGTCTTTTGGCCAGACCAAGGGGCGGGTTTGAAACCCGCCTGTACATTCTGAGGCCAGTGCGGGTCAAGGAACTCAATCATTCCAGGAGAGGATTTGCGACGTGACATCTTCATCGTCTTCCTACCGGAAAAGGGTCTACACCAAGTTTGGCGACAAGGGCGAGACCAGCCTGCTGTATGGAGGGCGGGTCTCCAAGAACGATCCCCATACGGAGGCCTACGGAATTACCGACGAGGCGGTGTCGGTCATGGGGCTGGCCCGCTCCCTTTCCGAAGACCAGAAGGTCAAGGACATTCTGCGGGACTTGCAGCGGGAGTTGTTCACTATTGCCGCCGAACTGGCAACGGAACCGGACAAGTATGAACTTTTCCAACAGCACTTCGCGCCGGTAACTGCCGAAATGGTGGAGAACCTGGAGCAGATTATCGACTCGCTGGAGGAAGAGTTCCAGATGCCCACGGTCTTTGTCCTCCCTGGCGGTTCGCCTTCGTCATCCGCAATTGACATGTCCCGAACGTCCATTCGCACCGCCGAACGGCGCGTGGTGGCACTGGCCGAGGCGGGACGCCTTACTAACGAATTGATAATCCACTACCTGAACCGCCTGGGGGATTTGCTGTTCGTGCTGGCCAGATACCAGGACCGGGAGATTCCCATAGAACGGGCCACCGGACAACGGAGCTAACAATGCCGGGCGGAAACGGAGTTGAAGGCAGCACGGTGGTTCGACAGGCTCACCACGACGGGCCTGTATGAAGATCGTCGTCATAGACTACCAGTCGGGCAACCTTCGCAGCGTGGCCAAAGCTCTGGAGACAGTGGGCGCCAACCCTTTTGTAACCGAGGACCCGGCGCAGGTGGGTTCCGCCGACGCCGTCATCCTGCCGGGGGTTGGCTCGGGGCCCGCCGCAATGCAGGCGCTGGAGGCGCGCGACCTGGTGGCTCCCATCAGGAAGTTCATAGCCGAAGGAAAGCCATTTATGGGCGTGTGCCTGGGTCTTCAACTGCTGCTGGACAGGACGGAGGAAGGGGATGCACCCTGTCTGGGCATCGTTCCGGGAAGAGTCAAGCGGTTGCCGACGGGGCTGAAAGTCCCACACATGGGGTGGAACAGCGTGGAGTTCAAATTTGACCATCCCGTATTTCAAGGGATTCCACCTTCCAGTCATTTCTACTTTGTTCACAGCTATTACGCCGCCCCTGATGACGGGGAGGGAGTGGCGGGTACCACGAACTACGGCATGCCCTTCTGCAGCGCCTACGCCAGCAACAATCTAGTAGCCACCCAATTTCACCCGGAGAAGAGCGGGAATATTGGGTTGCAGATATATCGCAATTTCCTGAATTTCGCCGGACTGGCGACCGAATAGCCCAGATCAGCGGCAGCAAGCCACCCATGGAAATCATCCCCTCCATAGACCTGAAGGACGGACGGTGCGTCCGGCTTTACCAAGGCGACTTCCAGCAAGAAACGGTTTTCTCCGAAGACCCGGTGGCCGTGGCCCTAGGGTGGCAGGAACAAGGTGGTTCCCTGCTTCACCTGGTGGACCTGGATGGGGCCGCAGCCGGGACTCCGGCCAACTTGCCGATTATAAATTCCATTGTCCAGGTGTTGGACATACCGGTGCAGGTCGGGGGAGGCATACGGGAGAGATCGACTGCCGACGCCCTGCTAGCTGCGGGGGTAAGTCGGGTCGTAATCGGGACAGCGGCGGTGGAAAACCCGCAAATGGTGGAGGGTTTGTGCCAGGAGTACGGCGGAGAGCGCCTGGTGGTGGCGGTGGACGCCCGCAACGGAATGGTAACCACCAGAGGCTGGACCGAAGGGACCCAGGTTTCGGCCCCGGATTTGGCCAGGCAAATGGGAGCGCTAGGCGTACTACGCCTGTTGTACACCGATGTTTCCCGGGACGGGACGTTGACCTCCCCCAACTTTGGCGCAAATGCCGAGTTGGTAAGAGAGACGGGGATGAGAGTACAGGCGTCGGGCGGAGTTTCTACGCTGGATGACATCCGGCAACTGGCCCAAACCGGAGTGGAGGGGGTCATCATCGGGACGGCCCTTTATCGGGGCGCCATCACTTTGACCGACGCGATAAGGGCTGCAGAAGGGTAGACGCCAAGCTTTCGCGAAAAGACCGTCAGTCGCAAGTCGCGGTCTCCGCGGGCCAGCGACTGGCCAGTCGCTCATCAGCATTTTCGTACCAGTCGGCGCGCAACACTTCCATCAGGATGAAATCGCGGCCCATACGCCGCACCGGGCGAACCGGGTTGAAACCGCACTTGCCGAAGCTGCGCTGGGCGCGATGGTTCCATTCCAGGGTGTGAAGGTAGACCCGCTTCAGGTTCCGCTCGTTGAACATGAAGTCCAGCAGGGTAACCACCGCATCGTAGCCGTAGGCATTGTTCCAATAATCCCGGTCGCCAATGACAATGCCCAGTTCGGCTTCCAGATTGATGGTGTCCAGGTCGTAGTACATGCAGTTGCCGATGAGCTTGCCGTCGTCCACGTCGATGCCGAAATGGTGGGAGCCGGGAGTGGGGTACCGCAACTGGTCCTGGAACATCTTCAGGTAGCGGTCGTAGTTCATGCTTAATGGATAAGTTGCATCCAACTGAGCCAGTTCCGGGTCGCAACGCCAGATATAGTCTTGCTCCGCGTCGTCCAGCCTTTTGTCCCTAAGGGTGACCCTTGCTCCTCTCAGTTCTGGCATATCAGACCGCTCTTTCCTGTTGAGAAATCAGGTTAAATGCCTCTCGGAGAACATCGGCCTCATTGGGGTAGGCCAGGTTGCCCACACCGTCTTCGTAGGTAAACCACTGGACCACATCAAACTCGGGATCGTGAAGACTTACGTCTCCACCCACGCTTTTCATCAGGTAGAAGTGCACTGTCTTGTGGTAGCGGACCTCGTTGTCCTTGTCGGAGAACCAGTAGTCGATGCTGCGAATTCGGTCTTCGATGACGGGTTCCAGGCCCGTCTCTTCCTGTACTTCGCGGAGAGCGGTTTGTTCCAGGGTTTCGCCCGGATCAGGGGTGCCCTTGGGCAGGCTCCAACGCACAGGTTCGTCCCGCCCGCAGAGCACGACCTCAAGCCGCCCGTCAACCCACCGGTAAACCACACCACCGGACGATACGGGTTCCTCCACCCTGGGCTTGCCGCCCCGGGGGGAACTGTGCTTCGCCATTTATGCCCCTTAAATTGATTGAGCCTACATAGGAAGTGGACCCAATTTACAGTTGGTTTCTATTGCTACCCATTTTAGGGTCGATACCGGAGGTAGTCAATGCGAATGCATTGGCGGGAGGGCTGACCAGTTGGCTAGCATTGAATCAGAGCCGTAATGTCACGTATTAAATGGCCCGAGGCTGGATGCTATTCTTTGGTGTGAAGCAGGGTTGTGGGAGGGGCATCCTTGGTGCGGGAAGTTTACGGAGTCCATCTGAGTGTCCAGGAGAAGGGTCGGCTGAAGAAGATGATCCGGTCAGGCAGTAGTTCCGCTCAGGCAGAGACCAGGGGCCGGGTCCTGCTGAAGACCGAAGAGGGTTGGACTGTGCATCCCATGTGGCATCTGCTTTTGACGTGTCGGAGAGGACGGTGCGCCGGGCCAAGCGGCGCTACGTGGAACAGGGACTGGAGGAGGTGCTGCGGCACCACAACTCGCCCACGCCCCTCTGCAAGGTGGACGAGAAGATGGAAGCCCACCCCGTATCGGGTACGGGGCAGGCTCGGTACGCCGGGCCCTCCGACGCCCAGAGGCCGGTGGTCTGCTTAGATGAGAGTTCCACCCAGTTGCTGGACTTGCTGGCGGCCTATAGGCCGCTTAACCGCCGCTGATGGCTGGCACGAAATGGACTTCGCTGTTCTCTCCTACCCGCTCCAGCAGACCCATGCGGGCCACTTCGCCATCAATAGAGACAGCGAGGTTGGGGCGGACCTGGTTTTCCTCTATCAGCCTGTCCCTGATCCCCGGAAATTGCTCCTCAAGGCCGTTGATAAGTTGCCGAACGTTGCGGGCCTCTACCAAAGTCTGCTTGACTCCGCCGGTTACCGGCAGCAGCATTGTGGGAATGTAGACGGTTGCCACGGTTGCCACTCCTTCAGTGCACCTGTTATCACCCTATTTTCGCATACAGGAAGCGATCCAGGGTTCTTCCTTCTTTGGTAATACTCTTGCGCAAGCGGCCTTCCAGGCTGTAGCCCGCCTTCTCCAGAACCCGGGCCGAAGCCGGATTGCCCTCGAAGACGTGCGCTTCGACGCGTACAAGGTCAAATTCAGAGAAGGCGAAGTCTGTTAAGGCCACGACAGCCTTGGTTGCTATTCCCTGTCCCCAATAGGGCTCGGCCAGCCAGTACCCGATTTCGGCGGTGCGCCCGAAAACGTCCTCACCCAGACGCAACCCTATGCCGCCAATGGCTTCCTCAAGACTTGCAATAGCAAAGTTGGACTCGGGAACCTGCGCCGACGCCAACTCAATCCAGGCCCGCGCATGCTCCGCAGTGTAGGGATAGGGAAAGGCATTGCGCAAATTGATGGATATGTTGCGATTGCTGGCATATCTGGTCAGGCTGGATTCATCCTCCGAATGCCAGCTTCTGATCTGCCAATCACCCAGATCTATCAGCATGGTTCTCCTCTACGAAAAAGGGCGGGTTTCAAACCCGCCCCGTGGAAATGCTTGAACAACCTTCGTTTTGGAATTACGACATGGCTTCCAGCACGGCCCCAGGGTTGGCCGGCAATCGGTCGATCCTTCGGCCTATTGCGTGGGAAATGGCGCTGGCAATGGCCGGCAAGGGAGGCACGATGGGCACTTCGCCCACACCGCGTACGCCATAGGGATGGCCCGGGTTGGCGACCTCGACGATTACCGTGTCGATCATGGGAAGGTCGAGGGCCGTGGGCATGCGGTAGTCCAGGAAGCTGGAGTTCATCATCTGGCCCTGGTCGTTGAAGTAATACTCCTCGTTCAGGGCCCAGCCGATACCCTGCACCACGCCGCCCTGCATCTGTCCCTCAACATAGCTGGGGTGAATGGCCTTGCCGGCATCCTGAACGGCGGTGTACCTGAGGATGGTGACCTTGCCAGTGTCCGGGTCGACCTCAACATCCACGACGTGGACGCCAAACCCGTTGCCTTCGCCAGAGGGGTCGACGTTGGAAGCGCCGGTGATGCCGCCGCCAGTGCCGAGCAGTTGGCGTGCCAACTCCCGGAAGGTCATGCGCAGTTCCGGGTCCGACTTGTGGGACAGGACGCCGTCAGTGTATTCCACGTCCTCAACAGACGTATCCCATATCCTAGCGGCCCGTTCCACCATCTGGGTCTTGACGTCTTCGGCAGCGTCGATGGCCGCCCAGCCGGTGGCAAAGGTAGTGCGGCTGCCGCCGGTAACCATGGTGTAGCCGATGGAGTCAGTGTCCACCACGGTTGGCTTAACGTCCTCGTAGGCGATGCCCAGGGTTTCCGCCGCCTGCTGGGCGATGGAGGCCCGGCTGCCGCCGATGTCCACCGAACCCTCAATTAGGTTGACGGTGCCGTCGGGGTTGACACTGATGTTGACGGCAGACTGGAAGCCGCGGTTAAACCAAAAGCCTGCGGCCATACCCCGTCCCTGGTAGGGGCCCTCCAATGGGGTGGAGTAGTGGTCGTGGCTGCGGGCAGCCTCGAGGCATTCCACCAAACCGATGCGACGGAACACGGGCCCTTCGACCCGCCTGACGCCCTCGCGGGCGGCATTGCGCAGGCGGAATTCTACGGGGTCCAGGTCCAATTGTTGGCAGATTTCGTCGATTAGTGATTCCACGGCGAAAGCGGCCTGGGGAGACCCGGGAGCGCGGTATGCGGCTGTCTTGGGCTTATTGACCACCACGTCGTAGCCGTTGATACGAGCGTTAGGGATTTCGTAGCAGGCCAGCGAACACGCGGCGCCCGACATCACGGGTGAGCCGGGGTAGGCGCCGGCCTCAAAGGCCAGAGAAATGTCGGCGGCCGTTATCTTGCCGTCCCTGGTTGTACCCAGTTTGACCTTCATCCAGGTGCCTGGCGCCGGGCCGGAAGCCTCGAAGACTTCCGTACGGGTCATCAACACCTTTACCGGCCGGCCGGACTTCTTCGACAGCAGGGCGGCTATAGGTTCCAGGTATGCGGTGATCTTTCCGCCGAAGCCGCCGCCAATTTCCATGGGCGTGACCTTCACCCTGGATACGGGATGGCGGAGAATGTCGGCCACGTTGGTACGAACGACAAAGGGTCCCTGGGTGCTGCACCAGATGTTTAACTGGCCGTCGGTATTCCAGAAAGCGGTTGAGTTATGGGGTTCGATGTAACCCTGGTGGACGGAAGCGGTCTCGTACTCCCGCTCCAGCACCACTTCTGCCTGCTGAAATCCGGAGTCCACGTCGCCGGTCTCAAAGGCCATGTGGGAAGCTATGTTGCTGGGCTTGTCGGACAATTCCCCCAGTTCAGAGGTGAACAGATCCTCGTGGAGCATCGGGGCATGGGGTTCCATGGCCTGGCGGACGGTCATTGCCGGCGGCAGGACCTCGTACTCCACCTTGATCAACAAGAGTGCCTCTTCTGCCACGTGCAGGTTTTCGGCAGCTACCGCGGCCACCGGGTGGCCCTTGAAAAGGACCTTGTCCGATGCAAGTACGTGATTACTGGCAAACTTGAGCCGCTGGTAGTCGCCGCTCAACTCCTCCCTGGTCAGGGAGGCAAAGGGCAGGTCAGAGGCGGTAACCACGGCGTGGACGCCGGGATACGCCTCAGCAGCAGAAGTATCGATGGATTTGATGCGGGCGTGGGCGTGGGGGCTGCGAAGCACCTTGCCCTGGAGCAGGCCGGCCAGTTGGACGTCGGCCCCGTACTGGGCCCGGCCTGTAACCTTGTCAACGCCGTCGGGCCGCAGGTGGCGCTTCCCGACGACGTTGTATTCAACTTCGGATAGAACGATATTGGAGGTCACGGGGGTGCCTCCTTATGCCTTCATCTTCTCTTCCGCATCCAGCACGGCGCGGACGATCTTGTCGTAGCCGGTGCAGCGGCAGAGGTTGCCAGCCAGCCAGTGGCGGATACGCCCCTCATCGGCATCGGGTTCGCGGTCCAGCAGGGCCTTGGTAGCAACAATGAAGCCGGGGGTGCAGATGCCGCACTGGAGGGCAGCGTTCTCCAGAAAGGCCTGTTGTACCGGGTGCAGACCCTCGGGGGAGGCGACGCCCTCAATGGTGCTTATTTCCTTGCCCTGGGCCTCAACGCCCAACACCAGGCAGGAAGTAACGATGCGGCCTTCCAGGACCACGGTGCAGGCGCCGCAGTTGCCGTCGTTGCAGCCCTCCTTGGTACCGGTCATGCCCAGCGCGTCCCGCAGCGCCTCGAGCAGGCTCTGGCGGGGTTCACAGAGAAAGTCGGTCGGGTTCCCGTTGATGGTGGTACTTACGTGTACAAGTCCAGGCATGTTTATTCCTCTCCCCTAGCTCGCCTGATGGCGTTGTTCAAGGTCCGGCGAGTCAGTACGCCGACCAGGTGAATGCGCTGTCGAATGGTGCCGCGCATATCCGTAATGGGCACAGCGGCTTCCATTGCCAACCGGGCAGCTTCCTCAATGGCTTCGTCGGATACGGCCTTACCCGCCAGGCTGTCGCCAGCGGCCTTGGCAAATACGGGGGTGGGGGCAACGGATGCCAGGGCAATGCGGGCGGAGACGAAGCTCTGGCCCGAGCTGTCCAGCACCACCGCGCTGCCAACGCCGGCCACGGCAATATCCATTTCGTTGCGGGGAATGAACCGCAGGTAGTTGGCTCCGGAATTGGGCCCGGGAGCCGGAATATTGATGGAGACCAGGATTTCACCGGGTTCCAGCACGTTGCGGCCAGGGCCGGTACAAAAGTCCTCAACGGCCACCTGGCGGGCGCCGTTAGGTCCGACGATGTTGGCAACGCCGCCCAGGGCTATCATCGGGGGAATTGCGTCAGCGCTGGGGGCGGAATTACAAAGATTGCCACCCAGGCTGGCTCGGCCCTGAATCTGGATGCTGCCGATCAGGGACGCCGAGTCTACCAGGCCGGGGTAATTGGCTGCTACGTCCGCATTGGCGTAGATCTGGTAGCAGGCAGCCGCAGCACCGATGGTCAAACCGCTCTGGGTACTGTAAGAAATTTCGTTTAGTTCAGGGATATCCTTGACATCGACCACCAGGTCTGCGCTGCGGCGGCCACCGCGAAGCTGCACCAGCAGGTCAGTGCCACCGGCTAACGCCCGGGCGCGGTCTCCCGCGGTTGCCATCGCCTGGACCGCCTCATCTATAGTTTTCGGTGTGGTAAATTCAATTGCTTCCAATTGCCCACCTCCTTTCCGGTGGAATTATAGCACTCTGCCCAGAGGGTGTCAGCTAGTATTCAAACCTGTCCGAATCCCCGCTTTTTCAACTGGGAAAATGACCAACCGCACGCTGCAAAGCCTGCCAATATTTTCCCCAACCACCGGCGCAGGGGCACCACTTTCATTGAGGCTCAAACCGCCGCGATATACGCCGCAGCCTTCAATTGACATCCCTTCCCCGCCAACCCTAGACTGACGCCGACCACGAACAATTATGTACGGCAGCGGTTTTAAGGAGGAATTATGGCTTCACTGGAGGAACGGTACTTGTCCGGCTATCCCGTGTTGCAGCGTCTGGGGCGAGCGGACGCCGAGGGTGTTCCTATACCCAGCGCCATGATCGCGAGGGTGGCTCCCGACCTGTGGCGGATGATCGGCGAGGCCTGCTTCGGGGTCATCTGGAATCGGCCCGGGCTGACCCTCGAGCAACGCAGCATGTCGACCATCTCCGTAATTTCCGCACTTCGCCGTGACGACAATCTCAAAGGACACGTGGAGAGCGGGCTGGACGTGGGCTTCACTCCCACGGAGATCGTGGAGATGATGATCCAGATCTTTTACTATGTGGGAGCCCCCATTGCCAACACTGCCCTGGGTATTGCCAATTCCGTGTTTGAGGAACGGGGCCTTACAGTTGAACCCATCCAGGTATTCGACATAGACGAGGATCCGGAATCCTTGCTGGGCAGGGGCCGCGCCAAGCGGATGGAAGTGCTGGGAGACGTTGGGGCGGGCAGTGACGCCGCGGTGGACCAGGAGTGGGACCAATATCTGCTGGAGTACCTGTGGGGTTCCGTTTGGACGAGGCCGGGTCTGGACACCATCAGCCGCATGGTCTGCACCCTGTCGGTGCTGCCACTGGTGGGCACCAACAGGTCATTGAGGGACCACATCCGAGGAGCCCGGCGCATTGGCATGACCGAAGAACAGATCAATGAAATTTTCTTCCACCTGACTTTTTATACCGGCGAGTCCATTGCGCGGCATTCCAGGGTAATAGCGCGGGAGACTTTTTCCAAGGACCGAGCCTAGTTGGACAACATGCGCAGGAGGGACAATTGTGCCGAGAGAATACTTCAAGGGAACAGCAGAAGAGGACCGGGCTTACTCGCCGGCTATAAAGGTTACCGGCGGGACGACGGTCTACCTCGCGGGAGTGGGCGCCACCACCGACGCCGATGGCAAGTCCCTGGGCGGCGACTTTGAAGGCCAGGTGCGGGCTACCTTTGAGCGCATTCGGGCCAACCTAGCCAGGGCCGGGGGCGAACTGGAAGACATCGTTACCATGACGGTCTTCATCAAGGATATGCAGTACGGGACCCATTTCACCCAGCTTCGCAAGGAATATTTTGTCCGGGGCTACCCTTGCAGCGCGCTGATCTGCATAGATTCGCTGGCACGGGCGGAGATGATGGTGGAAATCCAGGCTATTGCGGTCATTGGCGATTGAAACAAAGGAAGCGGGCTTTTGAGACCCGCCCCTTGCCTCTTTCGTTTACCCTGTTGCGCTATTTGGCCTAGGTCAGCTGCGGCACCACTTCCTTGTTGAACAGCCGCAGGGAATTGAGCTGCATTTCCAGGGGCAATTGATTGCCCAGGTCAATTTCATAAATGAACTGAGTGAGGCCCAGATCGTCCCTTAACTGGCGGATGCGATGGGCCACGGTGTCAGGGGTGCCGTAGGCAACTTTGTCCCGGAGCCAGTCGTCGTAGTCCATGCCCATGATGCGGTCGCCTTCGGCTTGCCAGTCGCCGGTTGTGCCCCCATATTCAGCATAACTGAGCACCCGGTTGCCCAGGCGCTCGTACATGAAGATGGCGCCCTCCCGAGGATCGGTATAGGCCTTCTCTTCGGTTTCTGCCACGTAGATGGGTACCCGCAGCCCTACTTGCGGATCGCCTTCATGGCCGGCCTCACGCCAGGCCTGGCAGTAGGCATTTATCTGTTCCGCCAGTTCACTGAATGTGAACACCCGAGAGGGGTTGATGAGAATGGGGTAGCCCATGCGCCCGGTGATGGGGAAGGACTCGGCCGAGGTGATACCCACCCGGATGGGGGGATGAGGTTGCTGAAATGGCTTGGGTTCCACGCAGAGGTCACGGAACTGGAAGAACTCCCCCTCAAAAGAGAAGGATTCTTCCGTCCAGGCCTTCTTGATGACCTCCAGGCTTTCCTCGAACCGGCCCCGACTTTCGCCGAAGGGGGTGTTGAAACCCTCGTGCACATTTGGGAAGGTTCCCCGACCGACGCCGTACTCCAGCCGTCCACGGCTCAGCTGGTCCAGGGTTGCGGCTTCCTCGGCCAGGCGTACCGGATGGCCCAACGGCAAGCACTGAACGGCCAGCCCCATGCGTATCTGTTCCGTGCGGGCGGCGATGGCGGTGGCAATGAGAATGGGCGAGGACAGCACCCGGCCCGGGTTGAAGTGGTACTCCGCCAACCATACTGACTCGACCCCCAACCTTTCCGCCTCGTCCACCAGGCTAAAGGAAGCATCGAAGGCATCCTGGTAACTGCTCCCGGCCGGCCGGGGGAACTCCATAAACATACCCAGTTGCATTTGATCCCATCCGTAATCAAGTATAGAAAACGGGCCTTCCCTGAAGTGGAAAGGCCCGATAGAGTCCTGGTTGGCATTTAAGCCCGTTGGGTGCCTGCCTGGTCGAACAAGTCCCGGCGTTCCACGGTAGCGGTGAGCATTTCCCTGGGGATTGGCTTGGGCCCGCCAATGGTTGATGCCTGGGCCGCCAGCTGGGCCGCCGCCTCCACCAGCATTACCGACCGGGCGGCCTCGGCAGGCGTGCTGCCAAAGGCCAGGATGCCATGGTGCTCCATCAGGACGGCGCGGATGTCGGACGCGCTGTTAAGGGCATCGGCTATGTACTCAATGGACTGGTCGGAACCCCGGGGGCCATACTTGGCCAGGGGTATGCCGTCGGTCATGTTGAAGCGTGCCATGGCCTCGTAGCTGCATTCGATGGCCTTGCTGGCGACGGCGAAGGTAGTGCCCCAGGTGGAGTGAACGTGGACTGCCGAGCCGGCTTCGGGCCGGTTCCGGTATATGACGGTATGCAGGTGGACAATCTCTGCTTCCCGGGCCGTCATATTGCCCTCGATCAGGTTGCCTTCCAGGTCCACCAGGACAAAGTCGTCCTTGCGTACGCTGTCCATATCCCCGCCGATGAGCAGGAACGCCCCACCGCCGGGAACCAGGGAGCTGAAGTTGCCGTGCTGCCCAATGCCCATGACGCCGGCCTTTTCGATGGCGTCAATGGCCTTAAGAACTGCTTCTTTTTCTATATCCAGGTCCTTCAATGCCATCTATTTATCCTCCGCAAATGCAGGAACATCCTGTCAGGAAATTGCCCAGCCCGACTGGGAAACGTCTATAACCACTCCGTCGGGGCCGGCCCATTTTACTTCAAAGTTGCGGGGAGCAGCGGCGGCCTCAGCCAGCGTAGCATCGTCATGGCGCTGGTTGAGTCGCTGTCCATCTACCTGATCAAGCTTGTCGGCAGAATCGTCCAAGTCATCCACCTGGAAGCCGATATGGTGAATGCCGTTGTAGTTAGGGCCATTAGGCCCCACATCGGCGTCCTTCTCGGTCTTCCAGTTCAGAATTGCCAGGTTTATGTAGCCGTCGGACAGAAAAACGGCCCCCGAATCGCTGCGGCGAATTTCCTGCATATCGAAGGCCTGCTTGTAGAACTCCGCCACTTCGGAGGGGTTCTCCGTGGTCAGCGCTATATGACGAATCTTGGCCATGGCCCAACTCCTTTATTACATGAAGATTGGATCGCCAGGGGACGATACGCCTAACGGTTACGAAGCTTGGGGTCCAGTTTGTCGCGCAACCAGTCGCCGGACAGGTTCATGGACAGCACTACCAGCAGGATAGCCATGCCGGGGAAGAGGGAAACCCACCAGCCGTTACCGCCAACTATCAGGTCCCGGCCATCAGCCACCATCAGGCCCCAGGCGGGAATGGGGCGGGGGATGCCTGCGCCAAGGAAGCTCAAGGTAGCTTCGAGAAGAATGACGTGTCCCACTTCCAGCGTGACCAGCACTACCAGGGGGTTAACCACATTCGGGAAAATATGGCGAAGCATAATGCGAACGTCGGAGCAACCCGACACTTTGGCGCGGCTTACAAAGTCGCGGCTGCGCATGCTCAGGGTTTCAGCACGGGACATGCGGGCGAATCGGGGCCATAATATTACTGCCACCACAAGCACGATGGTGCTGAAACTTGGACCCAATACTATTGCCAGCACCAAGGCGAATAACAGACCCGGTATGGTGATAAAGATGTCTACCAGGCGCATGACAATGTGGTCCAGCATGCCGCCGAAATAGCCGGCCAGCACCCCCAATCCGCTACCCACTACGCCACCGGCCAGGATGGCCAGCAAGGAAATGCTGAGGGAATAACGCGCGCCGTGCATAATGCGGCTGAGAACGTCCCGGCCCAGCTTGTCGGTACCGAGGATGTTCTTCCACGAACCTTCCGGCCGCACTTCCACGCCGTTCAAATACTGGGGTCCGCTCCATGCGGGGGGAGTCAGGCGTTCCCGGGGGCTGACATCATAAGGATCGTGGGGCGCTATCCACTGCGCGGTAACCGCGGGAAAGACCAACAACACCACCAGGATAAACATGGGAATCAGGGGATAACGCCTCGCCTCGGCGATGAATTTCCCCAATCCTACCGGCGCTGCGCCGACAGGGATTCCACCTATTCTGCTTATATCCATAAACCGCCTCTTAAGGAGCCTTTAGGCTAGGCATAACGAATGCGCGGGTCGATGTAGGCATAGACAATATCCACCAACAGGTTGATGCCTACGAAAATCAGGGCGAAGACCAGGACTATGGTCTGCATTACCTGGAAGTCCCGGTTGCGGATGGCGTCTACGGCCAGCAGGCCGACGCCGGGGTAGGAGAATACGGTCTCGGTTACCACGGTGCCGGTTACTAGCTGGGCCACCAGGAGGCCCAGGAGGGTAACCGGAGCAATGGAAGCATTGCGCAGGGCGTGCTTCCAGACAACTTTGGACTCGGAAACGCCCTTCACCCTGGCCAGCTTGATGAACTCGCTGTCCAGCACCTCCAGCATGGAGGAGCGGACCAGGCGCATGAGGGCCGCCACCTGGTACCAGCCAATTGCAAAGGCCGGCAGGATCAGATGCACAAGCATATCCCATCCGGATTCACCCCGGCCGGAAGTGGGCAGCCAACCTAACTGGACGGCGAAGATCCACATCAACATGATGGCCACCCAGAAGGATGGGGCAGACTGCCCCAGGAGGGCGAAGGTCTTGGCCAGGTAGTCGGGCATAGTATCCTTCTTGACCGCCGAGAGAACGCCAACGGGAAACGCAATTACTATGGAGATCAACAAGGCCAACCCGGCCAGGACAATAGTAGCCGGGAATCTCTTGAGCACCAGTTCCAGGGCGTCCCGGGTAGGATGTTGGACCGAACGGCCAAAGTCACCCACGAGAGCGTTTCCGATGAAGGTCAGATACTGAATGTGCAGCGGCTTGTCTAGGCCCCATTGCTGCTCCATCAGCATGAATTCCTCCGGCCCTGCATCGTCGGGCAGGAGCACATCCATGGGGTCCCCGGAGATTCGTGCCAAGCCGAAAATTATGATGCTGACAGCAAACAACACTATCAAGCTCTGGAACAAGCGCACAATTATGTATCGTTGCATTGCTATCCTTTATCCAGGAGGGGGTTGCATGATGGAAACCCCTTCCACAATTGACAGGTATCCAAACTTAAACCGAGGTGGGATGTGCTTCTCCATATTGGGCAGGCGACTATCGCCCAAGGCGTCAAGCTGCCAAGTTGTCATTCTGAGTGAAACGAAGAATCGGAGTTGCTGCGGGTCGGTAACGTAACTTTTGGCCGGGATATTAGATCCTTCACTCCGTTCAGGATGACAGTGTTCGCGTTCGGGTTGACGGTCCCGGCGCCTTCCTGCTAACCAGGTTTCGGAACTGCATCCACACAGTCAGGAGAGCTTCCAGGCCCTTCGGCAGGCTCAGGGCGACGTGACTTATGCGTTGCGGGATGTCTGTCGCCCATCGCAGGGGCGGTTCGCGAACCGCCCCCAC
>DAOUHR010000020.1:0-15469 GCA_034428635.1 Dehalococcoidia bacterium
GTGATGGGCGGGGGCAGCGGGCGAAAGAACCCGGAGGGGAGGCTGGACCACGGGGGGAAATGGGTTACCGAGACGGCGTGGCCACCGGCCCGGGTCAAGGAAACGCCGCTGTACCTGAACTCGGGCGGTAGGCTGGGCTCCGCGATGCCGGAGGGGGGAACAGCGCCCAGCACATACCGGTTTGACCCGGATAAGCCGGTGCCCACCATCGGGGGCAACATATCGTCGGGTCTGCCGATAATGGAACCGGGGGGGTTTGACCAGAGGGAGTCGGAAGAGTTCTTCGGGTGCCAGGCGCCCTATTTGCCGCTGGCATCGAGGCACGATGTGCTGGTGTTCCAGACGGAGCCGCTGCCGGAAGACCTGGAAGTTACGGGTCCGGTGGTGGTGAAGCTGTGGATATCGTCAACGGCGGTGGACACGGACTTCACGGCCAAGCTGGTGGACGTATACCCGCCGTCTCGGGACTACCCAGAGGGATATGCGCTGAACCTGAGCGACGGCATACTGAGGACCAAGTTCCGGAACTCGTGGAGCGAGCCGACGTTGATGGAGCCGGGGGAGGTTTGCCCGATAAACATTGACCTGTATCCTACAAGCAACCTGTTCGCCAAGGGGCACCGGATCAGGCTGGACATATCGTCGAGCAACTTCCCACGGCTGGACGTCAACGGAAATACCGGAGAGAACCCGGCCCTGTCGGCCATAAAGGTAACGGCTGACAACACGGTTTACCACGACCACGGGCGTCCGTCCCACGTAGTGCTGTGGACGGCGGCGGGGGAGTGCTAGCGAGTCAAATCGGATAGTTACAGGAATTTTCTTTATTCCTTTCTGTTTCATTTTTGTCAATCGGGGCGAGCAAGTTGCTCGCCCCCCTTTTTTGTCCAATTGGACTTGCCTTCCGGTCGATCCGCTCCCGCTAGTCCCCGGCGAAGAACTTGCGGGGGTTGACGACCATTATCTGGTGGATGTCGGCCTCGGAAGCGCCCAGTTCGCGGAGGCGGGGCAGGACCATGCGGGGAATGAAGTTGTAACCGTCAGGATTGGCCCGGCGGCGTTCCTCCTGCACTTCAGCGCCGTGGCGGGCCTTGGGGACCGAGTAGTCGTGGGACAGCATGATGCGGTCGGTAAATCCAGCCTGCATCAGCTTCCAGGCAATTTCAGTGCGGCCTTCCCAGTCGGGGGTGCCCGGAACCCGCCCGCCGGGGTACCGGTCCAGGCCCAGCCAGACCCCCTTGTCCAGCAGGCCCAAGAGGTAGTCCATTTCCGTGTCGTCATTACTGTGGCCTATGTAGACCCGCTCCATATCGACGCCTTCCTCCTGCAGGATGGCCACCTGCTGATCGCCCACCCGGTCGGGCGACCAGGTGTGGGTGGAAATGGGTGCGCCGGTCCTGTGGTGGGCCCTGGCCGCCGCCCGCAGGACATTTTCCTGGGGAGGCGTAATCCCTCCCCGGTCGCTGGCTACCTTAATAACTGCGGCCTTGACCCCCGTATCCTCGATACCTTCTTCAATTTCGCGGGCGAACATGGGGGCAATCACATCGGGGGATAATTCGCCGAAGGGACGGGGCACGGCCAGGTGGTTGCCCGTGGCTACGACAATGTTCACCCCGCTCTGGCGGGAAACTTGGGCAATCATCTCAATATCACGGCCCAGATCGAAGGTGCTTACATCGATGATGGTGCGCACACCCGCTTCTTCGTATGCTTCTTTCAGGGCGGCGGTTGACTGCTCTATGATGCCCTCCCGGTCAATAATCTCGGGGTAGGTGTGTCGCAGGCCGGCGGCGTTGGTTCCCACGTGCTCGTGGCTAAGGGTGAATCCCAGGTCTTCCGCTTCTATGGGGCCCAGAACAGTTTGCAGCATGGGCAGTTCCTCCTTTCATCGTTAGACATGGTTGGGACCTGCTGAGGCTCGTTCCACTCCCAGGTGCTGCCGTGTATTCTATACCCGATGAAAGGGGAGGCAACCGGCTACCCCGATCCTCGTATCGCCTTAAGAGTAGACGCTATTTCAGCAGCATGACGGAGGAATCATGTTTGAAGGGTTTGACGAGAGGAAGATCGAGACAAGCGGCGCCCAGGTTAATTTAGTGGTCGGGGGCAGCGGACTGCCTCTGCTTTTGCTCCACGGCTACCCGCAGACCCACGTTATGTGGCACAAGGTGGCGCCCAGGCTGGCGGAGCATTTCACGGTAGTGGCCGCCGACCTGCGGGGTTACGGGGACAGCGGCAAACCTGCCGGCGACCCGGAGCACCTGAACTATTCGAAGCGGGCCATGGCAGGGGACCTGGTGGAGGCCATGGAAGCCCTGGGTTTCGGTCCTTCTTTCTGGCCGGCCACGACCGAGGAGGCCGCGTGTCTCACCGGCTGACCAAGGATAATCCGGACCGGGTGCTGAAGCTGGCGACGTTGGACATCATTCCCACACACCGTATGTTTCAGATAGTTAACAAGGAAATGGCGGCCAATACTTACCACTGGTTCTTCCTGATCCAGCCCTACGACTTTCCGGAGCGGGTCATCGGCGCCGACGCGGATTACTTCATCCGCCACAGCTTCCAGCGCAGCGCCAACTGGCAGGATATTTTCCCCGAGGAGGCGGTCACGGAATACGTCCGGTGTTCCACCGACCCGGCAACAATCCACGCCATCTGCGAGGACTACCGGGCCGGCGCCAGCATCGATTTGGTGCATGACGAGGAAGACTTTGCCAACAAGGTGAATTGTCCGCACCTGGCCCTGTGGAGCGACCGGGGGTACGTGGGGCGCACCCAGGATGTGCTGGCAGTGTGGCGGGACTATTCGACCAAGGTGAGAGGCAATTCAATGCCGTCGGGCCATTACATCGCTGAAGAACTGCCGGAGGAGACTTACGCGGCGCTCAGGGACTTTTTCCTGGAGTGAGGCCAAGAGGACTGCAAGATTCGCGTCCAAGGAAACGGGACCGGGGATAATCCCCGGTCCCTTCACTTTATGGCCTGGCCCTTGGAGAAGGGGAGAGCAGGCCAACGAACCAATGGGCCTATTTGTCGGAAGAGGGGGTGGCCCTGGGCAGCCCCTGCTCCATGGCGCGCATCTGGCATTCCAGGCAGAGCAATTCCTGGCGGAGGTCGGTGGCAGCCCAGATGTTGTCGCCAATTTCGCCGCAAAGGAATTTGGGTACCGTTTCCTCCCAGGAAGAGGCGGAGAGGGACTCTACGTAGTGAATGTAGCCGGTCTTGTCCAGGGTCCCCCACCACCAGGGGGAGAACTCCCGACTCAACTCAAAAGCGATAGCCTCGCTGACCCAGCCATCTTCGGGCAGTTCCACCAGCCAACCGGCGCCGCCGTCGGACCGGGTTTCGCGGACTGCCTTCAATTCGCCGCCGCGGATGCACTCGCGGACCATGGCGGTGGAGATTCTGAGTCGCTGGGAAGCCTCCCTAATAGTCACCCTTTCCATGACAATGCCTCCCAGATAAGCAATTAACCACCAGCGTCTACTCTAAGGACGAATTACGGCCAGGCTGGAATATCAATAGGCGCCATTATGGTGCATTGCGGGCTAAAGTAAAAGCCCCCGATGGACCGATCCATAATCGGGGGCTATGTCTACCTATGTCATACGGCTATGTTATCCGGGAAGAGGCGTTATCAGCTTACGCCGGCCTCCTTGGCTTCCTTGGTGGCCTTGAGCCACCGCCACCGCTGCAAGGGGTCGCTGACGGCACGCATCCAGACGCCGAATAGATTGAAGGAAAGGGCGGTCAGGAAAATGGCGGTACCGGGTACAACCACCACCCACCACGCGGTAACGATGTAGTCGCGGCCCTGGGCGAGCATCAGACCCCAGGACGATTCGGGGGGCTGGATGCCGAAGCCCAGGAAGCTGAGGGTGGACTCGGTCAGGATATTCCTGGGAACCTCCAGCGCCGCCAGGGTCAGCAGGGGAGTGATGAGGTTGGGGAGTACGTGCCGCCCGATTATACGACCGTCACTGGCGCCGATGGCTCGCGCCGCATCCACGAAGGCCTGCTCCCTCAAGGACAGCACGACGCCCCGGGATACACGGCAGAAGAGCATCCACCTGGCCACCGCAAACACGATGATGATGTTGGTAAAACTGGGCCCCAAAATGAATAGCACCATCAGTGCCAGCAATAACAGAGGCACGGACATAAAGATGTCCACTGCTCTCATTATTACGTCATCCAAGATTCCCCGGTAATAGCCCGCGGTGATACCAAGAAAAACTCCAATCACGCTGGAAACCAGCACCCCCAGCAAACCAACTGAGATGGATATGCGTCCACCGTAAATCAGGCGGCTAAGGTAGTCCCGGCCCAGGTGGTCAGTCCCCAAAATGAAGCGTCGTTCCTCCGTGACGTTCTGTCCATCCACCCGCAGGGTAGCAGGATGAGCGACCACGTCGGGGGGCAGGTGTCGCAGTTTTAACTGCTGATTCTGGGGGTCATAGGGCGCCACGAAGGGGGCAAAGACAGCAGCCATCACGATTACGAAAAGGAACAACGCCGAAAACAAGGTGATCGGGTCGTTAAGAAACGCCTGCACCAGAGCGTGATTCCAGATCGCCACTATCGGGTTAGGCTTTTGCACTACGGTCGTCATGTCACTTGCCATGTCGAAACCAAATCCTCAGAGCAGAATGAGCGCACTGTCCGCCTCCGCCTTGCCCTTGCAGGCAATAGAAACGGATATCGCTGGTACACGATCTATTAGCTGTAAGAGATTCTGGGGTCCAGCCAGGTGTAGAGCAGGTCCACGCACAGGTTAATAACCATCACCATCAGGGCCACCACAAACACGGAAGCGGTCACGATGGGCAGGTCGCGGGCATTGATGCCGTCGATAAGCAGTTTGCCAATTCCGGGCCAGCCGAAAATGATCTCCACTACCGTAGAGCCGTTCATGAACCCGGCCAATTCGTCTCCCATCAGCGTTACGATGGAAATGGAGGCGTTCTTCAGCACGTGCCCGTAAAGAATGGCGGTTTCACCCAAACCCTTGGAGCGGGCGGTGGAAACGTATTGCTTAGCGACTTCCTCAATCATGGTTGATCGGGTGATCTGGGCGTTCCGGCCTAGAACTATGGGACTGAGGGCCATGGCCGGCAACACCATGTATTTCCAGCCCTCGGGGCCCAGTCCCTTGAACCCGGAGGTGGGTAACAGGTCAAGCTGCACCGAAACCACCAGGATCAGCATCAAGGCCAGCCAGAACTGGGGCACGGAAATTACCGCGAAAGAAAGAACGTTAACGATGCGGTCAATAAACCCCCTGGGGCGTCTTGCCGCCAACATTCCCAGCGGAATACCGAGCATACCTACGGCCCACGCGAGAATTGCCAGCGCCGCCGTATTGGGCAACCGGTCGAATATCATCTCCTGGGCGTCAATTCTGTGGCGCAGGGACTTGCCAAAATCGAGCCTGGCCAGGTCCCAGTAGAAGTCGGCGAACCGCACATAGAGAGGGCGGTCCAAGCCAAACTTGGCACGCAGGGCGTCAATGGTCTCCTGGGAAGCATCCTCATCGACCATCAATTCAACCGGGTCTCCCAGCACGTTAATGGCGAGGAACAGTAACCCCATAAGGCCGGCAACGATAAATATGGAATGGCCGAGCCGCCGAATCATGTAGTTACGCACTTTTTCCCCCGTCAGAACAGTTTCTTAGTCAAGGCTGAACTACCGCTTAGTCTTCGGTTGGTGAAGGATATTATAGCTAATTTCCCTTATCGTCAACTACCATAAGGCAATTGTTTGAATTTTCCAGCGGTCTGTTTTCAGGGAGGCAATTCCCTGTGACTCAACGTACGAAAATCTATTGGGATTCGGATTCTAATGATTACGAATGCAAGACAGAAGGGTACCAGGCGCCCGAAGGTGATGGGCCTTCAATTTTCCAGCAGGAAAAGAACGAAACCTGGAGGGCGCAAGTTGTCCCGGAAGCCCAACACTCACTTGACGTTGGACCTTCGGGGCAGGATATGCCGGATTATTCTATTGTTCGGTAAACCTCATGGTATTGAGACGGATTCTGGGGTCGTAGCGTGGCTCCCATTCCAGGTTGGGGTCCAGGCCGTAAACCTGCACCGAAACGAAGAAGGGCAGGAACCAGTATTCATCATGAATTAGCTGGGCCAACTCCTCCATCTTGCGCTGCCGGTCGGGTCCCAAGGGCGTACCAATGGCATCGGCGATGCTCTCCTGGAAAGTCATGCCCTCCAGGCCGGGCACCAGGTTGCAGACCCGGCTATTGACGTTGTGACAGCTGTTCCGGAGCAGCAACTGGCGCTGCATGTCCAGCATCTCGTTGGAGGTAGCAGTCTCATAGTAGTGGGTAGATGAACCCACGCCGGGCGGGTCCTGGTTAAGGCAGTCAAGCTGCAACTCCGGGCCGTCCAGGGCGCCACATCCAGACCGACGCACTTCTCGGGCCTTGGAGGGCTCCAAGACCACCAATTCGGCGTTCACGCCCAGTTCCCGCCAGCCGGCCACCACCGACTCGAACATTTCCAGGCCGCGATAGACCCGGTCAGCCCGGGTGTGAATCCTGATATTCGGGTTGACCTGGTAGTTGTTGGCCGAGGGATCGTAGTCAGCGTGGTAGTAACCGCTGGAAGCCAGCAGCTCGCGCGACATTTCCGGGTTGTAGTCGTAGGGAGCAAAGTTGCTTTCGTTGATGCCCACGGTGCCCCACTGGGAGATATTACCGATGCAATCCTGAAGGCCGTCATACAAGACTTCCATCAATAGCTGGCAGTCAACTGAGTGGGCAAGCGCCGTCCTTACTTCCTTCTTTTGAAGCTCCGGGTGCCAGATGTTGTCGGCGACCAGAGTAAATACTTCGTTGTTCGTACCGGTCTTGGCTACCGGAACGGACTGGATGTTCTCGAATCCGATATCCACCGCCCAGTGGCCCTCGCCAGACTCAATCATGGCGGCCCTGACCAAGGGTTCGGAACGCCAGACCTGCCTGGCGGTTCTGATGGCCGGGGCCTGCGCGTCAAAGGCGTTGTTTGCCTTGTAGCCTTCATAGGCTTCCAGCTGCACCTCGACGCCAGGCACATGCTCCACGATGCGGTATGGGCCAAGACCAATGGTCATGGTTGCCTGTTCGTCTTCGGTGGCGTTGTCCCACCATTCAGGAGCCTGGAAAGTGGTGAAGATAGCAGAGCGAGGGAAGATGGGGCATGCCACTTCGCAGACCACGTCCACGGTGAACTCATCCACCACCTCGCCGGAGATTACGCCGTGGAAACCGAAGGCGCCACGGCCGTGGCCGGAAGTTTCCTTGTCGCCCAAGTAGTCCAAGCCCTTCTTGGCAGCTTCGGCATTCCATGCTTCGCCGTTGTGGAAAGTAACCCCGTCGCGCAGGGTGAACCGCCACCGGTCGGGCCCCTGTTGGGACCAGCTTTCCACGCCGGACAGGGGTACAACCTCGAAGTTAGTGCTGTCAATCCAGGTGAAGGGATCGGAGGCGATTTCTTCACAAATGGTGCTGGGAACGTTACCGCTGCATCCCGCGCTCCAGGTGCTAAGGGAATCGGGTTCCTCTTGAGTAACAAATATAATTTCGTCGGAGGCGGTGAAAGCCGCTCCGGGCGTGGGAGTGGGAGCTGGAGTAGCCGTGGCGCCGGCCTGGGCCGGTGCAGGAGTGGGGGTAGACTCGAAGCGATTTTCCAGCGAAGTATCCGTATTAATAGCCGGGGTGGGGGCCTCAGTCTGGGCGGCCGGCTGCGCCGCAGTGGCCGGCGCCTGGGATTCAGGGGCGGAAGCGCCGCAGGCCACGGCTACAATAGTCAGGAGCGCAGCCAGACCTGTAAGGTACCTTCGCCACAATTGGGGCCGCCTGGGTTGAACCATGCTGGGTATTTCCCTCCGTAGGTAAGAATTTCTTCCGAGCCTCCGAGGGAGACGCAACGCACCGGGAACACCACGGGAAGGCGCTAGGGATACGCCATGTGGGTAACCATCGAAGCCTCTGCCTCTAGACAGCCGAAAGATTGTGAAATTTTTTACAAGATTCGTTCCCCTTTGTCAACACACTCCAAATGCATATTGATTATTCGTTGAAATCCAAGTGGAGAAAACTGACCGACAGAAAAGACCCCGGGTAGCCAAGGCTACCCGGGGCGTTTTGTAGAAACCAGCAAGAATGGAGCCTACTGAGTGAACCGCATGGTATTGATCCTGATACGGGGGTCGTAGCGGGGTTCCCATTCCAGGTTGGGATTCATACCATATACCTGTACCGACACGAAGAAGGGCAGGAACCAGTACTCATCATGGATGGTCTGGGCCAGAGTCTCCATCTTGCGGGTCCTTTCGGGTCCCAGGGGAGTGGCTACAGCATCGTTGATGCTATCCTCAAAGCTCATACCGTCCAATCCGGGCGCCAGGTTACACACGCGGCTGTTCACGTTGAAGCAACTGTTGCGCAGGTAGAGCTGCCGCTGCATGTCCAGGGCTTCGTTGGACGTGGCCGTCTCATAGTAGTGAGTAGTGGAGCCGAAAGGCAGTGGGGGATCTTGTTCGGAGCAGGCGAGGGCCTGCGACAAGTCCCGAGTGCCGTCGTCGGCCGAAGTCACGAACTTGCCGCAACCCGACCGGCGAGCTTCACGAGCCTTATTGGGCTCCAGCACCACCACGTGGGCATTGACGCCAATGTCGCGCCAGCCGGCAATAACCGACTCAAACATCTCCAGGCCGCGATAGACCCGGTCGGCGCGGGTGTGAATGCGGATTTCCTCATTTACATCGAAGTTATTGTCCGAGGGGTCATAGTCAGGCTTGTAGTATCCGGAGGAGGCCAGGAGTTCACGGGAAAGGTCCGGATCGTAGCCATAGTCGGCATAGTTGCTTTCATTGATGCCGACCGTACCCCATTGGGAAATGTTCCCTATGCACTCCTGCAGTCCGTCGTAAAGGACTTCCATCAGGGTCTGGCAGTCCACGCCCAGCGCCAGAGCCCGGCGTACGTCCTTCTTACTAAGTTCAGGATGCCAGATATTGTCGGCTACCAGAGTAAAGACCTCGTTGTTGGTGCCGGTCTTCGCCAAGGGCACGGAGTCGATGTTCTCAAACCCAATATCCACGGCCCAGTCGGCTTCTTCAGCCTGGATCATGGCGGCCCTTACCAGGGACTCACCGCGCCACACCTGGAAGGCACGCTGAATAGCGGGAGCCTGGGCGTCAAAGGCGGTATTAGGCTGGTAGTCTTCGAAAGCCTCAATTTCCACCTCTACACCAGGCCGCCATTCAACTACGCGATAGGGGCCGGTGCCGATAGTGTTCAATTCCCGTTCGTCTTCACTGGCATTCTCGTACCAGTCGGGAGCCTGGAAGGGGGAGAAAATAGCCGTGCGAGGGAATATAGGACAAGCGTTGTCGCATACAACGTCCACTGTCAGCTCATCAACTACCTCACCCGAAATGGGGCCATGGAAACCGTAGCCGCCACCGCTGGTGGGGTCGCCGGACCAATCCAGTCCAAATTTGGCGGCCGCCGCATTCCAGGGCTCGCCATTATGGAAAGTTACGCCCTCCCTCAACTTAAAACGCCACCGGTGGGGATCAACCTGCGACCAGGACTCCACACCGCTAAGGGGCACGACCTCAAAATTGGTACTGTCGATCCAGGTAAACGGGTCGGTGGCAATCTCCTCACAGATGGTGGAGGGTACGTTACCACTGCACCCGTCACTGAAGGTGCCCAGTGAGACGGGTTCTTCCTGGGTTACGAATATCAAAGTATCCTTGGCCGTAACAACGGTGCCCGGAGTGGGCGTCGGAATGGGCGTGGCCGTTGCTTCTGCCATGGAAGCGGATGGTGTGGGAGTAGATTCGAACTGGCGGGTATCGGTTAGCGCCCTGGCGTCCGCCGGGACTGCCGGAGCCGTAGTTGGCTGTTCCATCGCCGAAGCGGGCTGCTCTGGAGCGGCCGGCGCTGCTGCCGGCTGCTGTGGTTCAGAAGCGCCGCAGGCCACCGCGAGAATGGTTATTAAAACTGCTATTGACAGGAAACTCCTTCGCCAGGAGAACCCTTTGATAAACCTCATGCCTCGAAAACCTCCTTAAATTTGGAAACTCTGCTACACGGGAAATCATTGTCGGAATAAGAGCAGCAGGAGCGAAAGGAAGATAGCCTCACTGCCCCTAAACACCAAACCGGTACTTGGGAACAAACATTATCGCCGTTCCAGCTTGCCCCATAATTCCCGAAACTTATACTCTCAATGCTGATTTTTGTCAATCCTCCTAAAGTTCATGCTTGCCAATTTGCTCCTATCGCGCTTGAACAATAGTGATGCGTGTAATATTTTGTTATAAGTGATATTTATACGTAACAATGTTACGGATTATGGCAACCAATTAGAAGTTGGGCTATTTAATATTTCAATTGGAGCGCACGTCGGCAATTAGCTTGCCTTCCTCTTTTACCAGCGCGGTCGCAAATGAGGCCTGGAGAAACCCATTCCTCGGCTTCCTGTTGAATGGCCAAAGGGGGAATATTCCCCATACTCATTGTCCCTTACCTTGATACAGATATTGTTGCTAAATTCGAAAAACCTAGTACCATGTAAGTTGATAAATTGCTGAAACTTAGCTGGATTCACCGGTCAATTCTCAGTCTGCAGTAGAGTCTTAATCGACCTCGTTTCTCACATTTTGTTTCTTCAGGACGGTCAGAATGAAACTTCCAGTCACGATGGTAGACGGCGGAATTTACGGTTTCGTCATACCTATGGCCCGGACAATCGCGGGCTTTTTTGTCGGAATGATGCTGGGCATCGTTGGAGGCTGGGCGGCACTTACCTTTAACGCCCTGGTTGGCTATCCCTGGGGCGCGAATATTCACCTTGCAATTTACATTGCAGGAATCGGCATTGGGGCAGGGGTAGGAGCATATGGAGGATGGATTAACCTGGGTATCCGCTGGTACTGGATCGTGGGGACTGTCCTGGTGGTGCTTGCTGCCGGCATTATCGGAAGTGCGGTAGGCAATGCTTACTGGCACCTTTTTACCGACGCCTCCTACATGGGCGCCCGGGATACCAGGGTTAACATGACACACTTTGGTGGCGCCATCGGGGCCGGTACGGTGTCCACCCTGATCGGCCTCTACTACCACTTCCGTACCCGCGGTTAGAAGAGTCCGGCCTATCGAGCGGAACAATAACACTCCGGTAATAACGATGCGGTCTGCCATTGCCCAATGTGCAGGCCGCACTTTTTTGGGCTATTCTTGAAAATACCAGACGACCTTGAGGGGGAACTTTTTGGATACACATGACATTACCGGACAACTGGCCAGCTACATGGTTGGGGCGCGGGACCGCAGCCTGCCGCCAGAAGTGGCCCTGGCCGCCAGACACAGAATCCTCGACAGCCTGGCGGCGGTGGTCTCAGGGGCGCGGCTGAAACCCGGCGAAATGACCATCAAGTACATCGGCTTACAGGGCGGTACTCCGGAGGCGTCGTTGCTGGCCAGCGACATCAAAACATCGGCTGTCAACGCTGCACTGGGCAACGGAATGTTCGGCCATGCCGATGAGACCGACGATTTCGAGCCGGTCACCAAGTCCCACCCCGGCTGCTCGGTGGCGCCGGCAGCCCTAGCCATGGCGGAAAAAGCCGGGAGTTCCGGGGAAGAGTTGATGCGGGCTGTGGCCCTGGGATATGACCTGTGCGTCCGGTTTCTGCTGGCGTTGGATCCCGACGCAGTACGGGGCGGACACCGCAGCGCCGAGGGCACCAGTTCCACCATGGGCAGCGTAGGGGCGGCGGCTTCCATTGCCTGCCTGGACGAAGCCGGTATGCGCTATGCCCTGTCGTACGCCGCCCAGCAGGTGTCCGGCCTGTGGAGCTGGGTCCGGGACGCTGAACACGTGGAGAAGGCCTTCGACTTCGCCGGAATGGGAGCCCGCAACGGCGTTACCGCCGCCACCATGGCGGAAGCCGGCTTGACCGGCGTCTGGGATATCTTCCAGGGGGAACACAACGTGCTCCAGGCATTGTCGCTGGATCCCCGACCAAATGAAATGGTTGCCGACCTGGGCAGCCGGTATTGCATTACCGAGACGGCCATCAAGCCGTATTCGGTGGGCTACCCGATACAGGCGCCGCTGGACGCTTTCTTCGCCCTGAAGCGGCAGCACGGGCTTACCGTCGATAGTGTGGAAAGCATCACGGTCCGGCTGCCCCGGGACGGCGCCGGCGTAGTCAACGACCGTTCCATGCCCGATGTGAATTGCCAGCACATGATCGCCGTGGCGCTGATGGATGGCGAAGTTACCTTCCTTTCCACCCACGACTACCAGCGGATGTCCGACCCGGCCACCCTGGCAGTGAAGGAACGGGTAACGCTGGTTCCCGACGAGGAGTTGATGGACCCGTCTGCTCCCAGAAGCGGCAAGGTGACGGCCACTTTGAAGGATGGTTCCACGGTGGAACATTTCACGCCCCACGCCTACGGCACCAAGGAAAATCCCATGTCCACCGACGATGTCAATGCCAAGGTAAGAAGTCTGCTGGAACCGGTGCTGGGCGAGCGCAGGACGGAAGCCGTAATCGCCTCAGTCAATGACCTGGAAAACCTGCCCGACGTGCGAGAATTGATGCCGTACTTGACCGTGTCAGCGGCGGAGATGAAGGACATCACTTTTTTGCATTAGAGGGCCTCTCAGGGGAGAGAACACTTGGAACCAGAGAAATAGGGCGGGCATTGTGTCCGCCCTTTAGTCTGGGAAGTCACTATATATACTCCTTCCCACCTGATGGGGGAGTTCGGGATGAAGGTGACAGGTAAATGGCGTTCCTCGAACATATACAAGGGTCACTATATTCTCCAGTTTTGAAACAGCTTCCAGGGCCAACAGATAGTCGGTTCCCTCTGTTTCGGCGTCAATCCAGGGCCCCGACAACCTGCAGAAGCCCTTTACGACTCAAAAGCTATTGCCGTTCGACTTCAGCATTTGAAGCTCGTAAAGATCCTTGCAGCCGGCTTTCGCATATGGTCACGAGCCTCGTTCCAGATATCCTGGGCCAGTTGCGCACCACCTGACCTCCACCGCACGAACGGACTGAGCGGCCAATCGAATACGTTTGGCGGTTCTTGAATGTAGCCCCTCTGATGCGTGGGGTGACCCACATTGTTGACGACTTTACTGTTAAAACCAGACTCGATACCATAAGTTCGGCCGTAGGGGTGATGGTATACTTTGCTTCATCTGATAGCCCTTGGATTCTGGTCCCGCTCAAGGAGTGCAAACCCAGGCCTCTAAATCCACCGGGGGACAGCGCCCCTGGCGCGAATCAGAACACCTCAAACAAGTCAAAAGCCCGGGTAGCGCCCCAAGCTGGCCCTCGAAAATTGTGGGTGCAATCGGAAGCTTGAAAGGGTCGATGTCAGAGCGGGTGCAAAACTTCCCTCGCGCCACAGGGCATCTTCATTCCCATTTCAGCCTGCACGCTGCCGCCAATTGCCGGCGCTTCAATAGAACAACTTCCGCGCCTGCCCCAAGTGGAGGAATCGAACAATGGTCACAATGAGCGGAGGGGAGGCCCTTGCGAAATCCCTGGCAGGAGAGGGCGTTGAGGTTGTTTTTGGCATACCGGGCATACAGATATACGGAATTGTCGCGGCGCTGCGGGACGAGCCTGGAATCCGCATGATTGCGCCCCGTCACGAACAGGCCACGACCTACATGGCCGATGGCTATGCCCGCGCGTCAGGAAAGCCAGGGGTTGCCCTGGTAGTACCCGGAGTGGGCCTTTACAATGCAGCCCCAGGCCTGACCAACGCGTATTCGCGGTCCACGCCCGTCCTCATCATCGCCGGCCAGATCCCCCGGGGCGCCATCGGCAAGAACCGGGGAGCCGTTCACGAGATCGCCAACCAGCCCGACGTTGTTCGCCCGGTCACAAAGTGGCAGCGTCAGGCCAGCCGGCCCCGTGAAGTTCCGGACGCCGTGTTCGAAGCCTTCAGGCAAATGCGCACTGGGAGACCGCGTCCCGTCCTGGTGGAGATGCCTCCGGAGGCAGGGGTGGAAAGGGAGGAAGTCCAGCTTCGGAATCCCGCCCGCATTTCGCCCATCGTTCCCAGCCCGGAAAGCCTTCGCGAGGTTGCGGAAGTCGTCGGCAAATCCCGTACGCCCCTGATTTACGCCGGAGGCGGAGTGGCGAGGTCCGATGCGGAACAAGCCCTGGTGAAGCTGGCCGAGGCGACCAACATACCCGTGATCACCTCCAGCGGGGGGAAGGGGACAATTCCTGACAGCCATCCCCTTTCCTACGGCTCCTGTTTCAGTCCGAGGGGTGAAATACAGGAAATGAACCAGCTTTTCGACGTGATGCAGGCCGCCGACGTGGTTATAGGGATTGGCGCCCGCTTCGCCCTGGGCAACCCAGCCGGTGAGGCGTCCGTCCTGGTGAACATCAACATCGACGATTCAGAGTTGACCAGGCACCAGGCCAACACCATACCCCTGCACGGCGACGCCAAAGCGACGATCGAGGCGCTCCTCCCGCACCTAATCGATGCCGGGGCAATGGACCGACCGTCCCCGGCAGAGGCGGTGACCGCGGCCCGAAACCTGATAGCCTACTACGACATCCGTCTCCAGGAACCGCAGTACGAAGTCCTGGAGGCAATGCAGAAAGGCGTTCCGGAAGATGCTTTCGTAGTCTGGGACGTTACCCAGTTCGGATACTACGCCCGCACTCACTGGCAGGTGAATCACCCCAAGACGTACATCGATTCCGGCTATTCGTTTAACCTGGGATACGCCTTCCCTACCGCCCTGGGAGTCAAGGTCGCCCAGCCCGAACGCCCTGTCGTCTGCATGACCGGCGACGGCGGGTTCATGTTTAACTCCTCCGAACTGTCCACCGCAGTCCAGTACGGCATCAACGTCGTTACCGTTGTCTTCCGTAACGACTCCTACGGCAACGTGGCCCGCGACCTGACCGACTTTTTTGGGGGAACTTACGGGACCGACCTGCACAACCCGGACTTCGTAAAGTTCGCCGAGTCATTTGGCGCGGTGGGCTTCAGGGCCAGCGACCCCATGGAACTGGAGAAGCTGATTCCCCTGGCACTGGAACAAGAGGCGCCAGTGGTAATAGATGTGCCCTTCGGCGAAATGCCGATACCGCGCGCCCCGCAATTTGCGCCGTTCTATCGTCTGCCCTGGACCATGCCCCAGTCGGGCCTAATTCAGTCTTGACCTTCCCCCGAGCGGCTGCCCGGGGCTATAGGATAAGCAAAAACTATGGGCAAGCGAAAAGCTACCCGCCGCCCCAGCCACATTAGGCGACAGAGTATTGGCTGCAGGCTTTCGCAGGTATGACAAGATGTGTCAAGGGGCAGGCCTCGCCGCACCGGGAGTTGGCTGTGGAATGGCGCAGGCTGGCGTTCCTGATTACTTCAATGCCTCATCCACCCTTTAGATCGGAA
>DAOUHR010000021.1:0-20796 GCA_034428635.1 Dehalococcoidia bacterium
AGCATCAACACCTTCCTGGAACCCTTGCGGGAGAGGCGTCGGGAACTGGAAGAAAAACCGGACTACGTGAAGGAAGTACTTTCGGAAGGGGGCAGGAGGGCCCGCGCCATTGCCCGCGAAACAATGGGCGAAGTTTACGAGAAGATGGGGCTGGGCGAAATGGTCTAGCCTGATCATAGTCGGTCCAGAGAACTGCGTTCTCTGCCGCCGTTTCTTCCAATATTTAACCTACAAGGATTCTTGATGGACCAGCAAGACATCGAAGCCATCCCTCTTTCGGAGAGTGGCCGCACGGCTCTCGAAGTATCCTTGGATGCGGCTCAACGGGCAGGCGACATTATCAAGCAGCGCTTTCTTACCGACAAAGAGGTCCGTTTCAAGGGACGGGCCGACATCGTAACCGACGTAGACCTGGCGGCGGAACGGGTAATTCTGGACCTGGTCCAATCGGAATTTCCCCAGTTTAGTATCCTCTCCGAAGAATCCAGCCCCATTGAAACTGGTTCCCCATTCACATGGGTAATCGACCCAATAGACGGCACACGCAATTTTGCCGAGGGCATCCCCCATTTCTGCGTTGTAGTGGCCCTGGCGAGGGGCAGCGATGTAGTGATGGGCGTTACCTACGACCCTATCAAGGAGGAGACGTTCACCGCCCAGCAAGGACAGGGGGCGTGGCTGAACGGAGAATCCATGTCGGTGTCCGACCGCCAGGACATTCCCCAATGCGCGCTGGGCTTCGACCTGGGCTACTATGACGACAAGGCCGCGACTGCTCTGGACATGATACGGTCCCTGTGGCCGGGGTTTCAGACCATGAGGTTGCTGGGTTCGTCAGCGTTGGGGATGGCCTATGCCGCCGCAGGCAGACTGGACCTGTATTTCCACCATTCCCTGTCCCCCTGGGACAGCGCCTCCGGATTGCTGTTGGCCAGGGAAGCCGGCGGCAATGTGGTGGATCGCCAGGGACAGGACGCCAACCTGTTCACTCCTAGCGTAATAGTCTCCAGCCAGCGCCTTATAGACCGTTTCCTCGAAACCACCGAGGGCCTTGAATGGCGTAACGGCTAGAGAAGGTGATCTGAAAGTAGTGCCACATGCCTCCATCGCTCTTGGCTATGCGTTATCCGGTTCTGACTGTCCCTATTGGCATACCACTGTTCCGGCATCAATAAGGCTTTTTATTTCATCGGAAGAATACCCGACACCCTCCAATATCTCCCGGCTATGCTCACCAAGGGCCGGCGCCCGGTTTCTGACGCCGCCAGGAGTTTCCGACAATTTCACCGGAACTCCAATATGGCGGAGAACCCCCAGGTCGTCATCCTCCAGGTCCACCACCAAATTTCTGGCGTTCACCTGAGGGTCATCATAGAATTGCTGCATATCGTAGATAGGGCCCGCTACCACGCCAGCCTGGTCCAGCAATTCCAGCCAGTAGGCCGTGGGACGGTTGGAAAGGGTAGCCTCAAGCAAGGCCGCCAGTTCCTTCTCCCGAGCCTTTCGGTCGCCTGGCATCCTGAACCGCTCGTCATCGATAAGGCCATCCAGGCTTGTAGCACGGCAGAACTGCTCCCAGGTGGACTGAGTGGCTGCGCCAATATTGATGTACCCGTCGCTGGTACGCAGGGCCTGGTACGGGGCCGAGACCCGGTGGGCCGAACCCAACGGACCCGGTATCTCCCCCTCCGAAAAGTAGAGTGCAGACTCCCAGACTGTGTAGAAGATGCCGGCCTCCATCAAGGAGGCATCAACCACCTGGCCCTGCCCGCTCTTGAGGGCATGAACGTAAGCGCACATTATGCCAAAGGCGGCCTGCGTGCCGGCGGAAATATCCGTGATGGGAACGCCCACCTTGGCCGGCGGCCCGTCGGGAAAACCGGTTATGCTCATTAGCCCGCTCATGCCCTGGGCCACCAGGTCGAACCCGCCCCGATTCCGGTACGGGCCAGTAGCCCCGAAGCCCGAAATGGAACAATAAACGAGGGATGGCCTCGAGCCAGCCAGGTCGGCATAACCGAGGCCTAGCCGGTCCATCACTCCCGGTCGAAAGTTTTCCACCACCACGTCGGCGGACTCCAGCAACTTCCAGAAAACCCCTCTCCCCTCCTCTTCCCGCAAGTTCAACCCCAGGCTTCGCTTGTTCCGATTAAGGGCCAGGAACCCGGAGGCCCAGTCACCGGTAAATGGCGGTCCCATTCGGCGGGTATCGTCCCCGCCATTAGGTTTTTCAATCTTGATCACGTCCGCGCCCATATCGGCCAGCAGCATGGTGCAAACGGGGCCGGCCATAATCTGGGTAAGGTCCAGGACGACCATTCCTTCCAGCGGCAATTGGTGTACGGTCATGTACGGCTCTCCGAAAGGTCCAAAGTTGGAGGCTGTGCCTCTCAAGGCTAATCACGGTATCTTGATTCTCAGTATACCCCAACCAAAATTTGTGCCGAAATTGGCCTAGCAGAATTTGACAAAGCTTAACTTCCGGGGGTTATATAATTTTCGCCTACGTCTGGAGTACGTCATGTGGATGTTTGGAGGATTGATGGAGGATTCGAGGAGTCAGTTGGGCGGTCCCCGTACCAAGAAGGACGCAGACTATATTTTTCATGAGTTGACCCGCAGTATTTGCCCCGAATGCAAGCGGGTTATAGATGCCCAAATAATAATCAGGGACAACAGAGTCTATATGAAGAAGCGTTGCCCCGACCATGGCTGGTTTGAAGGCATCATCAGTTCGGACGCCAAAATGTACGTTGACTCTATCGGCTTCAACAAGCCAGGAACCATTCCGCTGGACTTCAGCACTCAGGTTGACCAGGGATGCCCGCTGGACTGCGGCCTTTGCCCCGAGCACAAGCAGCACATCTGCCTTGCCCTGATTGAGGTCAACACAGGGTGCAACCTCAACTGCCCCATTTGCTTCGCCGATGCCGGAGCTGGGTACAGCCTCACCCTGGATCAGGTTGAGACTATGCTGGACCGCTACGTTGAAACGGAAGGCAACCCGGAAGTAGTCCAGTTCAGCGGCGGGGAACCTACCATACACCCCGACCTGCCGGCGATGATTCAGGCCGCCATGGATCGGGGCATAGGCCAGGTAATGGTCAACACCAACGGAATACGCCTGGCCAGGGATGACCGGTTCCTGGACCTCATGGCTCGCCTGAATCCGGTCATCTACTTTCAGTTCGACGGACTGCGCCGGGAAACATACAAGACCATCCGTGGCGAGGATCTGCTGGATACTAAGCTCCAGGGCCTGGAACGAATGGCAGAGGTGGGGCTGGACGCGGTACTGGTTGCGGCTATCGAATACGACGTGAATATCGACGAGGTTGGCGCCATACTGGAATTTGGCCTGGAACATCCGGCAGTACGTGGTGTAGTGCTGCAGCCGGTTACTCACGTGGGGCGCCACATTCCCTTCGATCCAATGCACCGGGTAACCATTCCTGACGTTATCCACGGAATCGTTGAGCAGACCGGCGGCCGCTTTGTCCTGGAAGATTTCGTACCGGTGCCCTGCTGTTTTCCCACCTGCCAGGTCAACTCCTACGTCTACGTGGATGAGGAACAGGTAACTCCCCTGCCGCGGCTGTTGAAAATAGAGGACTACCTGGACTACATCACCAACGTCGCCCTTCCCAAAGTGCCCGACGCGGCGCAGATACGGCAAGCCCTGGAAGGCCTCTGGTCCGCGTCGGCAGTGCCCGGGTCGGACAAAACGGCGGGCCAGTTCCAGTGTGCCTGCGGTCCGGGGCTGGATCTGCCATACGGAATTGACCATCTGAATAAGCATATTTTCCAGATCGCCATCAAAGACTTCCTGGACCCCTATACCTTTAACGTGAAGCAGGTTATGAAGTGCTGCGTCGCCGTCCTGGTGCCCGACGGCCGGGCCATACCTTTCTGCGCCTACAACTCGGTGGGATACCGGGAACAGGTAAGAGAGGAATTGGCCGAAAGGCAAAGGCAGGCTGGTAATGGCTGAATACAAAGGCCAAGAGGACAAGGCCTGCTGCGCCGACCTTTACCAGTCACACCTGGCACGAATGCTGCTGGGCGATTCCCTTCACCCGGGCGGTTTGCGTCTAACCAACCGCTTGGGACGATTGATGAGACTGAGCGGGCACACCTGGGTGGCAGATCTTGCATCCGGCAGGGGCGCCAGCGCCGACGCTGTCGCCCGGACGTTTCACTGCAAGGTTGTAGGCATTGAGTACGGGCGGGAAGCGGTGGCTGAGGCCCGGTTACGGGCCCTTCATGCCCCCATCCCCGCCGATTCCTGGTTCGTCCAGGGGGATGCTGAAGCGCCGCCCCTGAAACCAGCTAGTTTCGACGGGGTGTTCGCCGAGTGTTCTTTGAGCATGTTCCCCGATAAGAAGCTTGCCATTAGTCAGGCAGTAAGCCTCCTGAAGCCAGGTGGCCGGCTGGGTATCAGCGACGTGACAGTAGAGCCTGGTTTCCTGCCCAAGGAACTGGATAATTCTCTGGGCCAGATGCTATGCGTGACCGGCGCCCTTGGGGTGGAAGGTTACGCCCAACTACTTTCCGAGGCAGGTCTGGTAAGGATATATCGAGAAGATGCCTCTGAGCACGTGGCGGAACTGCTGGCCAAAATCAAGGCCGGTTTAGCTGCGATCTCTGCGTTTGCAGGCACCGTCGAAGGCCAGAAGCAAGACCGCCAACTCGGCCAGCTCGTCCCCGCTACCGATTGGAACGGGCTGGTAGAAAGACTGGATCAGGCGGTCAGTGCCGGCCACCTGGGCTATTGGCTGTACATCGGAGAAAAGCCGGGGTAGGGAAGTTAAGCCCCATCTGTTTTACCGCTCAAATTTAGGCCGGCAGTCTCAAACGTGGGTCTGACCACCACGAATTCTGCCCTCTCACTTTCTTTGCGGGATTGGTAGACCAAGCATTTGTAAGGGCTTCTCGCACAGGCGCGGGAAATCCAGGGGAAGAGAGTCGCCTTCACCCTTCATTCGTGCCTTGAGCAGTGTTGCCTGCCCTGTATTTGCCCATGCTTACGTGCTATATTAGCAGTCAGCCATCGCGGCGAGCGGAATCGGATGCGGGCGAGCAGTAAACAGTGATGGGGGATCGGTGTCGACAGAAATAGCTCTGATTCAAAGCTTGCTGGCGTCGATTGTAGTGGGTTATCTGATTGGTTCCATTCCGCTGGCCCATTTGGCGGCCAGGCGGCGGGGTATAGATATCTTCAACACCGGAAGCACCCGAGCCGGCACCGCCAACGTCTACTGGAATATCAGCAGGAAGAACGGAATACTGGTTTTCGCCGGCGACGCTTTCAAAGGGTTTTTGGCTGTAAAGATTGCCAGCCTCCTGGGCGTTCCAGAGAACGCGCTGATCATCGCCGGCGGCGCAGCCGTTGCGGGCCACTGGAAGTCAGTTTTCACCAGGTTCCGTGGGGGCGATGGAATGGTAACCCTGGCAGGTGTAACCCTGGCTCTGACGCCTGTCCTGTTCTTGCTAGGGATAGCTGTTGGGGTAGCAACAGTATACGTCTCCCGGCGGTCGGCTTTCAGGTCTTCCCTGGGGATTACAGCCTGCTTCGGATTGTTGCTGGTTGTCAGCCAGACTTTCCCCTATTTCTACGGTGAAAGGCTCTTCGTGCTGGAGCTTTCAGTGCTGGCCCTGCTGGTAATCTTCCACAACGTCCTGATTCATCGGTTGCGGGCGCCGGCTTTGGCTGAATCACTAGATGACCCTGGAGGCGACCTGGATTTGGATGACTTTCCCGATGCTGTCCTTGACCCCGACTTGCCTGAAAAGACCTGATGGGGCAGGGAACTCCTATCCGGTAACGAATACCCAGCCGGAAGCTCTTGACGCGCTTCCGGCTGCTTTGTTGTTATTTCCCGCCCCATTCGACTGAGATTGGAATCGAGCTAGTGCCCAACCGCGCCCGACTATTGCCGGCAAAAGTTGTCCTTTAGGTCCATAAGTTTCAGTACCCAGCCGAGGTTTTCGTCGTCCGGTGCCTCATCGGCGAAGTGGGCTTCGAGACGAACTGCCTCATCCAGGTGTTCCAGGCATTCCTCTATTTCACCTTGGCGCGCAAAGTGGCGAGCGGCGTTATACCACGCCACGGCGAATGTACTATCAGCAGAAATGGAAGCGCGGTAATCTGCCAGGGCCTCTTGCTCCTTGCCCATGGCTTCATAGGCGGCGCCCCGATTGTTCAGTGCAGCCTGGAAATCGGGAACAAGGACCACGGCAGCGCTGTAGTCCGACAGGGCATGCCTGTATTCCCCCAGGGCGTCGTAGGCCAAGCCCCGGTTGTTAAGTGCTTCAGCGTCGTCGGGCCGGATGGTGACCACTTCGGTGTAGTCGGAAATAGCTTCCTCGATCTGGCCCAGGTAATAATAAGTCCGGGCGCGATTGAAGTAAGCATCCGCACTCTCAGGGTTGCATTCCAAAGCATAAGAGTAGTCTTCAATCGCCTGGTCGTGCAGTTCCAGTTCGTCCAGGGAAGCACCCCGATTCAGATATGCGTTGGACAGCGAAGGACGAAGGGCGATGACTTCATCAAATGCGGCCACAGCCTCGCGGTGTCGTCCGACCCGCGCCAGGACCACACCCAAATTGAAATGGGCCTGCAGGTATTCAGGAGCCAGAGCAATAGCAGTCTTATAGTCCAGCACCGCAGCCTCGGCCTGGTCCAAATCGTCCAGAGCGTTACCTCGCTGGTAGTGAGCCTCCGGCATATCCGGCTCCCTTTCAAGGACGCGGGACAGTTCGGCCACCGCCAGGTCGGGTTTCTTTAGCCGAAGCAGGGATATACCCAGGTTAAACCTGGCAATCACGTCTTCCGGTTCCTGGACCAGGATGCCGGCATAGACTTTCGCGGCCTCGGAGTACCTCCCAGTTGCAAAGCAGCCGTTACCATAGACCAGGTCTGCGGAAATTTCGATACCCCCGGTCGACGCTGAAGCCAGTCCGTCAAGAGCACTTTCCATTTCCCTGGCTGCGGCGCCCCGCAGGCGACCACCTCTGGGAATAGGAGTCAAGTAAGCCACGCCAATGGCATGATCCTGCAAAAGTACAATCAACTTGTCGCGAAGGGTCTCTGCCTCTTCCATATTTCGCACCCTCGTCTACAGGTGTGATTCTTGCCGATTTTGTCGGAAAAAGAGCATATCACGAATCGGCGGGGCTCGGCATAGCGGGAATGGGCCAGGGTAACCTCACTATGGCTGATTTCCCTCTGCCCGGAATGCAGAGACGGCGCCGCGGCATGCCGCGACCAGACAAGCCGGCAATGGCCTCGTTGAATATTGAAGCAGGTAAACGTAAAATACTGGTTAAATCCGGCGCTCATATCCAGGAGAATTCCCTCGGTCCGGAAGGCGTCGGACCATTAAAGCGTCCCAAGGAGTTGCCTCGTGACCACAGAAAACGCCCCGGAAATCGTCATCTACACTCACCCGGACTGCTCATTCTCCGCAGCGGCCAAGATGGAATATCGCCGCAGCAAGACCGCTTACACAGAAATTGACCTGGCCAAGCAGCCCGACCAAATTCCCGCACTACTGGAGCTGACCGACGGCGAACGCATTACGCCGGTCATCGTCCAGGACGGCGCCATTACCATCGGGTACAAGGGCGGCTATTGAGACTTCTAGCTGGAGGGCCGTTGGCCTTCCTTCAAAATCTTACAATCGTAACCGCAAAGATCGGGCTCTGAACGGCTCGCAAATCCATCTGCAAGGGCGCCATGGGCCATCCAAAATGGGTCGAATGTTGCCCCGGCTAGTGAAGGAAAACCAGCCATCTAAAGCCCGTTCTTTTTTACTGACACTTGCTACTTGTTGGGCTTCCGGGCACCGTGCTAGGATTCCCATAACTTGTTAAGGGGATGGGAAGGATATGACCGTAGATGCCAAGAAAGACAAGCTTGCCGCGTTGGAAATTGCCTTGGGGCGAATTGAAAAGGACCACGGCAAGGGAGCCGTAATGCGCCTGGGACAGGAAGCAGCCCAGCGCCTGTCCACCGAAGTGATACCCACCGGGTCGCTGGCCCTGGATATAGCCCTGGGCGCCGGTGGCATTCCCCGGGGGCGGGTAACCGAAATATATGGCAGCGAGTCGGCTGGCAAGTCCACCCTGGCCATACACATAATGGCCGAAACCCAGAAACTGGGAGGCATAGCCGCCTACGTTGACGCCGAACACGCGCTGGACCCTTCTTATGCCTCCAACTGCGGGCTTAGCCTGGAAGACCTGCTAATTTCCCAGCCTGACAGCGGAGAGCAGGCCCTGGACATTACCGAGCAGTTGGTCCGCAGCGGTGCGGTGGACACTATTGTCATTGACAGCGTTGCCGCCCTGGTACCCCAGGCGGAGATTGAAGGCGACATCGGGGACACCCACGTTGGCCTCCAGGCCCGCCTGATGTCCCAAGCCCTCCGCAAACTGACGTCCACGATACACCATTCCCGGACGGCGGTCATCTTCATCAACCAGCTTCGCGAGAAGGTAGGCATCACCTACGGAAGCCCGGAGGTCACTCCCGGCGGCCGGGCCCTCAAGTTCTACAGTTCGGTCCGAATCGATTTGCGACGCACCGAATCCATAAAGCAGGGTTCCGACATTATCGGCAGCCGGGTTCGTGCCCGCGTAGTAAAGAACAAGATCGCAGCTCCCTTCCGGGTCACCGAATTTGACATTATGTTTAACCAGGGCATCAGCAAGATGGGAGATCTGCTGGAACTGGGGGTTAGCGAAGGCATACTGAAGAAGGCCGGCGCCTTCTATTCCTACGGCGACACTCGCCTCGGCCAGGGCAGGGAAAACTCCAAGGACTTCCTGCTCCAGCACCCGGAGATTGCCGAATCCATCGAAAGCAGAGTCCGTACCAAACTTTCACCCCAAACAGGCGCTGACCCGGTGAACCCTCCTGGCGAAGCAGACGTAGACGCGATACTGGCAACGCTGACGGAACACGAAGAAGAGGAATAACCCAACCCAACCATAAGACCAGGACACCTGATGCCGTCCCATAAATCGAGGGAAGAAGTCGACGACGTGGCAGAAGGACAATCATTTTCCGATTGTCTGACTGCCGCGTTGCGTTTTCTCAACTATAGGCCACGCACTGTAAGGGAAGTGGAGCGCCGCCTTGAAGGTCGCTTTGCCGCCTCTACAGTAGCCAAAACCATCACCTACCTGAAAGACTTGAAGTACCTGGACGACGCCTCCTTTTGTGCCCAATGGATCGGTAGCCGGGAACGACGCCGGCCAAGGGGCAGTCGTGCCCTGCGGCAGGAATTACGTAGATTGGGAGTAGAGCAGCACCTGGTAGACGACGCCCTGGAAGGCATAGACGAAACGGTCAGCGCTTGTAACGCTGGCCGCAAGCAGGCAAATAAGATAGCGACCCAGGAATGCACTCCTCAGTCCTTCCGGCAAAAATTAACCCCCTTCCTTCAACGAAGGGGGTTCAGTTACAGCACCTCCAGAGAAGCCATCGAATTGCTATGGTCTGAGCTTCAAGGTGATTAGGGGCGTAACCGCTGCCAGGCTAGAAAGACCCCTACCCCCAAGAACAGCACGTCCATCACACCAAAGCCGAAGGGACTGAACAGTCTGCTAACCAGGTAGGTCAAAACCACGACCGTGCAGGCCATCAGGGCGAGTAACGAGCTACGCTTGCGGTTAACGGTACGGCTCACCAGGTCGCCTGTGACGAATCCGAATACTATCGCCACCATGCCGGATACGGAACCATAAGCTCCGAAGGCCAGCAAAAGGTTGTCCAGTACCACCCAGGTGGGGGTGCCAACGATCATCAGCAGGATAGCCACACCGATTCCCAGGGTATAATTGGCAGGCCGAACATCGTAGGTGGGCATCGGCTGGGCCTTGCCACACTCCCGGCAGCGAATTCCCACGGGCGCCTGGACCAGGCATTGAGGACAAATGTGCTTGCCGCACCTGCTGCAGAACAGTCCCGTCTGGACATCCGAATGCCAAAAGCAAACTCCGGGGCTTTGGCTGTTATCTCTAGTCTGCTCCGATGGCGCTTCTGCCAATTGAATGCCTCCCCACTTTAATGCCGAGCTAGTCGGGTACCCGGCCAACCCATTTCTCCCTGTCCTCTACGTCCCGATCTCGGAAAAGCCGATTAAACAGCACCCTGCCCTTGGAAGTATCATCGGGCAACATCAGGGAGTTGCCGACCAGGCGCTTCAACACCACCACGCATAGAACAGCGCCGCAGAACACGCTCATGGCAAGGGTTTCGTTCGGTCCGGAGGCTGACAGGACTCCGTCCCTCGCCAGTAACCAAAGTCCTTGCCAGTCCAGTAACAAGATACCGCCGGGCGCCCAAACAAGGACCGGCAATAATGCGACCGCGACCAATGCCCAAACCGCCGAACTCCGGCTAACCCGCCAACCCGCGAGGTATGCCGCCATCGCCACGAGAAATAAGATTGGTGCCAGGGCGAGGGTAATCCCACATACTACCATCAACCCTCTACCACCCTGGAATCGGAGGAAAGCGGACCAGTTGTTGCCCACCAGCGCCACCAGGGGCACGCTCAAGAACAACGGTGAAGTACGGGGTCCTGCAGGAATATTGTCAGCGAGGACAATATAAGCGAGCAAAGTCGGAGAAAGGCCCTTTAGCAGGAACTCCATTGCCGCGAGGGGAACAAGCCACCCCTTCCCAAGCTGCCGGATGACATTCGAGCCGCCAACGTTTCCGCTGCCATACTGCCGTATGTCAATTCCCTTGACCAACCTGGCAACAAGGTAGGGTGTTGGAACAGCTCCGGCAAGATAAGCGTAAAGGTATAGGCCAAACAGGTCCAGACCCATTCTGCGGTCAGACTACATTATCGGTTTTTGGTCAGATTATTGGAAATTTTCGCCAGTCGTTCCACCGATTCCATGGGCGGCCCCAACAGCCCCGGTTCCTGTTCGCCCGTGTTGCCCAGTCCGTGGTAATCACTGCCACCGCAGGGAATCAGTCCGTGCCGATTGGCCACTTCCACGAGGCGCTGGATGGTTTCCTCGCTGTACATGGCATAATGGACTTCCATTCCTACCAGGCCCGCTTCCTTCAGCTGAACAACCTTTGTATCCAAATCCTCGAGATTCGCCGGGTGAGCCAGGACCGCGGTGCCTCCTACCCTGGCCAACATTTCGACACCCTCCTCAGGCGTCATCTTTTCCCGTTCCGCGTAGGCTAGTCCGTTACGGCCCAGGTATTCGTAGAAGGCCTCCTTGGGCTCTTTGAAGTAGCCGGCCTCAACCATAGCCAGGGCAATATGGGGACGGCCGACAGAACCGTCGCCGGCGATTTCCTTTACTCTTTCCCAGTCAACAGGCTTGCCCAGGGCCGCCAGCTTCTCCACCATCATCCGTCCACGCTCCAGCCGGCCTTCCCGGAAGCGGCGCAGAATCGCCTGGAACTCCTCGTCTTCGTACTGCAGGAAGTAACCAAGCATATGTATCTCATCCCCCGGAATATCGGTACTCAACTCAATGGCCGGAATGATTTCCAGGTTGGGATGCGCGGCAGCCGCCCGAACTGCCTCGGCGACACCGTCAGTCGTATCGTGATCCGAGATAGCAGCTACGGTAACTCCCTTGCTGGCAATCAGGTCTACCAGTTGAGTGGGAGTCAGGCGCCCGTCAGAGGCAAGAGTGTGCAAATGCAGGTCTACAAGTCCATCCATATTATTCCACCAAGCGATCTATTCTCTGAATCGAAGTGGCCTTGCCACTTTCATTGTCTATTTCCACCAGGGCCGAATTAATAATCACCGGTCCTCTGGCTACGGGAAGCCGCTGTGGCAATCCGGTAAGGAAACGGTCCAGCACCGCGTTGGTATCACTGCCTATGACAGAGTTCACCGGACCTGTCATCCCCACGTCAGTGAGGAAAGCCGTACCTTTGGGCAAAACCCTGGCGTCAACGGTGCCCACGTGGGTATGGGTCCCAAGCACCGCACTTACCTTCCCGTCCAGGTACCAGCCCATGCCCTGCTTCTCCGAAGTAGCTTCAGCGTGGAAGTCCACGATAATTGCACGAGGGGCGTGCTCTGATTCAGCTTCCTCAAGAATTGCGCTGGCGGTTCTGAAGGGACAGTCCAGGGTTGGCATGAATACCCTCCCCATGAGGTTAAGGACCATTACGCCGTCCTGTACCAGATAGCCGCGTCCCGGCGCGTCAGGATAATTGGCGGGCCGTATCAGTGGGAGCCCCTCATCGAGGTGCGGTATGATTTCCTTTTGGTCCCAGATGTGATTGCCAGATGTTAGTATATCAACCCCGCTGTCCAGCAGTTCTCCGGCCGTCTCGGGGGTTATGCCAAACCCGCCGGCAGCGTTTTCGCCATTGGCTACTACCATGTCCAAGGCAAGTTCCCGGCGCAACTCAGGGAGTACCCTGCCGATGGCGCGCCGGCCCGGCTCTCCGATGATGTCCCCAATCATTAAGATTCGCAACTTCGCCTTCCTTATACTGGATTGGGACACGACAAGTCTGGTTGATTATCGTCGGAAAATCGAATTCAGGGAACCGGTGGGGGCTTTCCGAACGCCGCAATGAGTTAAATGGCCGGAGCCATAAACTGAGGCCCAAGGGCCGAAGCTACCGGCTCTTGGGCCTGCTTTCTAGCTACCGCAAACCGGGCTGCTGAACGCCTTACTGGCCCTGCTCTCCAGCGAAGAGCACTTAGCGGGCAATTTCCACATTCCTGGTTTCCCGAATTACTGTAACTTTAATCTGGCCAGGGAAAACCAGATCCTCTTCCACCTTGCGGGCAATGTCCCTAGCCAGCGCGGCGGAGCCTATGTCATCTATGTCGGTGGGCTTGACCATCACCCGAACTTCGCGACCGGCCTGAATGGCGAAGGCCCTTTCCACGCCGCCAAAGCCTACGGCAGTATCTTCCAAGTCCCGCAGGCGCTTGACATACTGATCCAGGGATTCCTTGCGTGCACCTGGCCTGGCTGCGCTGATCGCGTCAGCGCTGGCAACCACAAACGACTCGATAGTCGAATGCTCGTCGTCGTGGTGTTCCAAGATAGATAAGTACGAGTTGTGGTTTATTCCGAACTTCTTGGCCAAGTCTGCGCCAATCTCGGCATGGGGACCTGCGATCTCATGGGTCAAGGCCTTACCCACGTCATGGAGGAGACCTCCGATCTTGGCCACTTGTATGTTGGCGCCAATTTCGGCAGCCAGCATGCCAGACAACAGACACACCTCGATTGAGTGTTTCAGCACGTTCTCGCCGTAGCTGTAACGATACTTCAACTGCCCCAGCAGGCGAATCAATTCCGGGTCTATCCCGCTGAGTCCCACATCGAAAGTGGATTGTTCACCGGCCTTCCAAATAGTCTGCTCGATGTCCACCTGGGCCCGGTTAACCATGTCTTCGATCCGAGCCGGCTGTATACGGCCATCGCTTACCAACCGCTCCAGCGCCAGCCGTGCAACTTCACGGCGCACAGGATCAAAACAGGACAACGTAACAATTTCCGGGGTGTCATCAATAACAATATCAACCCCGGTAAGGGATTCCAGTGCTCGAATATTCCGTCCTTCACGGCCGATGAGACGCCCTTTCATCTCATCATTTGGCAGGGATACAATAGAAGTCGTGGTTTCGGAGACGACATCCGTAGCCAGACGATTGATAGCCAAGGTTATTATCCGGCGGGCATTTTCCTCTGCGGTGGCTTTGTACTCTCGTTCGAGATCGTACGTACGGCGTGCTAATTCGTGCCTGGCCTTCTCCTCGCCTTCCTTTACCACCAATTCCCGGGCTTCCTCCACCGATAGGCCGGCGGCTTCTTCCAGGACTTTAACCTGCTGATCTTTAAGACCGTTCACCTCTTCCAGGGTCTTTTCAACCTCTGTTTCCTTTAAGGTGAGGGTCACCCGCTGTTCTTCAAGAGCTTCGCCCTTCTTTTCCAGTTGTTCTTCCCGCTGGAGATAACGACGCTCCAGGCGGTTAAGTTCCTGTCGCTGCTCCTTGATTTCCTGCTCTCCGTCGGACCGCAGCTTCAAGACTTCTTCCTGGGCTTCAAGGAGGATCCTCCGTTTCTCTTCCTCCGCTTGTGTTATGACTGTTCCAGCCTCTTCTCTGGCATTTTCTACCCGTTTGCCGTCAACTCTGGTACGGAAGACAAGCCATAACGCTGTCCCCGTTCCAATTACCCCTGCAACCGCCAGGACGGCAAGGAAAATGGTCAGTTCCATGGTTCACTCTTCCTTCCCGTCTGGATATGCTCTTTAAGGGAAAGGTTCCCTTAACTGCTTATCGTACTAATTGCACCTGCAAATGTCAAGAAATTGCCCTTGTACCAGATACAAAATGCATCAACCAGGCCAACTTCTTATTGAAGGTTTCATAGGGTGATTCATATGGGACAATCTGCCCAATTGTTAGCTCAATGCCAAACCCAGCGTGACCAGACCCGCCAGGATCAGAGCCGCGGCCCAGAGCAGGTCGACATTCAGCCACCCGCGCCGCAGAAAGGCCAGGCCCAGTTTCTTGTAGACCACGACCGCGATGATCAGCATGACTGCCAGCATAGCGGCGGTATGTGTCGCAAGACCAAATCCCCAGGCCGAGGCGGTGTCAGTCAGGTCCAGAAGTCCGGCGTGGTGGTCCAGGTCAACTGCGGCGCCTGCCCCTTCTTCTTCCAGATTTAAAATAATCGGAGCCAGCATAAGCCCGGCGCCGTGGGAAGTAGCCATCAGGAAAGACCAGACGATCAGGTCCCGTCCACTGACATTCATGCCAACCCATCGGAAGTGATGGTAGTAGAGGACAAGCTTGTAGATGCCGAAGGCCACCAGGAAAATACCGGAAGCGATCCGCACCCAGAAAAGTGGGATAAAGTACCCAGCTACGGCGAGAGCGAGAGCCACCATCGCCAGCGATGCGACATGGCCCACGGCAATATATAAGGCCGCATTGATCACGGCTCGAATGTTCTGCCGCTGCAACCCCAGGCTGACAGCGAACAGCCAGCCCATTGCCGGGTTAACGCCGTGGAAAGCACCAAGGGCCGCTAGTCCAATTAGCGGCCCCAGGGAAGCCAACGCAGCGGGTTCTGCGTGAACTGGAAGTGCGCCCAGCATTAGCGCAACAAGCTAGGGATAACAGAAGGTATCTGAAGAGGCGTCTCCCCCTTCCAGACGGACCTGATGGGCACGGCCTTCCCCGAAATCAACAAAGAAGTCTTCGTCCACGGAAATGCCTCCCTCTGGGTTCACGTTGACCTTAGCCATCCAGCCGGTAATGTTATCGTAGAACGTATCGTCCCAGGAACTGTACAGGGAATTGGTGGGATAGACTCGGAGCCCATCACGGCTGATTTCGATCATCTGGGGCCCTCCCACCAGAGGTCCCGACTTGGGATGCGCGGCCTTCTTGACGATACCGCCCAATTCCACAGTGCCCGTGTGGATGGCATTGAAGGGGTCGGATACGTCGTATTGCCGCAGTTCCCCCGTTCCCCAGCAGGAAACGTAAAGGAACCTGTCGTCCAGGGAAAGGTCTATGTCCGTTATCAGCGGCGGAACTGCGCCCAAGCCCTTAAGGGATTCGGGCAGAAGATCGGGGTCTGCCGGCTGGGCCGGAATCTCGATGATTTTCGTAACCGCCCACTTACCGTTTTCCTGGTGCCATGTCCACACGGAACCTGAGAGGTCCTGATTGTTGACTACTACGCCCACGAACCCGTAGGCATTGGAGGGATTGTGGGAGGGCCGCAACTCCAGCACCATCTGGTTCTCGGCTCCCAAATCTACTTCTTGAAGATGGCGGCGACGGCGCAGGTCCCAAAAATGGACCTTGTGCCCATAATTGCCGGCAACGATGTCGGCAAGAGAGGGCCCGTTTTCAAAGAGGTCCGGACTACACCACTCGCTGGTGATGGCTACATCCAGCCCAATGTGCCACCAAAAGTCGTAGGCAAGAGTTTGTGGGCCCCGGTCCAGTTCCCATGCGCCCAACGGCTCAAAAGTATTATGGTCAATCCTGAGGATTCCGCCAGGGGAGACGCCGTCCGCAGAGCCTATGCCATTGAGGTAAATGGCATCCGGCCCGCAGTGAACGGTGTGCAGCCGGCTGTACCCGGTCCGGTTAGCAATAACGTCGGACTCGACAGTCTTCACTATTTGGGGATTGAAGGGATCTGGCTTAGTATCGATAACGTAAATGCGAGAGGTTCGCAGGGTAGGCACAATCAAGTAACGACGTTCCAAATGAGGGTGCGGGGCGTAGGGACACAGGCTGGCGCTACAGGCATTCCAGCCAAAATGGTGCAGCTCGTCTCCCACATTGGGCATTTCCAACGAACTTACTATTGTGCTGTAGGTAGGGGAGCTTGGGTCCAGATCGACGACGGACATAGCGTCCGGCTTTCCGTTTGTATTCAGCACAGCGACGTAGCCCAATCGCTCTGCAGGCGCCTGTCCTGCCAGTCGGGCAGAAGGATAGAAAGTAGGGTCGGGTGTCATCAACGCCATAATCGGCCTCTCCTAAAATCGGGTACTGCTCCGAGCTTGCCGGGATCCTGTTCCTCCAAACAAGTTTCTTTGTCCGCAGAGCTTCTTTTTGCCGGAGTCTTAGTGTATATAAGCCAGAGTCTTAGTATATATAAGCTGGAGTCATAGTGTATATAAGATTGTTCCCGGAAGTCTATCTCAACGCCAGCTTAACGGCAAAACAGCACAAAACACGGTTTGCAATTTTATGGCCACTTACCTCGAAATACAACGCAAAAAGTTTTGGTTGACGAAATTCCAACTTCGGAAACATTTATGGCGGCCGCCCAAAAGCCAGTCAGAATCGACCGGGCATTCATTTCTCGAATGCCGGCAGGCCGAAATTCTGGAGGGCAATGCTCTGTTAGACCCGGGGAACTTGATTGAGGGAAAATTCCATACTGGTCTATAATGTAGCGGTACCGACGACTAAGCACCAAAATCGGCAGGCGGATTGAGCCTGCCCCAAGTTCAGGGTGACGAGGAATGGCTCAGACTGACTATTACGAGGTCCTGGGAGTTTCGCGACAGGACTCCGAGGAGGAGATACGCCGGGCTTTTCGAAAAAAGGCCATGGAGTACCATCCTGACCGGAATAAGGAACCCGACGCTGAGGAAAAGTTCAAGGAAATAAACGAGGCTTATCAGGTCCTTAGTGACTCCACCAAGCGGGCCCAATACGACCGGTTCGGCCACGCCGGCGTCAACGGCGGCGCCTACGACCGGCCTTTCGACGGGTTCGACGGGTTCGGTGGATTTGGGGACATTTTCGATTCCTTTTTCGGAGACGCCGGCGCCCGCCGCAGTCGCGCCCCGCAAAGGGGCAGTGACCTGCAGCAACGGGTTTCGCTGGCTTTCGAAGATGCCGCCTTTGGAATTGAACGGGAAATCGAGGTGTCCAGGGTCGAAATTTGCCACGAGTGTTCCGGAGCAGGTAACGAGCCTGGCACGCCCATTAGCACCTGTGGTACCTGCGGCGGCAACGGACAGGTGCGCAGGACCCAGCGCAGCGTGTTTGGCCAGTTCGCCCAGGTAACCAGTTGTCCTACGTGCCAGGGCAAAGGGACCACTATCGAGCGGCCCTGCGTCCAGTGCCGGGGCGTTGGCATGGAGCGGCGTAACCGCAAGACCGTGGTCAACATACCCGCAGGCATTCAGGACGGCATGCAGGTCCGACTCACTGGCGAAGGCAACGTGGGCGCCAACGGTGGTCCGCCTGGCAATCTCTACATACTGGTGGACGTAAAGCCTCACAAGTTCTTCCAGCGAGACCAGTTCGATCTTCTGTACAGCCTACCCATCAATATGGCCGAGGCTGCACTGGGGGTGGAGAAAGAAATTCCCACTCTCGAAGGAGATCCCACAACGCTGAAGATTCCCCAGGGAACCCAGCACGGGGCCGAGTTTCGAGTCCGCGGCCGCGGCATTAGCCACATCAATAACGGCCGCAAAGGCGACCTGCGAGTTTTCGTCGATGTGCAGGTCCCCGGAAAGCTCAGCGGCAAGCAACGAAAACTCTTGGAGGAATTTGCCCGTTCCCTGGACCCCAACTACGGCAGGGAAGTTGTCGAAGAGCCTGAAGAGCAAGTTACCGCTGAAAGTTACCAGGGCACCGGGTACGAGGAATCCTCAGAAGAAGATGACGAGGAACTGCTCCTTGACAGCAAAGGCAAATCGGACAAGGACAAGGGGATCTTCGATCGGATCAAGGATGCTTTAAGCTGACGGTCCGATCAGTCCAGGGTGCCGATGGGGTTAACTCCGGAGGCTGTAATGGCTCATAGGAGTTTATAGGAAAATATACCAAGGGATTGTACATAGAACCCGACTCGCCAGCCGCCGGGTTTCTTGTGGAGTACAAGGGCAATATGTGGCAGGAAGTCAGCTTAAGCGTACCGTTCGAATACGTTGAGCCAATATCATACTTGTTTGACCGGTACGGGTACGGCCTCTCTATGGAGGACGACGGACCGGACAGGATTAAGTTGCGCACCTACCTGCCCAGCGATGCCCGCCAGCGTTATTCCCACATCGAAGTAGGAGTCAAACTGGCCAGTATCCTTGAACCCCTGGGAGAACTGCAGGTTACTCCCCTGAATAACGACGCCGATTGGCAGAATGCGTGGAAGGAGCACTTCACCCTCCTAAGGGTAGGAGACCGACTGGTTATCAAGCCCTCGTGGATCGAGTATGAACCGGAAGAGGGAGATGTCCTGGTGGAACTTGATCCGGGGCTGGCCTTCGGCACGGGCTATCATCCAACCACCTATACCTGCCTGGAAGTCATGGAGACATTGATCAACCCGGGCACCGTAACCCTCGACCTCGGCTGTGGGTCCGGCATTCTCACCATCGCGGCAGCCAAGCTCGGCGCCCATCGTATAGTGGCACTGGATATCGATCCCCAGGCAGTTCAAGCTTCTCGTCAAAACTTCCGGCGCACCCGCATTAGCGAACAGGTGGAACTGGACCAGGGCAGCGTGCCCCATCGCCTGGCGCCCCCGGGAGCCTTCGACCTCGCGGTTGCTAATATATCATCCAGAGGCATCCGGGAGCGCGCTCCCGACATATTACCGGCGCTAAAATCCGGTGGTACGCTGGTAGCTTCCGGAATTATTGATGAACAACTTCCCGAGACCCAGGAAGCCCTGTTAAAGGCCGGATTCATCGACTTGGAACTCTGGCCCCGGGAAGATTGGGTTACAATCTCCTGCAAACCTGGGTAACTATCGTTAATGCATTTACGAAATGGTGCTATAATTTTGCTTGCAGTCAGGAAAACAGCGCCATGGAATTAGTCAAGCTAGATCACTACGAACTGACCGGCCTGCTGGGAAGCGGCGCCGACTATGAAGTACGTTCCGCTGTAGAACGGGAAACTGGCACGCAGGTGGTCGTAAAGCGGCCAGTTCCCCAGATGATTTCCCGCCGGATGCACGGCTCGATAGAGGAGCGAACTGACCGCACCATCCAGGTATATGAGGAGTTGGCCAATTCAATCCCCCAGATCTGTCCCATGCTGGGCTACACTGAACAAGCCAACCACGACTCTTTCTTTGGCGATGAACTGGGGCAGGAATATCGGGTGACCATCTCCCAACGTGCCGCGGGCATACCTCTGGTTGGCGAAGTGAGGGCACGAATATTAAAGGTTCCCATTGGGCTGGGCCAAAACCTCTTCTGCCTTTTCCCCCTTTGCTTCGCCGGAGATGACGATCCCTTCCCAATCCAGCGCCAATTGCTGGACGCCGAGGAAAGGTTTCACGAGGCCGGCTACGTCCTGCTGGATATGGGGCCGCAGAATATCTTCTTCCAACCTGGCGCGGCCAAGATGAGCATTATCGATCCGGGGGCGCTGTTGACGGGAGATATGGACCGAACTCCCGTGGGGCGGGCCCCCCAGGACATTCACGACTTTTACCTGGAAGTGCTAAAGTTCTACACCACATTCCTGCCGCCACCAATTGACGTAGCCGGCTATCGAGGTCCGTTCAACATGCGGCCGGTGGTGAACTTCGAGCAGGAACTTCAGGAAATGGCCCACGGCTTATCCACTGAACCTACGGCCACCGAGGAGTGCCGTAAGGCGGGCATTGCGCTGATGGAGCAGGTACGGGGAAGGGCATGCGAAAGTTTTGCCGATTTTCGGGACGGCCTGGCAACTTACGTTGATGAACTTCGGAAGCGAAACCTGGCCCTTCCTAATGTGGCAGAAGCCCGGGGGGCGTGGAACGATGCGCTCCAATTGTTGCGGGAAGACCACTGGAACAAGTACGCCTTCAACGCTGACGAAGAGCTCAGGGACTTGACCAGTGCCTGAGCGCAGCTGTGACGCCAATCAACTAGTCGAGATCAAATCATAATAGGCAAGATATGGACGAGGGAGGAAAATGGCCAACGGTAGCCTCACCAGCGTTGTAGCAACCTTGTTCGACAATTCCACCCATGGCGAAGACACCTACCTGATCCGGGACCTGGACAATGGCCACTTCCTTGACGCGGTCATGGACGGTGTGACCGGCCACGGGGGGGAAGAAGCAAGCACTTCGGTAGCCCAGGCCCTGGAGGCCGCTGCCATATCATCTCCGGATGACATAGTAGCGGCGCTGGAGGAGCAGAACGCCGACTTTTTTCAGGTTGGTGGGGGACGCTTCCTGCTGACCACAGTTTCGGTCGCGCTTTATATGGGCGGCCCTCTGTACATTATCAGCGCAGGAGACAGTCCCATATTCCACATACGGGGGAGCGAGCACAAG
>DAOUHR010000022.1:0-8720 GCA_034428635.1 Dehalococcoidia bacterium
TGAACCTGACGACCAGCGGTGGAGGGGCGCGCATTGTGGGTGGGACAGAGCAGACACGCAGGTCTGCCCCTGCGGTGGCTTGAGTAGAATGCTTTCGGAAGCACGTCCATGGAATGCTTGTATTCCTATGGTGAAGAGGGGTTATGCGACATGGCAAGAGGGGTGTATCTCAGAACAGCCAAACGTACACCCTCTCAAAGTCGGGGCAATCGCGCTTTAGATTCAGACTATAGGTGGCAGACATCCGCCTGGCATAAGACAGGTCGCTCTGAGCTTGCCGAAGGGCCTGAAATCCGGCATGTCAGCCCGGTTACGGGTCCCCCAGTCGGCCTGTGGGATGGAGTTTAGATTCTTCACTCCGTTCAGAATGACAATTTAAACATAATGCGATTGCCCTGCCCTCAAAGTCCTCTTGAGCCTTTACTTCGGAAGTCGTGATATCGTAGCCAGCCATTCAATGGAGCCGGTAGGTTGTCTTTAGGCAGGCGTCGAAGCCTTTCGGCAGGCTCAGAGCTACATAAACGGTGAGCAAAACGACTTGCCCTCGAGGAAGATTCAAGATTCGGTTGCCCTTTGGATCGGCGGCCGGCCACCCCGGCATTTCCCCGTTTAAGGTATAATCGGTTGGGGCTCTTTCCGTTTGTAAAAGCCCAATAGTGCAAAGGGTAACCCGCATGGATATTTCAGAGGGCGCGGCCATCGACCTGGGCAGCTGGACCCTTACCGAGCATTCGGTCCGGGAGTATCTGGACGCGGTGGGGGATTACCTGACCGTTTACTCCGATGCAGGAATGGCGCCGCCCCTGGCGCTGTGCGCCTGGGCCCTGGGGGCCATGCTGGAAGAGCTGTCCCTGCCGGCTGGCACCATCCACAGCATCCAGGAAATGGAAGCCGTGGCGGGGGTGGCCGTTGGAGAAGTGGTCCACGGCGAAGCGACGCCCGAGCGGCCCCGCAGCAGGGGTGGCCTGCGTTTCATGACCGTCGGCTATACGCTGGAGAACCGGGCAGGAGACGTCGTGCAAAGGGGAAAGACCACGGTCCTGACGCCGGAAAGTGAGGGATAATAGCGGGCATGGTCGGCGAATCGCAAACGGAATCCCTGCTACCGGAGTTAACCCTGGAGATCACACAGGAACGGTTGAACGCCTACTGCGCCGCGTCGGGCGACCACAATCCCCTGCACTGGGACGCCGATTTTGCTGCTACGACCCAGTTTGCGGGAATCATTGCCCACGGCATGCTGACCCTGGCCCTCGTGTCCCGCATGATGGCCGCCGCCTACGGGTGGGCCTGGCTGGAGTCGGGCAGCCTGCGGACGAGGTTTAAGGGGGCTGCTTACCTGGGCGACCGGGTCGCCAGCCGTGGCAAGGTAACGAAGGAAGAAGAAAGGGACGGCCACAGGCTGATAACCTGCGCGGTGGCCGTGGTCAACACCCAAACGGATGAAGAGTTGGTGACGGGCAGCGCCACGGTGAAGCTGCGACACCCTGCATAGGGTAAGGAATCACCGGGCAGGCGGGCCCGGGAAGTGAAGCTGAAGGGAAAGCAACATGCAAAGGTTTGATTGTCCATCGTCAACGTCTGGGGAGCGAATTCGCGTGGCGGTGGATGCCATGGGCGGCGACTACGCTCCCTGCGAAACGGTCAAGGGCGCGATGGCCTCGCTGGACCGGCATGACATTGAACTGCTGCTGGTGGGCGACTCCGGGGCGGTGCAAGGCGAACTGGACAATTACGACCTGGAAGGAAAGGCGGTGAGGGTGGTCCCGTCAGTGGGTAAGATCGGAGACGACGAGCACCCAATGCACGCCTTCCGGCAGAAGCCCGAAGCGTCCATCATCGTGGGGACCAAACTGGTCAAGGCGGGGCAAGCCGATGTGGTGGTGTCCCTGGGCTCTACCGGCGCCTCCATGGCCACGGCGGCCCTGGTGCTGGGAATGATGGACGGGCTGGAACGGCCTTGCATTGGCGGTCCCTTCCTTGGGCTGGCGCCCCGCACGGTGCTGATGGACCTGGGCAGCAACGTGGACTGCCGTCCCTCGCAGCTATTGAATTTTGCGGCGCTGGGTTCGGTGTTCTCCCACCGATTCCTGGGTACCGAGAATCCCCGGGTTGCCCTGCTCAGCGTGGGGGCCGAGAAGTCCAAAGGGAACCGGCAGGTGCAGGAGAGTTACCAACTCTTCGAGAGCAGCCACCTCAATTTCGTGGGCAACGTGGAGGGGATGGACTTCTTCAACGACAAGGCGGACGTCATTGTTTGCGACGGCTTTGTGGGCAACATCCTCATCAAATTCACCGAAGGCATGGGCACGGCCCTGGGAGGGTTCCTGGGGAAGCTGCTGGCGCCTTACATGTCCGAGGAACAGATGAAGGGGGTTTTTGGCCAGCTTTGGCAGACGACCAACTTGCCGCGCACCATGGGCGGCCCACTGTTCGGAGTGAACGGGGCCGTGATAGTGGGCCACGGGTCATCAAAGGCCGACGGCGTGGCCGGGGCCATCAACACCGCGGTGCGCTACGTGGAGATGGGGCTACTGGACAACATGCAGGAAGAGCTAGCGGAAATGGGGCGCAAGGGGCTGCTGGGAGAGGGCCAGTAATGGCGGAACTCCGGCTGGCCGAACAGGTGGCCCTGGTGACGGGAGCGTCCCGGGGCATCGGGGCGGTAATTGCCCAGCGGCTGGCCCAGGACGGGGCCCGGGTGGCGGTCAACTACCAGGCCTCGGAGGAGGCGGCCCGCCAGGTGGCGGACGGTATCGCCGAGAGGGGCGGCGAGGCGGTGGTGATGTCCGGCGACGTGTCCAAAGAGGAGGACGCCGACGCCCTGGTCAAGAGTGTAATTGAGCAGTGGGGCCGCATCGACATCCTGGTGAACAACGCAGGCATAACGCGGGACCGGCTGCTGCTGCGCATGACTTCTGACGACTGGGACCGGGTGCTGGATGTGAACCTGCGGGGGGCCTTCCTGTGCACCAAGTACGTTATGCCCCACCTGATCCGGCGACGGCAGGGGCGGGTGGTGAATATTTCCTCGGTGGTCGGTATTGGCGGCAACCCGGGACAGGCCAACTACGCCGCGTCCAAGGCCGGGCTGATCGGGTTCACCAAGGCGGTGGCGAGGGAAGTGGCGTCGCGAAACATCACCGTCAATGCCCTGGCACCGGGCTTCATTGATACCGGCGGGATGGTGGACCAGATGACGGAGGAGGCGCGGAAGACGGTGCTGGGCCGTATTCCCATGGAACGGTTCGGCAGCGCGGACGACGTGGCCGAGGCGGTGTCGTTTCTGTGCGGGCCTGGGTCCGGGTACATCACGGGGCAGGTGATAACCATTGACGGGGGGATGGTGGGGTAGGAGTGCGCTATCGGTCGGACTTTCAAAGCAGTGAGAGGATAAATGTCCACAAATGCCGCCAATACTTCTACAGAAAGCCTGGTGCCGGGATCTCTCGTAAATAGCTTTATTGAATTGATGACGACGCCTGGCGCGCCAGAAGAGAAGCTATTTGTCAGTCACAAAGCTGTCGATGTTCCCGATCGACCTTCGCCAATCAGATGGCTGAGTCCTACCATTGATGGTCTGTGTCGGTTGCCCTGGCATGACGCAAGTCCCCCTGACGGCAGGAAGCAATTAGAGGAAATGGCAGCTGCAAGGTTGCTTTGGCTACTCTGCCATGTTTTGGACAGCGAGACCATTCCACCTACCAGCATAGTACCCACGTGGCGTGGTGGAGTTACTGCAGAGTGGCATGTGAACGGAATTGACCTGGAGATTGAGTCGGACCCCACCGGGACCCTGGAGTACAGCTTCGCCGGTCCTGGCATTGAAGAATACGAAGGTCCCGTTGACAACGACCTGGACAACTTGAGGGAGCACGTATTGCTGCTGCCCGGGGAAAGAAACTAGGCATCCCAATTAATGTCACCTGAACCTGCGTTCCCTCCCATTCAAGACGCCGATCTGTTGATGCGACGGGTCCGGCCATCAGAAATTACTACGGACCTGGCAAACGGCCCCCAACGACCTTCCAGTGACGCTTTCAAGCAGGATGGCGCCGAGGGTGAAACCTCAGTGTTCCTGCTTTCAGAAACCAGCCCTGAACGAATTACTGCCGAATTCCCAAACACATACGTTACCGTAGTTGAGGCAGGACTGCTTCGTCAACTGGGTTTGGACGTAGAACACAGCGCCATTGAAGGTGAGCCGGGCCATTGTGTAATCACAGGCCGCAAGACCAGGAGCATATTGAGAGCTATATCTCGGGCCTGTCAATGGGCGCCGGGCTACGGTCCTGCGGACCGGTAGCCCATGAGTGATGCATTTCTATGACGTTACCAATGCTGATCATTTGTCGAGCAATTTGTCGTCCTTATATGAAAGGCGATCATTACGATTCATAAGCTGCGGTCTATTGAAAACATTTGCAGCCTAGATTAGGACACTTTGGAGGTCTTCATGCAGCCCACCACCCAACTCCGTAATTTGCTACGAGAGCAGGGAATCATCATGGCGCCGGGGGCTTATGACTGCCTGACGGCGCGGATCATTGAGGACGCCGGGTTTCCGGCAGTGTACATGACCGGTGCGGGTACTTCGGTGGCCACGCTGGGATACCCGGACCTGGCCCTGGCGACCATGGGGGAGATGGTGGGGAACGCTGCGGATATTGCGGCCACGGTGTCGACGCCGGTTATCGCGGATGCCGATACGGGGTACGGCGGCATCCTGAACATTCAGCGCACCATCCGGCAGTACCAGCGTGCCGGGGTGGCCGGGGTTCACATCGAGGACCAGGAGTTTCCCAAGCGGTGCGGCCACCTGGACAACAAGCGGGTCATCGGCATCCCCGAGATGGTGGGCAAGATACGGTCTGCGGTGGACGCCCGCACCGACGACGACTTCGTGATTATAGTCCGCACCGATGCCCTGGCGGTTACAGGATGGGACGACACGATGCGGCGCTGCGAGGCCTTCACCAAGGCCGGGGCCGACGTCCTGTTCGTGGAGGCCATCCGGACACCGGAGGAGGCGGAGCGGGTGGTGGCGTCGGTGGAACTGCCCCTGCTGTACAACTACGTGGAGACGGGCAAGTCGCCCCTGTTCACGGCGGGGGAACTGGAGGAACTGGGTTTCAAGATTGTTATCTATCCCGCCAGCGCGCTGCTGACCGTAGGCAAGGTGGTGGCGGGGCTGATGGAGGAACTGAAGGACAAAGGCACGACGGCCCACCGGTTGGGCGACATGATAACCCTGCACCAGTGTTTCGAGCTGATGGGGTTGTCGGAAATGCTGGCTACGGACGAGAGTTATTCGGCGGAGAAAGTGGAGGAATATCGGTGAACCAGGAACTACGTCAATTTATCAAGGAATCCCTGGAAAGGGGGCAGGAACGGGATGCGATCCGGAACGTGCTGGTAGAAGCGGGCTGGGAGGAACGGGAAGTAAGCAGCGGCCTGGCAACCTTCGCGGAAGTGGCATTTCCGGTGGCGGTGCCCCGGCCCAGGCCATACCTTTACGCTCGGGAGGCCTTCTTTTACCTGACATCATTCATAACCCTGTATGTATTTGCGTTCAGCATGGGCGCGGTGCTGTTCGGCATGATCGACTACCTGTTTCCAGGCCAGCTGGACCGGGTTGAGTCAGCTTCATCGGCAGTTCAGACCCTGGCGCTGGCGTCTATTATCGTAGCTTTTCCCTTGTACCTTTTCCTGATGCGTCGGCTGACCGCGGCGGTGGTGGCGGACCCGGAAAGGCGCCAGTCATTGATACGACGCTGGATGACCTATCTAACCCTGGTGGTAGCCGCGGCAGTCATGTTGATTGATATAATCACGCTTCTGTCCAGGTTGCTGAATGGCGATCCCACCACGGGATTCATCCTGAAAGTACTCGCCGTGTTCTTGGTGACGGGTCCCATTTTTGGATATTACTTTTGGGATGTGCGCCAGGCTGAAGACGAGGTTGTCACGTCCGCAGCCCGCGCCAAGCCGATTATACGGGCGCTGATGATTGGCTCCGTACTGGTGGTGGTAATCACCGTAGGCTTCGCTATCTACCTGGTTGGCACGCCGGGGCAGCAGCGGGACGTGCGGCTGGACGACCAGCGGATAAGCGACTTGCGGAACATTTCCAGCAACATAGATATTTACCTGGAAATCAACGAGGAAATGCCGTCATACTTGTCAGAAATGGTTGGTCCCCGCTTTTACGTACGGTCCTTGGAGGATCCGGGAACCGGTCTTTTCTACGAATACCGCGTAATTGAGGGTACCAAGTACGAATTGTGCGCCAACTTTGCCACCGACAATTCTGAGGGAAGGCGGAGTGAACGCCGGCCCTTCTCCGAAACGGCGTGGGAACACGGTGCCGGCTTGACCTGCTTCCAGTTAACGGCCAGGGCCGAACGGTAGGCCTTCAACTTTCGTTTCCCTGGGAAAGGGCGTGGGGATATTCGGTTGGGGTAGATTCAGCCATTTCACGGCAATCGCAGGGGCGCATCGCGATGCGCCCCTGCTGATTGAGCGCAATTGCCTTGCCGGTGGGAAATACAGGCGAAACAGGGATATTATCAGGTATATACTGTAACTCCCTCAACAATGTCTGGGAGGTGCAATCGTGGCAAACGTAGTGCTGGTAATAGACATGGTGCGGGGATTCCTGGAACCGGGGCACAATCTGTACTGCGAGGGGTACCGACCCCTGATTCCCAGGATTCAGGCCCTGCTGGAACGAGAGACTGCCGCCGGTTCCAATGTCCTGTTCATCTCCGACCACCACGACCCGGACGATTTGGAGTTTCAGATCTTTCCGGTGCATTGCGTCAAGGGCACCGAGGAGCCGGAGGTCATCCCCGAACTGGCCGGTTACTTGACCGAAGACAACCTGGTGCCGAAGAACCGGTACAGCGGGTTCTTCAACACCGACCTGGAAGTGAGGCTGGCCGGCCTGCAGCCGGACAAGGTGATTGTCTGCGGCGTCTGCACCGACATCTGCGTGCTGCACACGACGTCCGACGCCCGCAACCGGGACTATCCGGTGGAGGTACCGGCCGACTGCGTGGCGACGTTTGATCCGGATGCCCATACCTGGGCCTTGGGACACTTGGAGAAGATTTTGGGGGCTAGGGTGGTGTAGGTCAGGTTTGTGGCGCTCAACATCTCAGGCTTACGTAAACTTACTCGAGACCCTATATTGATGGCTGTTCCCGTGAGCAGGATGCTACGATAATTGGGGCTGGCTAAATCATGCCAAGGAACTCTTTCCGCAGAGAATTGCGGAACTTCTGCCCAGAAAAAAATAGAGGTAACAGAAGACAATAATGGGAACAGTAACGGCGACAATCGAGGTGGGAGACCCCCGAGGGCAGAGTTTCCGGGAAGTGGAAGTTGAAGTAGACACCGGCTCCACCTTCACGGCACTGCCGCGAGAAATGCTGCAAACCCTGGGCGTGGCCGTAAGCAGGTCCGTGCCATCACGATTGGCCGACGGCAGCGTTCAGACGGTGGAAATAGGGGAGACCAGAATACGGCTGGCTGGCAGTGAGTTCACCACACCCGTGATATTCGCCGACGAGGGAGAGCCCAGCCTGCTGGGTGTTATCACCCTGGAAAATGCCCTGCTGGCGGTGGACCCGGTGAACAACGAGTTGATTCCGGTGGTGGCAAAGCGATACTAGCCCCCATGTAACCCTGAAACAGCGCAGACTGGACAAGGAAGTTTGTTCCAGTCCTTCCTGGAAGGGTACGGCCAATGCCGGCCTGCAGCGTAGCCAGCCCATTACACGCACCGGAACACCCGATGAGCAATGGCCACTTCAGGCGCGTCATTGGGAGTTCTTCAATTTCTACTCCCCGTAACAGGGTAGTTGCTCTAAGATTGGTTAGTGTATATTTGTGCCGTAACATCCCAATTTGAGGTGAATCTGCCATGCCCACATCCTTCGAAAAGTCCAGCATTACCCTGGAAGCGGCCCACCAGGCCGTTGCCGCTGCCGCCGCCAAGGCCGTGGAGATTGGCGTTCCCATGGCCATTGCCGTGGTGGACCCGGATGGAACACTGAAGGCCTTCAGCCGCATGGATGGGGCCGCCCTGCTGGCGGTACGGGTCGCCCAACAGAAGGCCTGGACGGCTATTTCCTTCGGGGTGCCCACTCAGGGCCTGTGGGAGTTCATCAAGGAAGACCCGCCACTGCTCCACAGCCTGCCTCACCAGGAAGACATGATCCTATTCGCGGGCGGCTCCCCAATCAACGTGGACGGGAAGATGATTGGGGGCATCGGGGTCAGCGGCGGCCACTACAGCCAGGACCAGGAGTGCGCTGAGGCGGGATTGGCGGCTATGGGCGCGGGTTAGCGTCCTCAGGTCAATTCCAACTGGGCCATTGCCGGTCGTAACAACGCACGTCGTCTTTGTCAGGAAGGCAGAAGGCAGGGTCTTTCGATTTTCCAAGATGTCCCTTCCCCCTTGATGGGGGAAGGTTAGGATGGGGGTGAAAGTGCAAGACAACGAGTCATCTTGCCGAACAACGTCCCCCTCACTGTGCAACTGGGGAGATGGGTTACATTTAGACCAGGGAGATAGGTAACACTTTTGTTGGGGTGCGGACCACCCTTTTGGTGTAGGTGTCCAGTTGACCTATCTCCAGGGGGCCGAACTGGATGCTCAGGTACCGTTCGTCCTGGGCTACCAGCCCCACCGGTTCTCGGATCAATGCCTCGCT
>DAOUHR010000023.1:0-19531 GCA_034428635.1 Dehalococcoidia bacterium
TAATTCTTAAACAGTCCAAATTTCCGGCCCCGCCAAAATCCCAACCCTGGCGGACCCACCGCCATTTTCCCGCCACGCGGCGCCCATCTCCAACGGGGATTGAGCGGGTCTGATCGGAAATGACCGGAAAATTTAGTTTTTTCAGGAGAAAGCTTCGTGTACACCCTTTCCGAACTCCGGTGCCGCGTCGACGCCCTCAAGCGTAAGTTCGCAGTGCCCCTGGCCGTCCTTCGCCTCCGTCGCCTGTCCGACGACTTCATAGACCAGTGGCGGTTTGCCACCGGCGAACGTCTCCCGCTACCCGAAACCCATCCCTTCATCCTGCGCATAGCCCGCAGCGGCTTCCGCCTCAATACCTTTACGTCCCTCCATCTCTACCTGGAACGCTGCCGCAGCCAGGGAGAAATCCCCGACGACTATGGCATTATTTCCCGGCTGCTTCCTCAAGTTCCTGCCGAAAAGTTGCGCTCCCTGCTCAGTGTCGATTTGCCCCCTGAGGAGTGGGACGACTTCCGTAGCCCCTCCCGTCCGTCACCCTGGCCTGCCCACACCGCTTGGTGGGACTCGACTGCCCTGTCAATGGAAACCCCTTCCCAAGTCCCCGGCATAAACACTTTCGGGAATCTGGCCAGGACAATCGCGCTCTGTATTTCCCAGTACCTTGACCTGAAGCCGTGTCGCCCTGTGTTTGCCGAAGGGCCCGAAACCCTGCCCAAAGACCCGGTAACGCCCCCCAGTATGCTCAGCAGGCGACCCTCTCAAGAGCTTGAGCCAAGTCTATCCCTCGCCAGGGGAAAAGGTTCACCTGCTGCCGATTTAAAGCGCGACTGCCGGGGAGATCCGGCAGCATCGGTCTCTCAGCGCCTCAAAATACGCTATAATCCCCGCAACCCCCCAGGCATTTTGAGGAGGAACCGCCATGCAGTTTGGCCTTTTGTTTGAGTGCCAGCGGCCCTACGAGGGCACCGAGATTGACTGGAACGCCCTATACAAGGAGACCCTGGCCCAGTGTGAACTGGCCGACCAGGTCGGGTTCGACAACGTCTGGTTCGTGGAGCACCACTTCCTGACCGGCTTTTCCGGCTCACCCGCCCAGGACGCCATGTTCGGCGCACTCAGCCGCGTCACCAAGAACATCCGCATCGGCTACGGCGTCTGCATCCTGCCCTACCACCATCCCGTGCGGGTGGCGGAACGGGTGGCCCTGGTGGACCAGCTTACCGACGGGCGGGTGGAGTTCGGCACCGGCCGCTCCAACGCCTACGAGCAGATGGGCCTGGGCGTCGACCCCCGCAATACCCGCTCCCTGTGGGAGGAGTCCATCACCATGCTGCCCCAGATCTGGCAGTCTGACGAGTTCGAGTGGGAGGGCGAGCACTGGCAGGTACCGAAGCGGCGGGTGCTGCCCAAGCCGGTGCAGCAGCCCCACCCGCGCATGTACCTGGCCTGCACCCAGGCCGACAGCTTCCGGCTGGCCGCGGAAAAGGGGCTGGGTGTCCTGTCCTCCGCCTCCTACGCCACCTCGGTGCTGGCCGAGCAGGTCAAGATATACCGGGAGGCCCTGAAGAACGTGAATCCGGTGGGCGCCTTCGCCACCGAGTTCTGGGGCAACAACGTCCACGCCTATTGCGGAACCGACAACGACGAGGCCCGGGAACTGGCCGCCCTGTCCATGAAGACCTTCTTCGGGCCGGACAAGCCCTACATTGCCGGACGCATAGGCGCCTACGAGGAACTGCTGGAGGCTTGGGGCGGCGTCCCCGACCACCTGCAGGCCGACTTCGGCCGGTGGCTCCGCCAGTCCGACGAAGCCCACCGGGCCCAGGCCGAGGAGTCGGGCATTTCCCTGGACGCTGGCCCTGGCGCTGCCCGCGCCGCCATCGCCCAGCTGGACGCCAACACCCTGGCCGACCGGGGCGTCATCATCGCCGGTGACCCCGACAGCTGCGCCACCGCCGTCCAGATGTACGAGGACATCGGTGTGGACCAGGTGATGATGATCATGCAGACGGAGACCATCCCCCACGAGAAGGTGATGTCCTCCATCGAACTGTTCGGCAAGGAAGTAATCCCCCGCTTCAGGAACGGCAACGGCGGCAACGGGAAATAAGTCTGCATTTCAAGCATTGCGGCAGATCTGCAAATGGGCCGTGCAGAACTGTGTAAACAGGTGGCGCAGGCTATAGAACAGATTCGCCGTAATGCGCTCAGGTAAGCCCGATGCTGGAAAGCGGTATCGGCGGTTCGCGATACCGCTTTCCCCATCGGGGGCGCCAGTTAGCGAGGAGACCTTTCATCCAGGGCTGTCAGCAGGTGTGCGGGGGGTGCGACGGGGAGGGGCGGGTGGAGTTGACCCATGGCAACCGCTTCAGGAATCCGCCTGCCGTGTCTGGCTCCTAAAGCCATACTCCCCGCGGTATTCTTCCGGCAGTTGCATCGCAATACGCTGCATTATCATCTCCAGCACCGCCTCTGCGGCCACCCGGGTCTGACCTCCCTCCAGCACCGGCGGCGTGAAGGGCGCGCCGATGTTGACCTGGAAGCGGCACAGGGGCAAGGGCATGCGCTGGTGGGGGAACTTCTCCGTGCCAGTGATGCCGATGGGCAGGATGGGCGCCTGGGATCTCATGGCCAGGTAGGCAGCGCCGGCCATTCCCTTGATCAACCTGCTCTCCGGGCTTCGCTGCCCTTCGGGAAAGATGACCAATGCCTCGTCCCTGGCCAGCAGCGCCAGGCCCGTTCGCAGCGCGCTCACCCCGAATGAGCGGTCCACGGGATGGACCCTCATCGAACTGAAGAGCCACCCCTTCGGTTTGGGGACGAATAGCTCCTGCTTTCCGAGAAAGGACACTGGACGGGGCATGGCCGCAGCCACCGAAGGGGGGTCGTTGTAGGAGATGTGATTGGCCACAACAATCAGCGGGCCGTAGGGTGGCACGTTCTCCCTGCCAACAACTTCCATACGACCGAAGACGTTGAAGCAGAAACGGGCCAGGAGTCGCCCTGGAGCATACAAGACGGTCACGGGCTTGCTCCGTGGATCCAAGAACCAAGCCGTTCCAGCATCCGCTCTACGACTTGGTTGATGTTGAGGTCGCTGGTATCTATCACCAGGGCATCCGGGGCCTGGGCCAGGGGGGAATCGTCCCTCTCCGAGTCTATCCGGTCTCTGGACAGAGCGTTCGCCAGAATCTGCTCATAGTCTGCGTCCTGGCCCTGGGAGATCAGTTCGTCATAGCGGCGTTTCGCCCGAACTTCAGGAGTAGCCATCATGAAGACCTTGAGATCGGCGTCAGGCAGGACCACCGTACCGATGTCGCGCCCCACCATCACAATGCCACCCCGTTCCTGACCGGACTGGGCCGCAATGTCCCGCTGCTGGCGCACCAGTTCCCGCCGTACACCGGACACTTGCGCCACCAGGGACACATGGTCGTCAACCTGGGCCGACCGTAATTCCGGCCCCAGCTGAATGTCGTCCAGCAGAATGGTGGTTCCATCCGCGCTCGTCAACCGCATAGTGCAGCCCTTGGCCAGTCTTCCCAGGCCAGCCTCGTCGTCCGTGGCCACCGACTCCCGCAGCGCCAGCCACGTGATGGCCCGGTACATGATTCCGGTGTCCAGAAAGGGGCACACCAGGCGGAAGGCCAACTCCCGACCTGCTGCCGTCTTGCCAGCGGCTGCCTGCCCGTCTATAGCAATGATGCCCGCCTTGCGCGTCATCCAGATACCCCCAATGGCCCGATCCGCCCCGGTCTGGCACTGTTAGTCCGGATTGGCAGCAGGGAGTATAGCATAAGGCGCCCGACTTCCCTGTCAGAGCAGGAACCCGTCATTGGCCAACTCGCCCACCTGCTAAACTTGTTCCCGCACAATCTGGAGTTAAACGGATATAGTCATGGCGGACCATGAGCGGACTAGCAGGGCGAGGCTGTGAGTTTTAGAGCCTGGTCAATGACGGCAACTATGCTGGTTACGGTGGCCGCCTTCATGACGGCCTGGGCCGTTCCGGTCTGGCCCCGTGATGAGGCGCTGCTGTTGGCGGTGCAAGACTGGCAGAGTCCCTTGATGACGACGGCGCTGGGCGCTGTCAGTTACCTGGGATGTCAGTTACCTGGGATGGTATCCGGTGGCGGTGGCCCTGACCCTCGTGAGTATGGCCCCTCTCTTGTGGCGAAGGCGGGTAGCCGACGCCCTTCTGCTGTCCGCCGCCGTTTCCTCCATCCTGGCCACCCTTGGCCTCAAAGCCCTGGTGGGCAGGCCCCGTCCCGCTTACGCCATCGTGGAGCCTGTTCCACAGGATATGGGATTCCCCAGCGGCCATGCCGCCTTTGCCGTCCTGCTGGGCGGGGTCCTGATCTACCTTGTCTGGCAGCATGTGGAATACCCGCCACTGCGTTGGGGGGAGTGCGCCATCCTGGCCCTGTTGGTCCTGGCCCGTCGGGCTTTCCAGAGTCTACCTGGGGGTGCACTGGCCCAGCGACGTGCTTGGAGGATACCTTTTCGGGACGACGGCGCTAATTGTCCTAATTACCTTGAAAGACTACCTGGAGCGTCGACCAGACCCTGGGAAGCCGCAAAACTCCACTTTCCCCGGAGTTGGTATATAATACGGAAAAGACACTGGCATCCATCCCGAATCCCCAACTTGACGGGACTGGCGGCGGCCATTCCTGGTGAGGTGAAGGTGGCTGGAAAGGACCAAAAGGGTCATTCAGTGACGGACATCAGTGGCCTATCAACCAACGGCCACTCTCCCCTTCCGGCGCAGGACCGAGTCCTGGGTTCGCCCGTGCTGGTCTTGAACCTTAACTACGTCCCCATCAACATTTCCACCGTACGGCGGGCCATCATCCTCCTGAGCAAGGGCAAGGCTGAACTGCTGGAAAACCACCGGGGTGAAGTCCGGACCGTAACCGCCACCGTGGGTGCGCCGTCCATCATCCGTCTGGTCTATCTGGTAAAGCGTCCCTTCGCCCCCCGCAAGCTGTCAAAGAAGGAAATCTTTTTGCGGGACAGGTACACATGCCAGTATTGCGGCAAGAAAAGCCAGGACCTAACGCTGGACCATGTGGTGCCGCGCCGCCAGAAGGGAGCGCACACCTGGGAGAACGTGGTGGCGGCCTGCAGTCGCTGCAACCTGCGCAAGGCCGGCCGCACCCCGGAAGAGGCCAATATGAGGCTGAAAACTGAGCCTCGAGTGCCCCAACCTAACCCCTACCGCATCCTGCAGAACCGCTCCATCCTTGACGAATGGCGCCCGTACTTGCCCTGGACTGATGAAGATGACGATTGACGGGCTTGCAGACGGAGAAAGAACTGTTAAGTAATTGGGGCAGGAATTGAGCCTGCTCCCGCTTATTTGTTGGGATATTTCGCAACAAGGGAGAAAACTTCTGCTGCAGCCAGGCCGGCGAAATCCGTTTGTTAAATGTTGAGAGCTACGGCAATCCCAGCACCAGGGCTTCCAGGGTCAGCCTTGGATTGGCATTGGCGTCCAGGGCCTCCAGGGTGCGGTTGATACGCTTAATGAAGGCCACCACATCGGCAGTGGAAAGCTGAGTGGCCTGCAGGCGAAGCACGGTTGCCATGTCTGCGTTATGCAGGTACTCTTCACCCCCTTCCTTCACCAGCAGCAGGTCGCGCCACCACCGAAGCCAGAGATAGAGCAGTTCCCTGGCTGCCTCGCGGTTGCGGCTGAACTGGGTGGCAACTTCGGCGGCGTAGTCGAATCGAACGTCCAGACCCCCCTCGCAGATCTGCAGCAGCCTTTCCATGTCCGCTTGTCGCTGTTCCAGCGCCTGAGAGTCCCTCAGGGCGCTTACAGCCTGCCCGAAGCAGCCTCGAGACAGGCGTGCCACTCGCTCGGCAGTCTCAGGATCGGCCGAGTAGTCCTGGGTTAGCCGTGCCTGCAGGTCGGCCTTGGGCACTGGTTTCAGGTACAGGGCGCTGCATCGGGAGCGAATGGTAGGCAACAGCGCGTCCTCGTTGGCGGTGAGCAGCAGCAGCAGAGAATCGGGCGGCGGCTCTTCCAGGGTTTTGAGCAATGCGTTGGCCGCCGCAGCGTTCATCAGCTCCGCGCCGTCCACCACCACCACCTTGCAGGCGCCCTCGTAGGGGGTCAGGTTCAGAAAGGACTCGATCTCCCGCACCTGTTCTATGCGGATGTCTCGGCGGGATGTTCCTTCTTCGTCCCCAGTGCCTATGCCGATCACCCTGATGTCGGGGTGGATGCCCTGGGCCACGCGCTGGCACTGGCTGCACTGTCCACAGGGGACTGGACCTTTGTCCTCACCAGCCATCTCAGCGAGGGGCAGGAGGTCAGGTTCCTCGAACTGGGCGGGTTCCTCTATTTCGGGCTGGGTATTCAGGTCCCCGAAAAGGCCCGGAGCAGAGTCCGATTCTACTGGGCCTGGCTGGGACGGGGCCGAACGCTGGGACGGTCGAATACCTCCGGCCAGGCAGTTGACCGCCTGGGCCATGCCGATGGCCAGGGACATTTTGCCCACGTGGGGCGGCCCCACCAGCAGGTAGGCGTGGGACACCCGTCCCGCCGTCAGGGCGGCGTCAAGCTGGTGGGTGATGTGGTCCTGCCCGTAGATTTGCCACATGGTTGTCGTTGGCGGTTGTTTCCGGCCCTGCTTCCTGGGAAGGTGAGCAGAGGTCAGGGACTTACACGTCGCAAAGCATCATGTCCGCGTAGCTCTCACGGCGGCGGATGAGGCGGCTTTGCCCTTCGTTAACCAGCACCATAGGGGGACGGGGGTTCAGGTTGTAGTTGCTGGCCATGGAGGGACAGTACGCGCCGGAGGCGGGGATGGCTATGATATCTCCGGGTTCCGGGGTCGGCAGCATTATGTCCGAAGCCAGCACGTCGCCCGACTCACAGTACTTGCCCGCTATGGTGACTTTCTCCTCGTCGGTGACGTTGACCTTACCCGCCGAGAGCACCTCGTACGAAGCCTGGTACAGCGCGGGGCGAATGTTGTCGCCCATGCCGCCGTCCACGCTGACGTACTTGCGCACCCCGGGAATATCCTTGATGGCCCCGATACGGTAAAGGGCAACGCCGGCCGGCCCAACGATGGACCGGCCCGGCTCGATTAGCAGTGTGGGTATGGCCAGGCCCAGTTCGTCGCAGGTGGCTTTGAGGGTGGAGACGATGGTGTCGGCATATTCACCGATGGCAGGGGGGTCCTGGTCTCGAGTGTAGGCAATGGCAAAGCCGCCGCCAGGGCTGAACTCCTGCAGGTCCAGGCCCTCCTCGCGGAAACCGGCGGCGAACCGCAGCACCAGGTCGGTGGCGGCGGCGTAGGGCTCCAGTTCAAAGATGGGCGACCCCAGGTGAAAATGCAGTCCTTTCAGGTTCAGGTGGGGCGCGGCCAGGGCCTGCCGAATAGCGCGCTCGGCGTCCCCGGTCTGGATGGAAAAACCAAACTTGGAGTCGATGATGCCGGTGGTGGTATAGGCATGGGTGTGGGGGTCGATGCCAGGCGACACGCGGATTAGAATGTCCTGCACCTTGCCCGCTTCACCGGCGATGCGATTCAGCAGGTCCAGTTCGTGGAAGCTGTCCACCACCACCCGCCCGATGCCCTGTTCCACCGAGTAGGCCAGTTCGTCGGGAGTCTTGTTGTTGCCGTGGAAGTAGACCTTCTCCAGGGGAAACTGGGCGGCGGCGGCCACGGCCAGTTCACCGCCGGACACCACGTCCAGCCCCAGGCCCTCCTCGTTGAAAATCTGGGCCAGGGCGGGATTGATGTAGGCCTTGGAGGCGTAGAGGACCTGTGCCCCGGGGCAGCGCTGCTCGAACTCAGCGCGGTAGCTGCGGCAACGGTTGCGCAGGGTGGCCTCGTCCAGCACGTAAACAGGGGTGCCGTACTCTTCGGCCAGATCCAGGGCAGAGCAGCCGCCAATAACCAACCGCCCCTGCCCGTCAATTTCGGCAGCATCGGGAAAAACGTTCTGGGGGAACATGGAAGACCTCAAATTTTGGATGAGTTGGCAAGGGGTATGATAGGGCGGGAGGGGGTTGGGCGCAAGTTGGTTGCAGGGTGTGCCTAAGAGTATTGTCAACCCCAACAATATCACAGCACTGTATAATCCAGTTCTGAAGTGCTACGATTGCCATATTGAAGGAACTGGATGGAGGCTAGGATGAACGTAAAAGAGGCGGCTATCGTGGCCAAAGAGTATATTGCCGACCTCTACGAGGCCGAAGGTGCGATCAACATTGGTCTGGAAGAAATTGAGCTCGATGGGAGCGTATGGAAAATAACGGTCGGGTTTTCGCGTCCTTGGGACCAAAAGGGAGGAGCTAGCATTGCCCTTGGCCAAACTCAGCTGAGGCGTTCTTTCAAGTTGCTTCATATTGATGACAATAGCGGCCATGTAGAGTCGGTCAAGGATCGTATTTTGGTAGATTCCTGGGTAAGCTAATGCCGCCGGCGGGGTACTTTGTTGATACCAACTTGCTCCTGTTGTTTGTGGTGGGTAGCGAATCACCGGAATTGATCTCAAAGCATCGGCGTCTTAACTCCTATTCTTCAGAAGATTATTACGCCTTATACCAGCTACTTAATCAAAGTGGTCGCGTTTACGTAACTCCAAACACTTTGACCGAAACCTCAAACTTGCTTGGCCAGCACGGCGAACCAGAAAGGACAAGCCTGTTAGAGAGGTTGCGTTCTATCATTCAAGACAGCCAAGAGGTTGTTGTCGCTAGCACTATAGCTTCAAACAGTCCGGCCTATGTAAGACTCGGACTTACGGACGCAGTTTTATTGGAAGCAGCTTCCACAGACATACCCCTATTGACCATGGATTTTCAACTCTACATTGCTGGCCTTGCTAAAGGCGAAGGCACAGCCGTGAATTTCATGAATTACCGAAATCCGCAGTCTCTCTTGCCCCATTTACTGCCACGCATCTTCAGCAATTTAGAAAGAGGGAAATCGGTGGTCTAAGGTCAGTTCTGATCCGTTGACTCCCCCCATACCCCCGTATATACTGCCCGGCATAGCTACCCGGGCTACTTTTGGCCTGGTTGTCAGGCACCCCACGGAGAAACAAGATTTGACACGGACGGGAGGCGTGAAGTGAAAGTTCCGATAAAGCTAACGGTTAACGGTAGAAGTCACGAGTCGGAAGTGGAAGCGCGGACGCTCCTGGTGCATTACCTCAGGGACACCCTGGGGCTTACCGGCACCAAGATCGGCTGCGATACCAGCCAGTGCGGCGCCTGCGTCGTCCGCCTGAACGGGTCCACGGTCAAGTCCTGCACCTGCCTGGCCGTCCAGGCCGACGGGGCAGAGGTAACTACTATCGAGGGTCTGGCCCAGGACGGCAACCTGCACCCCGTCCAGGAGGCCTTCTGGGACAACCACGGCCTTCAGTGCGGCTACTGCACCGCCGGTATGATTATGACGATCACCGAGCTGCTGGAACGCAACCCCAACCCCAGCGCCGCCGAGGTGCGGGCCGGATTGGAGGGCAACATCTGCCGCTGCACCGGCTACCACAACATTGTGAAAGCAACTCTTGCCGCTGCCGAAGCGATGGGAGGTTAGAGTATGACTACTCGAATATTCGGTTCCGGCATTCGCCGTCGGGAGGATCCTCGGCTGATTACCGGGCAAGCCTCTTACACCGATGACATCAAGCTGGCCGGCCTGGTCCACGCGGCGATCCTACGCAGCCCCCACGGCCACGCCCGCATCAACAGCATCGACACATCCGCAGCGGCGGCGGCCCCCGGCGTGATTGCCGTTTATACCGGCGCTGACACCGAGGGCGTCCTGAACCCCATGCCCTGCGCCTGGGTAATCCCCGACTCCGACGTCAAGGCCGTGGCCTACCCGCCCATCGCTAAAGATGTAGTCCGCTACGTGGGCGACGCCGTGGCCGTGGTGGTGGCCGAAGACCGCTACCAGGCCGAGGACGCGCTGGAACTGATCAGCGTGGACTACGAACCCCTGCCCACGGTGATCAACCCCGAGGCTGCCTTGCAGGACGGCGCGCCCCAGCTGCACGAAGACGCCCCCGGCAACCAGGCCTTCCACTGGGTGGCGGCCGGCGGCGATACCGACGACGCCTTTGCCAACGCCGACGTGGTGGTGCGGGACACCATCATCCAGCAGAAGCTGATTCCCAACCCCATGGAGCCTCGTTCCGCCATCGCCACCTACGTCCCGGCCATGGGCGAGCTGACTATCTGGAACACCACCCAGAATCCCCACATCGCCCGCTTCGTCACCTGCCTGGTCACTGGCATTCCCGAGCACAAGATTCGGATCATCGCTCCGGAGGTGGGCGGCGGGTTCGGCGCCAAGATTGCCGTATATGCCTGGGATATGGTTACCGCCTTCTGCGCCATGAAGCTGGGCCGCCCCGTCAAGTGGACCGAGACACGCTCCGAGAACTTTGTGTCCACCACCCACGGCCGCGACCACGTGGAATACGTGGAAATGGCCGCCAACAGTGACGGCCGGGTAATCGGCGTCCGCAGCGTGGTCTACGCCGGTATGGGAGCCTATCTGTCCACCGCGGCCCCGGGCATCCCCACCATCCTGCACGGCCTGATGTACTCCGGCCCCTACGACATCGCCAACATCAAGGCCGACATTTACGGCTGCTTCACCAACTCGACGCCGGTGGAGGCCTACCGCGGCGCCGGTCGTCCCGAAGCCACCTTTCTCTTGGAGCGGCTGATGGACCTGGTGGCGGTGGAAGTGGGCAAGGACCCGGTGGAAGTCCGCCGGATGAACCTGATTCCCAAGTTCGAGAACGGCCATGACGTAGCCATCGGCCTGACCTACGACAGCGGCGACTACGAAGGCGTCCTGAACGTGGCCCTGGAGCACGTCAACTACGACCAACTGCGGCACGACCAGGCCCACGGCCGTGAGCGAGGTCAATACACCGGAATTGGAGTAAGTGTCTACTGCGAAATCTGCGGCCTGGGACCTTCTCAGGTGGCGGGCGCCGTTGGCTTCGGCGGTGGACTGTGGGAAAGCGCCACCGTGCGCTTCTACGCCACCGGCAAGGTTAACGTCTTCATTGGCACGTCGCCCCACGGCCAGGGGGAGGAAACCACCTTCGCCCAGATAATGTCGGACGAGCTGGGCGTCCCGGTGGACGACGTGGAGGTAATCCACGGCGACACCGACAACACGCCTATGGGCTGGGGCACCTACGGCAGCCGCACCACGGTAGTGGGCGGCGGCGCGCTGGCCCTGAGCGCCCGCAAAATCAAGGACAAGGCCATTACCCTGGCGGCACACCTGCTCGAGGCCGCCGAGGCGGACATCGAGTACGAGGACGGCAACTTCTTCGTCCGTGGTGCCCCCGACAACGGCAAGTCCATCCAGGAAATCGCCCTGATGGCCAACGTGGCCTGGAACATGCCCGAGGGAATGGAGCCGGGCCTGGAGGCGACGACCTTCTACGACCCGCCCAACTTTTCCTACCCCTTCGGCGCCCACGTGGCGGTGGTTAGTGTTGATCCCGACAACGGCCATATTGTCCTGGAACGCTACGTGGCGGTGGACGACTGCGGCCCGCAGATCAACCCCATGATCGTCGAGGGGCAGGTCCACGGCGGTGTGGTGCAGGGAGCCGGCCAGGCTCTATGGGAAGGCGCGGTCTATGACGACAACGGGCAGCTGCTGACCGGCTCCATGCTGGACTATGCCCTGCCCCGGGCCCACCTGGTGCCCGACATCGAGACCCTTTCCACAGTTACGCCGTCGCCCCACAACCCCCTGGGGGTCAAGGGCATTGGCGAGACCGGGACAATCGCTTCCACCGTGAGCATCTACAACGCCGTTATCGACGCCCTGCGACCGCTGGGCGTTACCAGGCTGGAAATGCCGCTGACCCCCGAGCGGGTCTGGCGGGCCATCCAGGAGGCGGGCGTCCACCACGGGGATAGTTACGGTCACGACCATGGGCACGATCACGGGCACGAGCACGGGCATGGCCATGACCACGGACACGGACATTAATCGGGCCAGGCCTAGGGGCTGGGAGGGCCGGGGTTCGAAGGAGGAACAGTAATGTACACGCCTGATTTTCACTACCACAAAGCAGCCTCGGTGGCCGAGGCTATCGAGATGCTCGGCCACCACGAAGATGCCCGGCTGCTGGCCGGCGGACACAGCCTCTTGCCCCTGATGCGGCTGCGGTTGGCCCGTCCCGCCACTCTTATTGACATCGGCGGGCTGGACGACTTGAAGGGCATTACCGTCCACGACGACCATGTTCGTATCGGTGCGCTGACTACCCACGGGGAAATCGCCAGTTCCCATGCCATGGAACACGCCAACCCCCTGATGGCCGAAGTGGCCGGGGGTATCGGCGACCCGCAGGTGCGGAATCGGGGAACCATCGGCGGCAACATCGCCCATGCCGACCCCGCCTCCGACTGGGGCACCGTGCTAAGCGTTCTGGATGCCAGCGTCGAGGTGCAGGGCGCAAACGGCTCCCGCACCATTGCCATCGCGGACTTCTTCCAGGGCGCCTTCGCAACCGCTGTGGAGGATGACGAAATCATTACCGGCGTACGGGTGCCCACCCTTGTGCGCCAGGACCACGGCCATGGGCACGACCACGGTCATGATCATGGGCACGACCACGGCGCGGAAAGCATCAACGGCGAGGTTGGCGAATACGCCAAGATGTCCCATCCCGCCTCCTTCTACCCGGTAATTGGCGGTGCGGTGGTCCTCAATGCCGAGGGAGGCCGATGCGTATCGGCCCGGGTGGCTGTGGGCGGCCTGGTGCCCAGCCCCCGGCGCGCTCCCTCGGTGGAGGCAGCCCTGGCCGGCCAGGAACTTACCGCGGACAACATCACCGCGGCGGCCAACCTGCTGGCCGACGACCTGGGCGACGAAATCATCGGCGATGTATTCGCTTCGGCGGACTACCGCCGGGCCATCGCGCCGGTGGAGGTGAAGCACGCCATGTTCCACGCCATTGGCCTGGCTCACCACTAGGCGGCAAGGGACAAAAGCAGGGGATACCACGGGGCGGGCCACAAACCCGCCCCGTACTGACTCTTCAGATTACTGGTTTCCGGAGCGGCCGGACTATCCGGAACGGCCTTGGGAGGTACCATGCCCGAAGCGCCAGACCTGGAAGTAATCAAGGATTACCTGAACCACCACGTAAAGGGGGCCGCAATTGGTTCGGTGCGGGTAATGCGGCCCACTGTGCTACGGCCAATGGCAGGAGATATAGCTGCCGACCTGCCGGGCAGAACCCTGGAACAGTTCCGACGGGAAGGCAAATTCCTGCTATGGGAGCTGTCGTCCGACCGGTGGCTGGCCATCAACCCAATGCTGACCGGGGCCGTCCAGCATTGTGAGCCCAAAGCGCGGGTCTATAAGCGCACGTCCTTCGTGCTGGAGTTGGACAACGGCAAAGAACTCAGATACCTGGACGACCGCCAGATGGGCATGGTCTATTACGTGGACACCGCACAGCTTGAGGGGATCTACCGCCTAGAGAAGCAGGGAGTTGACGTGCTGGCAGACCGGTCCTTTGATGACTTCAAGGCCGGCCTGAAAAAGTTTCGGGGCGAGGTGAAGGGGGTGCTGACCCGGGGTAGCTTCGTGTCGGGAATTGGCAACGCCTACTCCGATGAAATCCTCTTTGCCGCTGGCATTTCGCCCTTCCGCAAGGTGGGTACGTTGAAGGAAGAGGAGTTGGACCGCCTGCACCGGCAGTCCCGCGTCGTTGTTGAGGATGCGATTGAGGTCTTGAGGGAGAGGATGGGCGACAACCTCCACGTAAAGATAAGGGACTTTCTTAAGGTCCACGGCAAGGGCGGTGAACCCTGTCCCGTGTGCGGCGGCAACATATCCCAGTTAAACGCCAACCAACGTCTGACCAACTTCTGCCGCCGCTGCCAGCCGGGGATGCTGATCAGGAACTAGCACCGAAAAAGGCACAAAACATTCCGCTCAACTTGAGAGTGCCGAAATCGGGAACCGATTGCCCTTCGACGGGCTCAGGACGAGCGGAATTCTGAGGGATATGGAAAGGGATTTGCCCTTACGGAACCCGGGCTAGCCCCCCGCCACCGCCGGAACAATGCTTATCTCGTCTCCGGACGAAGCAGAGGTGTCAAGGCCGTCCAGGAAGCGGACGTCTTCGCCATTGAGGTAGATGTTCACGAAGTACCGCAGTTCGCCGTTCTCGTCAATCAACCGCTCTTTGACGCCCGGATAGGACGCTTCCAGGTTTTCGATCATGGCGGACAGGGTGGACTCTTCCATTTCGACCTTGTCCTGGCCGTTGGTCATGCGGCGCAGGGGTGTGGGGATACGAACCGTAACAGGCATTTGAGGGGTTCCTCCTGAGCAATCGCTATTTGGTTGTAGATTTCTTTAATTTTTCGAGAAAGGGCGAACCTTAGCCCTGCAGAACGTCGCCACTAATTGGGTCGACGCGGACGCCGGTGGAACTGACCCATTGCAGGCCCCGTTCGATTTCCTCTTTTTCGCCGTCGATTTCAAGAACCACCCAGCCGAGGGAGTCGCCAACATCCGCCCGGCGGATGTTGGTTACCAGGTGAAAATCGCGGCCCAGCTTGTAAATTATCGGCTCTTTGACCAGGTCCCCGTCGAAGGTGAACTTGACCCTCTGCCTACCCATCTCTCACTTCTCTCTGCAATCTAAAGGTGTGAAGTTTGGAACCGCAACACGCCGACCTGGCAGCAAAATCCGCAACCGGTAGTGCCAAACCGCGCCGCCGCGGCCCCCTACCCAGTTACCTTGGTGGGGCTGCCCTGCAGCGCTTCTTCGAAGGAACTCATGGTGGGCCGGACAAAGAGGGGGTTGACTACCCCTTCCACCGCCTCCTGGGTCTTCAGGCCATTGCCGGTAATGTAGGCCACAGTCAGTTCGTCGGCGCCGATGGCCCCGCTCTCTGCCAGGTACTTCAAGGCGGAAACGGTAACGCCGCCGGCGGTCTCGGTGAAGATGCCCTCGGTCTCCGCCAGCAGCTTGATGCCCTCTACCACCTGGTCTTCGGGTACGGCGTAAGCCGAGCCGTCGGACTCCTTGATAACCCGCAGGGCGTAAATGCCGTCGGCAGGATTGCCGATGGCCAGAGACTTGGCGATGCTGTCGGGGCGCACTGGCCGGATCTGGGTTTGGCCACTGGCCCAGGCGGTCACAATAGGTGCGCAGCCCTCGGCCTGTGCCATGTGCATCCTGGTAGTGATGGCGGGATGGTGAACCGTGTTCTGGTCGGGGCCGAAGGTCAAGGCGTCCACGCCGTCCAGCAGGCCCAGGCAGGCCAGCTCGTTGAACCCCTTCCAGATCTTGGTGAACATGGCGCCGGATGCGGAAGGAATGACCACGTGGTCGGGTATGCGCCAGCCAAGCTGTTCCGCCACCTCGTAGCCCAGGGTCTTGCTGCCCTCGGCGTAGTAGGGACGCATGTTGATGTTGACGAATGCCCAGGGGTAGTTGTCGCCAACCTCGCTGCAGAGACGGTTGACTTCGTCGTAGGTGCCCTCCACGGCCACCATGGTGGGGCCGTAAACGGCGGCTCCGATTACCTTGCCCCGCTCCAGGTCGGAGGGAATGAATACCACTGAGCGCAAACCGGCCCGGGCGGCGTGAGCGGCCACGCTGCATGCCAGGTTGCCGGTGGAGGCACAGGCAATAGTCTCGAATCCAAACTCCCGGGCCTTGGTGGCAGCTACGGATACCACCCGATCCTTGAAGGAGAAGGAGGGATTCACGCTGTCGTTCTTAATGTATAGGTTCTTGAGGCCCAGCCTCTCGCCCAGGTTGTGAGCCTTCAGCAAGGGAGTAAACCCGGCCATGATGTCCACCGGATCATCGCCGCTGGCCGGTAGCAGGTCGTGGTAGCGCCAGATGCTGAGGGGACCCGCAGTGATGCGGTCATGGCTGATCACTTCGGAAATGGTGGCGTAGTCATACACCACCTCCAGCGGCCCGAAGCAGAAGTCACAGACATTGAGGGCCTCGCCCGGGTATTCCCGACCGCATTCGCGGCACCTCAATCCACTTACAAAAGCCAATTTAGCGTTACCTCCTGTTTCGAGTGGTCCATCAGGCGAGATGGGACAATTATAACGCAAACGGCACAAAAATACTGTCTGCCAGCATTGCTGGACAGGCCGAGTGATACTAGCAAAGGCCCTATGGTATGTCAACTTGGCTACCGGAACTGAAGGGGCCATCGCATCATACCGGGGACTTCCCCGCCATCGTAACCAAGAGAGTGGGAGACAGGCACCTGGAGCAATGGGGTTGGCGCTCTCTAAGGCGCCAGGAACTCTTCCATAACCTGACTTTCGATGGCTTTGGCCCACAGGCTTACACCCCTACCCTCCTTTCACAATTACCTGATATAATCAGCAGACACGACGGGCGGGCGTAACTCAGTGGTAGAGTGTTTGCTTCCCAAGCAAAAAGTCGTGGGTTCGAATCCCATCGCCCGCTCCAGGACATCTCGAACTTACATACACAACCGCCGTCCCTGGACGGCGGTTGACGTTTTTCTGTTCACTATCAATTAGATTGCAACAAGGCAAACTATCAAGACCCCGGCCGGGTCTCAGGTGCTTCAAGGCTGTAACACTCCTGAATCTCTCTCGGTATTGCCAGGCGGCCGCCCGGCTTAACCCACTTCCCCCTGTGAACGGATGATCGCCAAGTGCCGAGTGCAGGAACCTCTTCCAACCGCCACCTTCATTGTTTCCGACATGCAAGCCATAAGTAAATGCAGGGCGATATGCTCCTTGGCCATGACCGGCAGTAAGACACAGTTCTGGATTCTCCATGGCAGTTCGAGTCCGGTTAGATTGAGTTGAAGGGAGCCGAACCTTTGACCTCCTCAATGCCATTGAGGCGCTCTCCCTACTGAGCTACAGCCCTACGCCGGTCTCCAACTATAGCAAAGCCGTATCGCTGGCGTAATTGCCGCCCATGTACTAGATTAGCGTACCACGTGTCTCAGACTAACATCTCTTTATTGTTTGGCTTGGCACTGCTGAGGAAGAATGATTCACAAGAGGCAGTAGCGACATGTTCCGAGCATACAGACACCCGTGAAGAAGGTCGGGTTCCTTGCTCCCCTCACGGCCTGGAACGACACTCTGCTTGATTTCCTGCGGGTGGCCCCCGACGGAACGAGCGCCGCAGGTGCATACTTCCTTACCCGCGGCCTGGGCCGGACGATGGCCGAATTCAGCCTCGACCGCATCGTTGAGGCACTCCCCGCAATTCAGGAAGCCGCCCAAGACCTCGCTGTAGCCGGAGCCGACGTCGTGGCGCAGTTCGGCATCCCGTTTTCACTCATCCACGCGGAGCGTGCTCCGGAAACACAGTCCCGGGTGGCCAAAGTAGCCGGCATCCCCGTCATGTTGATGGGTGCTGCGATGCTCGACGCACTCGACCACCTGGGCATCCACCGTATCGCCATTGCCGGCGGCTACTACGCCACCGGCGATTGGACCTCCATGGCAAGGCGTGGCTTCGAGTCCAACGGTTTCGACGTCATATTCCGGGAGAGTCGGATCGAGCAGGGTATCGTAGCTTCTGTCGAAGAGTCCGACAGGCTCGCGTGGGAACACGACGCAGCAATCACAAAGGCGCCCGTCCTCAGGACAGCAGAGCGCACCGGACACAGCGTTGACGCCATCGCCGTCTGCGGTCGGGGCCTCCGTCTCCTCGGGCACGCTGCGGTTCTTGAAGCGATGACGGGCCTGCCTATGGTCGCAGGAGACCTGGCCTTGTTCTGGGCAATCCTCAAGACGATCGGTGTAAAGCCTCGCAGCACCGGATGGGGGAGGCTGCTCGACGGCCTCTAGCGGCAGACCTCGGACACCTGGACGCCCTCCTCCGCCTGACGCAGGCCGAAGAACACCTGCTCGGGACTGTACCGGGATTTCTTCACGGGATGATCCTTCTATTCCGTAAGTTTAGATCATCCCAGAAAACTCGCACTAAGGCTGGACCAATTTTCGGAGGCAGGTCAGTGGTATGCAAACCAGAGCGGGAACTACGGCACCTTCCCCGCCGTTTCTTTCCTGCCCCTTTCGCCCGATTGACCCGGGGCTGCCATCGGCCCCCAAGCTATTCCGGTGTTACCAGGGACTCGGCCTCCTGTCCCGACAGCACGCGGAGGATATTGCCGTAGGCAAAGTTTGCAGCCCGCAGGGCGGTCTCCTGGCTCTGACCGGCCATGTGCGGGGTGATGATCACGTTGTCCAGTTCGAACAGGGGATTGTCGGCGGGCGTGGGCTCCACCTCCAGAACATCCACTGCGGCGCCGGCAATCTTCCCCTCGGTCAGGGCGCGGTACAGCGCTGCCTCGTCCACCACCGGCCCGCGGCAGAGGTTAATCAGGAAGGCCGTCTCCTTCATCATGCCAAATTCCCGGTCCGACATCATGCCCCGGGTTCGCCGGGTGAGGGGAACGTGGAGGCTGACAATGTCGGAGGTCTCCAGCAATTCGTCAAAGGAAACCGGAGACGCCTTGACCTCGCTTTGGACATCCTCCGGAATATCCTCCACGTCATAAAAAATGGTCTGTGTATCGAATCCGATCAGCCGTTTGGCCACGTGCCGGCCTATGCGTCCCAACCCCACGATGCCCACCGTCTTGTCGGTAACTTCCGACAAGTCGGTCTGGTAGAGATCGCTTCGCCACTCCCGCCGCCGGGTAGTGCTGTCCCATTGGGCCATCAGGTTCCGGTTGATGCCGATCATCAGGGCAATGGTCTGCTCCGACACCGAAATGGCGTTGGCGCCGCCGTTGTTGGCCACGGGTATGCCCATTTCAAGGATGGCCTCTAGGTCCAGCCGGTCGTAGCCTGCACTCAGGGTCTGGATCAGCTTTACCCGGGGGCACTCTTGCAGCACGGCGGTGCTAACGTCGCTGGTGACCAGGGCGTCGGCGTCGCGGCAAAGCTCGATTTTCTCCGAATCCGACAGAGCCGGGTCAACTACCGTAACCTCGACTTCGTCCGGCGCCTGCTCGAGCATGGTAGAAGGGCGTCCGCCAACGCCGCTGAAATAGGCGACTTTCCAAGTGGCCATCTAATTTCCTCCTTCATGTACGGCCCGGAATCCCGGGCCCTAGTCTAGCTGCTATATATTGCGGCCATTGCTGCAAGGTCACTGCAACAAGAGCCAGAGTATTGCGACAAGCGTATAACAACAACGGTATTGGGGCAAGGATTCGAGTGGCGCAGCCAGGGTCTTTCGATTTTCCAAGATGTCCCTTCCCCCTTGATGGGGGAAGGTTAGGATGGGGGTGAAAGTGTAAGGCAACGAGTCATCTGGCCGAAGAACGCCTCCCTCACTGTGCAACTGGGGAGATGGGTTACATTTAGACCAGGGAGATAGGTAACACTTTTGTTGGGGTGCGGACCACCCTTTTGGTGTAGGTGTCCAGTTGACCTATCTCCAGGGGGCCGAACTGGATGCTCAGGTACCGTTCGTCCTGGGCTACCAGCCCCACCGGTTCTCGGATCAATGCCTCGCT
>DAOUHR010000024.1:0-14012 GCA_034428635.1 Dehalococcoidia bacterium
ATTAGCATCCAGCATCAGTCCTCTCCTGAAGAAACAATGCTACCGATTTATTCGCTTTCTACCATTTGTGGGAAAGATTGCGTCAAAAAACAAAGAAAGGTCGGCAAGCATTTACGATTGAGCAGGCATTAGTGTGTACTATTGATACTCTGTCAGCGCTTATCTGTTATTGCCGTCCGCCGTTCGGAAATGCTTCGCTCCTTACTGAAATTCAGTTGTTGCTGATGGGGCCCATACCCTGGTGGCCCCGTCCCTTGAGGTCGTCCAGGTCGGACCCGTCATCCTGATGCTTCCCTCGCAGAACGCAGTGGCGGCAGACCTTGCACACGGGATGCAGGCCTCCGAAATCCTGGTGGTACTGGGGACACAAGGGGGCCTGGGAGTCCTGGCACCTGGGACAACCGTCACAGCGCCCCTGGTCCTGTCCCTGGCCGGCGCGGGCTTCCGGTTCTCGCACCAGAGTAGTCATGGCTTTCGCTCCTCTCGTTTTCCTGGTACGGCGCCTCGGTCAGCTGCTTCGTTCGGCGAATTCCACCCTGGCGGCCTCCAGCAATGCGCCGTCGCGGAGCAGGTCGCTAGCCGTCAAGCTCAGGGTTTTGGCCACCACCAGGGCGTTGGACAGGGCCAGTTCAGTGGAGGCGGTCTCGCGCATGTCCCGAGTGTGCGATGCCACCGGTGTCTCGCTGACCGCATACCTCAGCTCAAAGGCCGGCATAGACTGGCTTACGTTTCCAAAGTCGGTGGATGCCCCGCTGCCCGGGCGACCGGCCACCGGTTCGTCCAGGCGGAAGCCCAGCGACTGGGCATTGGCGCCCACCGCCTGAGCCAGGGTCACGTTTGGCTGGACGTTTTCGTAGAAGGGATAGAACTCTTCCACCTCCAGCCGGGCGCCGGTCATGGCCGCCGCGCCTTCCGCCACCTGCCTTACCTTCCCGACCACCTCGTCGCTCAGGTACCGGCCGTCCCGGGAGCGCAGCATAAAGTTGGCGGCGGCGAACTCCGGCACCACGTTGGGCGCCAGCCCCCCGTCGGTTATGACCCCGTGAATGCGGACATCGTCCCGCAGGTGCTGGCGCAGGGCGTCGATACCGGTGAACAGGTGGATAACCGCATTCAGCGCGTTGATGCCGGCTTCCGGGGCGGCGGCGGCGTGGGCTGCCCGGCCGTGGTACATGTAGCGGTACCCCACCATGGCCAGGCTCCAGCTTTCTCCCCTGGCCGCCGCGGCGGGTATCACTGTCCGGTGGGAAAAGGGATGAGAGGAGAGGGTGGCGTCCACACCGTCAAATCCCCCCGCCTCCAGCAGGCGTATCTTGCCGCCGCCACCCTCCTCCGCTGGCGTACCGATAACAACCACCTGGCCGGGCAGGTCTTCGGCGTTAGCCTGCAGGCCCAGGGCAGCGCCCATGGCAGCCATGGCGATGAGGTTATGCCCGCAGCCGTGCCCAATCTCTGGAAGGGCGTCGTACTCCGCCAGCACGGCGACAGTGGGACCCTCGCCTCCACCACCTGGGATGGTGGCCCGAAAGGCAGTTTCCACGCCACCGATGCCCCGTTCCACCGAAAAGCCGTGCTGCTCCAGGAAGCCAGCCAGGGCTTCGGAGGAATAGTATTCCTGGTAGTTCAGTTCCGGATGGGCGTGAACGTCCAGAGACAGGTCGAAGAGCTCCTGCCTGGAGGTCTCGATAACCGAATTTGACCGGCTTGCCAGGTGATCCTTGCTTCCGGTGTTCTTGTTCGTCATGCTATTCCTACTCCTTCGAGGCTTGGACCAGAAAGGTCGGGGAATCTTCGGGCCGGCGAAGCCCCCGATCCTCGTCTGAATTATCAGCATTGTAAGGGGTTTGCCCTTCCGCTGCCATGACTTGCCGTCTCTCGACGGCAGGTGGCCCCGCAAGTTCCCATAGGCGCTTTGCGTTATAATCAACCAACCTTACGATACAGAACGCTATCATAAGTTCATCTGTATGTCGAAAACGTCACTTTAGGAGGCGGTCATGCTCGATTTGATAATCCGGGGCGGAACCGTGGTAACGCCCGGGGCGACCGGACTGATGGACCTGGGCATCCAGGGCGAGCAAATCGCCGTGGTGGCCTCTCCTGGAACGTTGAACGACCTGGAGGCGGTAGAGACCATTGACGCCACTGGGATGATTGTCCTCCCGGGCGGCATAGAACCCCACGCGCACATCAACGTGCCCGTCCCCGATTACTGGGCTGGCGGCGACGCCGGGGTCTTTACTCAGCCCCCGGAGGCCGCCAGCCGCGCCGCCGCTTTCGGTGGCGTTACCACCTACGTGGACTTCGCCGGCAGCCTGCCTCTAACGCCCGGCGCCGTGCCGCCCGCCGACCCCATAATGGGCCAGATTGAGACCCGGCGCGATACTTTCCGGGGCCATTCCTACATCGATTACACCTTTCACTACATCCTGGCCGGGGCCGTACCGCCCGGTACCATGGGCGAGATTGGCGAAGCGATACAGTCCGGGGTCGCCAGCTTCAAGATTTTCACCACCTTCCACGCCAGGGTCCCCATGGGGCACCTGTGGGAGATTTTCCAGGAGGTTGGCAGACACGGCGGCATAATGGCGGTGCACGCTGAAGAGGACGACATCGTAACCTTCATGGAGGACAAGCTGGAGCGAGAAGGCCGCGATCACGGGTCCAACCTGCACCTGGCCCACAACAATATTTCCGAGGACATTTCCTTCCGGAAGGTGGTGCGGCTGGCGCAGAGCACCGAAACGGGTATCTACTTCGTCCACACCACCGCCAAGGAGGGCGTGGCTGCCATCGCCGAGGCCCGGGCCGCGCAACTGCCCGTCTACGGCGAAGCCCTGCACAACTACCTGGAATTCACCTGCGACGACTACCTGAAGCCCGAAGGTCTGGCCATCCATACCTACCCGGCCATCAAGTTCTCCGACGATCGGGACGCCCTGCAGCAGGGGCTGGTGGACGGCCCCATCTGCACCACCGCCACCGACGAGTGGACCACCTATAAGAATGTCAAACTGGCCGGCGACACCATCCGCACCCTCTGCGGAGGGCACAACGGCATCGAGACCCGCATGCCGGTCACCTACACCAAGCTGGCGGCCACCGGCCGTATCGACCTGCAGCGGTTCGCCGCCATCACCTCAACCAATGCCGCTAAAATCCTTGGCATGTACCCGCAAAAGGGCGCCATAGCCGTGGGGAGCGATGCCGACATCGTGATCTTCGATCCCAACCTGAAGAAGACCATTACGATTGGCGACCTGCACGCCGAGTCCGACTACTCCATTTGGGACGGTTTTGAGTGCGAGGGTTACCCGGTAATGACCCTGCTGAGGGGCAAGGTTATAGTCCGCGACGACCAACTTCTTGGCAGCCCCACGGACGGCCGCTGGCTCCACCGCAGGGTGGCCCCAAGGGTGATTACGCAGCCATCGGTCTAGGGGACGGGCGCAACTGGACTCGTGGTCCTTTCCCACACATCTACTCCTGGGCAGTACAAACCTTGCTGCCCGGCAATCTGAAGACCTCCCGGGGCAAATTTTGATTCTTCCGGATCGGATGTTCAACGCGACCGGTCTAATTACCTAAAACTGCTCCCCTGCTTTTCGGTCACGGCCGGCTATTGTTCAGGTTCCCCCAAGGCTAAATCGCGATGGCCCAAACCGAATGGATATTCCCAGCACGCGCCTGGGTGTTGATATAATTGAACTACGGGCCCACCGTATATGCGGGTGATAGTCGTGCTAACAAGCCGGTCTTTCCAGCCATCGAGCGATGCGGCAGATATCTGCAAATGCCTGTCCTTATTGATTTTCCTCGAGCATTGTACTTTGGCGTCCTGTTAGATTGTTGCCAGCGAAACTGGACAGGCCATTGAGTTGGGGATCGCATGCCCGTTATCTCCAGCTGTTGTGCGGGAGAGGCAAGACACGGGGCGAGATGGTGGCGCCGCTGGGTGCTCTACTCCAGCTCCAGGATCCGGTCACTTAAACCAGGAGCAGGGCATCGACGGTCGACAGGCGGACCTGGCACTATTGAGTTAATGGCTAGAGGAGGCGCCAACAATGAGGAAGATTGTTAGCCCCGCTTCTCACATAGTCACCAGTTACCTGGACCGCATTCGGGCCAAATGGCCCAAACTGCACCGGTCCAGGGCCCAGTTGTCCCAAGCGGAACAGCTTTACAATAGCGGAGACTTACCCGGGGCAATGAAGGAGCTAGACCTGGCCATTGAGCTGTCTCCCTCCCTGGCGACTGCCCATCACCTTAAAGGAAGGGCGCTTGCCGAACTGGGGCAGGTAGATGCCGCCCTGGCGAGTCTGCAGACCGCGATTAACCTGGACAGTGAGGCGGCTCTCCCCTATCTTGACCGGGGCAGCCTGCACGCTGCCATGGGCAACCACATCGACGCCATTGGCGACTTGACCGAGGCGATCCGCCTGGATCCGAGATTGCTTCGGGCCCTTAAGCTGCGTGCCGAAACGTATTTCAAGCTTGAAGAACAGGGCAAAGCTGCGGAGGATTGCTCCGCGGCCATCCTCTTAAATCGCCAGGATGATTCGAGCTACGAACTGCGCGCCCGCACTTACTGGCGAGCCGGGAAGTTTCCGGAGGCCATAAGGGACTATGGAACGGTGATAGGCCTGAGGCCACAGGATTACAGTGCCTACTCCCACCGGGGCCTTCTACTATTGGAACTGGGACGCCACGAAGAATCCAGGCGAGACCTGGACCGGGCTGTAAGGCTGGCCCCCGATACGGCCGAGGTATATCGCAATCGCGGCGCGCTTCTGTCAGCCATAGAAGAGTACCTGGGAGCGGTGGAGGACCTGACTCGCTCCATTGAACTGGATGACACCAACGCCGCAGCTTTCAACAACCGGGCCAATGCTTACGCCCTGCTGGGAGAGCGGCAAAAGGCGCTTGCGGACTACGGGGAAGCCCTCAAGCGGGACCCTGCCGACTACGTGGCTTACAGGAACCGGGGAAACGTACTCGTTTCGCTGAACCGTTCCGACGAGGCCCAGCTGGACTTTGACGAAGCCGCCCGCCTTGGCGGCTAACGGGCCTTGCCGCCGGACGTTGCACCAGGACAGGCGGGTGACGATGTGCCGCTGCTTCAAGTCTCCAGGAAATTCGGCGGGATGCTCTTTTGAGGTTCGAGCTTTCCGCCGCCAAAGACGTCCAGTATTCGCGAACGCTCTGGTTCAGAAGCATTTCTCATACCAATGCAATCGCACGGCAGAGACAAAAAAGTCCCGCCAGCACGACGCAGAGTCAACATTTAGGGGCATTGACACGGGACAGTCGCATCATCAGGGGCGCCTATCTCGGAGTCGAAGCATGGCCCGCTGGAATCACTCAGCGGCACCCTGCGTTACCCTTCCCCGGTTCTTATTCCCTTCTGGAACGGAAGGCCATGCATTAAGCAGACAATTACCTGGTCAGCTCTTCCCGAAGGCGGCGAATCACGATTTCGACTTCTTCTTCAGTAAGGTTGAGCGGGTCCACGGCAAGCTCCCGGGGACCGCCCAACTGCTGCAGGTGGATCTGCGGGGTGCCCAGTTCCAGGGCGGTTGCCACGGTGTCTCGAGACGGGCCGCGCCATTCGTCGGTAAAGAAAATCGCGGCCTGGGGTAACAGGTAGTTGGTGCCGTCGTGCTCGAGGGTCACCCGCAGGCCGGGAAGCTCAACCAGCGCATCGACAACCGGCTGAACCATAGCCCGGTATGCTTCCATTTCCGCAGCCTCGTCCTCCTCGACGAAGGCTGCCAGGGACGCTACCAGTCCGATGACTTCCTCCTTGGCCACCTTCATGCCACGACCGAGGAACTGGGCGGGGTTGGCCTGGGCTGCAGCCGCCTCGATGAGATCGGCACGGCCAACCAGTATGCCGCTGCCCTGGGGGCCGCGAATGCCTTTGCCGCCGCTGTAGACCACCATATCGGATCCGGCTCGGAGGTAGCGGTAAAGGTTAGCGCGGGGCGGAAGCATGGAAGCGGCGTCGACGATGACCGGCACGCCGTGGGCGTGGGCAATTTCGCAGACGGTCTCCAAGGGCAAAACCCGGTTGCTGGAGAAGGGAGCGAGAAGATAGGCGACGGCGGCGGTGCGCTCGTTGATAGCTCCCTCCATCTGCCAGGGGTGCGTGAAGAGGTAGTCGCCAAACTCGACCAGGCGTGCGCCGGCGGCCCGGTAGGCCTGGTCGTAAGGGAAGCGGTGCATGGTGTGGATGGCTATTTCGTTCTTCAAGCCATCGGTGTTGGGAAGCTGGCGCATCTTCACCGGGTCGTTGCCGGCTATGACCGCCGCTGCCTGCAATACTAGACCGCCGGCGGCGCCGCTGCAGACAAATCCGGCCTCGGCCCCGGTCAACCGGGCCAGTTCCTTCCCCGCGGCGCGGTTCAGGTCGTCGATGTTGACCATGACCCGGGCTGCCTGGGCCATCAACTCGAGGGTCTCAGGGCGAGTCCGGGAGCCGCCCAGCCGGGTTATGGAACCGGCAGCGTTGATGATGGGCGCCACTCCCAGCAGTTCATAGGCTGACCCGGTACTCCACGCTGTATTGGAATCTGGCACAGCTTCCTCCTGTCCACTGTTGTTGTAACCTGCCCGGTAGTGAATTATGGGCCATTATAGCAACATCACCGTGGGTGGGGACGTGTGTTAATCTTTCGATGCAACGGGCGTGCCAGGCCTGGATCGCGAACCTTCCGATCGAAGATCCGCTTATATGTGGATCGGCTTGGCAGCCCCTAAATCCCAACGAGGGACAGGATAATGAGTACACCTGAAGAGATTGAAGGGCGAGTGCGGGCAGCGCTGGACGAATTAGGCATTTCAGGCTGGGAGTGGATCGAGATCGACCCCCAGTACGGCGACACCGCGGACTTTTGCCAGCAGTACGGGTATGACCTGCCCCATTCCGCCAATACCATCATCGTGGCCAGCAAGCGGGGGGCAGCGGCGTACTGCGCCGGGATCGTGAGGGCTTGCGACCGACTGGATGTGAACAAACGAGTGCGGGGGCTGATGGGAGTGTCGCGGGCGTCCTTCGCCTCGGCAGACGAAACCCAGGAAGTGACGGGAATGATGATCGGCGGCGTGACGGCGCTGGCGCTGCCTGGAGGATTGCCGATCTACGCTGACGCACGCCTGCTGGATATGGACTACATCATCCTTGGAGCCGGCAGCCGGTCCGGAAAGCTGAAATTGGAGCCCCGGGAGTTGGAGAAACTGCCAGGCCTGGAGTTCATCGAAGGATTGTCGGTTTCGGCTGATTGAATGCGGTGGGTTCGGGGACAAGGGATTCTACCGGCCAAACCATCGTCCGTGATGTCCATGACCAGGTAGAAGAGGGGGATTGGGGAGTTGGGGCAAGGAAGGGTAGGTTGGAAATCCGTTGCCTGACTGCAGACCTCCACCTGAAGCAACGCCATTCTTGAGTCAAAGGCAGTTGTTGCACCATGCCCACTTGCCGGTTAACCTTGTGGCTCACTTTGCCCTCTCGATAGGGTAGTAAGCGGTGAGCGGGCCCGCACAGTAGACAGCGTCAAGAGGAGTCGAGGTTCATGGTTGAACGCGACATCAGTTCAATTGTTTCCAGCACCCGGGCCTACTATGACGGACCTGCCGACGAAATCTACCGCACCATCTGGGGCGACAACCTCCACTTGGGCGTACCCTGCAGCGACGAATGCACCCATCCGGAAGCAATGGAGCATACCAATAAGATTATGGCCGACGCAGTGCGCCTGGGACCGGACACGCGGGTACTGGATTTGGGTTGTGGCTATGGTTCGACGGCCAGGTACCTGGCCGCGAACTTTGGTTGCCAGGTAACTGGCACCAACATTAGTGAGAAGGAATTGGACCTGGCTCGCGAGCGGGCCTCCGAGGCGGAACTGAACCACCTGTTGACCTTTGAATATGGAGACTTCCACAGCCTGGGGTACTCGGAGGCCTCCTACGACGTGGTCTGGAGCCAGGAGGCGTTCCTGCACGCGGCAGACAAGAACGCCGTACTGGCGGAATGTCGCCGTGTATTGAAGCCGCATGGCGCCCTTATCTTTACCGACATACTGGTGAGAAGGGACACGCCGGCCGGGGACCGGGAAAGGATTTATGACCGGGTGAAGTCGCCCGACATGTGGGACATGGACGATTACCGGTCAGCCCTGGTGCGGCTCGGTTTCCCCGTGAGCAGGGAGGAAGACTGGTCCCAGCACGTAGCCCGCTCCTATGGCTGGATACGGGACCGGCTCAGTGAAAATCGGGAAGCGCTCCTGCCGCGCATCGGGGCGGAGACCATTGACCGTACCCTGGAGGCCCTTTCCTTCTGGGTTAATTCGGCCAATGCTGGCTACATCGGCTGGGCGATGTTTGTGGCAAACAAACCGGCTTAGTTTTCCCGCGGCCGATGGCGGGACTCAACCTCGAAATCGAAGGGGAACCACACGTGACTGAAGCCGATAAATTCCTGGTCCCCAGGAATCTATACAAAGAGCAGTATTCACCAGAGTTCGCCGGGCGCTGGGACGAACTGATCGACTGGCGCCGCAGGGCGGAAGCAGAGAACAATTTTTTCCAGAATATACTGAAAGGACATGAAGTCGAATCTGTCCTGGACATCGCCTGCGGCACCGGATTCCACGCCGTTACCCTGAAGGCAGACGGCTTCGAGGTTACGGCCGCCGACGGCGCCCCAAACATGCTGGTCCAGACCAGGGAGAACGCCCTCCGCTTTGGCATCGACGACCTGCGTGTGGTGGAAGCCGAGTGGACCAGGCTCAGTGACTCCTTCGCGGGAGAGCGATTCGACGCTGTAATCTGCCTCGGAAATGCCTTTACCCACTTGTTTGATGAAGGTGACCGGATAAAGGCCCTCAGCGAAGTGTACCGGTTAATCAACAAGGACGGCATCGCCATCATCGATCAGCGAAACTACGACTCTATCCTGGACCAAGGCTTTTCCAGCAAGCACCAGTCCTACTACCTGGGCGAGAATGTTGACGTGAGACCGGAAGAGTTGAGCGAAGATCTCGTGAAGATGCGCTACGAGTACGATGACGGTGAAGTCCACTTCCTGACTATCTGCCCCATACGCCAGGACTATGTGACCAACCTGCTCCTTGACGCAGGTTTCCGCAGCGTCAAGAGCTACGGTGACTTTGTCGAAGACTACGACCTCTATGAGCCTGATTTTGTGATACAGGTCGCCAGAAAGTAGGCCGGGCCCGGGCGAGGAGCCTTTCCCTGCCCCTTTGGGCTAATGATGATGAGACAACCGACCGGGTTAAGCCGCTCCCCGCGACTTTAGCCGGCAGACAGCTTAGCCGCCTTTTCCAGGCGATTTTGCCCGCCAGAGTGCGCCCGTGTTCGGCCCTTGATAGAAGGGTTGCGCCGAAGTAGAGGCTCGCAGGTGAAGCAGTTTGGGTCGGGCCGGATGCTGTGAGGCTGGTTATTCGCATCTGGAGGCATAGCTGTATATTGTCGCCGTCGATGAACACCAAGCCACGCCGAGGGGTCACTTTCGGGCAAATCGGTGGCGGGTACCACGTACCGGCCATCTTAGGTCAACAGGCTGCCCCATTTCGTCCAGGCGCCAGTCATCCGGTAGGGCTGCCTCCGTGAAAAGAAAATCCTCTGCCTGCTCTCTTAGGGTGGGCTCATGACTGACCGTCATTGGTCGCCTGGCCCGACAGGGAGCCTGCCACCAGTCTCCGAAGCCACAGTATTTTCCGTCCCCGTGACCGGCCCGTCCTGTACGTTGGCCTTGCTGAACCCCTGCATTTGGGCCTGCCATTGCCGCCAGAACCCCCGCATCTGGAGCTCATCGGAAGTGCCTGGAGAGGGCTTGAGCATACCCCTGGAAATGTCGGACCACTCCATTTCAGTGGCACGAAAACCAGCCTGACACGACTCCAGGGCCTCCACATCATCAGGCGTAGCGAAGCCGCCGGGCCCCAGGAAAGTCAGGAAGCTGTCGAGCCGGATGGCCAGCAAGGCATCAGATTCCTGCCTTGGGACCAGATGCCAGGCCGTAACGTCCATGCCGTCCGGGGCCAGGGGTTCAAAATACCGGATAGTGATGGCCACGAAGTCGTTGATAATCAGGTTGGGATAGATTAGCAGGTTTCGGGAAATATCAGCCATCTGGCTGGCGCGCTCTTCCCCGTACTTCTTCACCAGCCGCTGTCGGGCACCTTCAATCGGCTCCCTGGCCTCCTCACCGAACAGGGGATGCCAGTGGGCTATTGGACGGCCGTTCCGGGCTACATTCTCCGCGACACAATGGCCGTTGCCCAAGGCTCTTGCCCTGCCAGGCGGACGGGCAGCCAGCGTGTCACCGCTATCGTCCGTGCCCAGGCTGGCGACGTAGTCCAGGTAGGTACCGTGGGTCGGGATCAGGTGATATCCATCCAGGCTGTTTTCCGCCAGCAGCTTCCAATTGGCCTTGATGCCGTACCTGTTCGACCCGGGAATCACCCGCATCCCTTCCTCGGACTGGTCCACGATCAGGTCCAGGTACTCCCTGGCCCCTGCCAGGTAAGTAACCAGGTCTTCGACATTGGGATTGAAACACACGAAATAGAAGCCCCGGTAGCTCTCAACCCTGGGGGGCTGCTTCAGGCCCATCTCCTCCCGGTTAAACCATGGCCCGTAGGCATCTGCCCCGGGAACACCGATCAGTTCTCCGTCAGTATTGAAAGACCAGGCGTGGTAGAAGCATTGCAGGACTTCAGCATTCCCCATGTCGCGGCGGCAGATCAAGGCGCCTCGGTGGGGACAGGAATTGAGAAACACCCGTATCTCACCGTCCCGGCTGCGCACGAAGAAGATAGGCCGGCCGGCCACCGTTCGGCGACGGTAGTCGCCGGGGTTCTCCACCTCCGACTCATGGCCCAGGTAGATCCAGCACCGGTTGAATATCCGTTCCTGTTCCCGTTGGAACAGTTCCATTGAAGTCATAGTCGACCGGTGGACCCTGAAAATCCCCCTTTGCCGGTCGTCGATGATCAGGTCTTTGATATTCATTGCCTTACCTTTAATGCCCAGTTACTCATAGAAACCGATGCCGGCGGAAGGTTCCTCTTCGGCTTCCTCAACAGTATTCCGGGTCATGCCAACTGCCCCCAAAAGGGGGGGCTCGCCAACTGTTCCACCCCACACATTCCCTTTGGTTGAAAGCATAAACCGTACTCGCTATTTTCTCATAGTATCCAATGCTACAACTGCGGGTTGTTTTGGCAGGATAGATGGGCAGATGGCGATGACTGGTGTAGGTGATGGATGCGGCGTGCTTCGAGCGGGTCTACGACCACTTCCAGGATTTTGACGCCTTTTTGCGGCCTCCTTTGGACGTAACCATTGGCGGGAGCGAATCTGGAACTATCTTCGGGTCCTGCTGGGCCAGGCTGAGATTCGGCGGGGTTACCTATCGTAGGCGGTGTTGGGGGCTGGGACTGCTGGAGCGGGCCATGGAGCTAGGCCTCTCAGGACCCAATGGGTAGCCGGATACGACGCGTTCGAGATGTCGCCGTCCTTCCGTGCAAGGCTGGCTGCCCTGGGGGATACACAACGTGCCGATCGTTCCGGGCCGCACTCCGGTGGGCCCTTGGAGCCTTCGTGGATCAGCCCGGACTATCCAGAGTTCGGGCGTCCAGCGAGTGCGGATTGCCAGCCGGCACAAGCCCGGCGAAGGGCTATGGGTCATCTTCCGTCAGAACCTGGATGGCAGCGAGCCCACCACCACTTGCCCAACCTCCCAGCGGATATTCCCATGGAGACCTGGCCTGTGCAGGTGGCTCCTGTTCGCGCATCGGAACGGAGTTGGAGACGGAAAAGGGCGACGCGGGCTTGGACGACTTCGAGACCCCGAGCTGGGCCGGCTGGCATCAACACATCGCCACTTGCCTGCCGGACGGAGCCCTCCTGCTGGGTTTGTAGCAGGCATGGGAGAAAGAACGACCCCGATCGCCCGTCAGCAGGTATACCGGGTGGTGCGGGAGATGCTACCCAGAGAACGGTTAGGCCCGGATGATTCGCTGCTGTGGCTGGAGGATGCGCGACAACGCAACAAACGGGGGCTCCGCTCCCACGAAAGACGCCGCTCAACCCACCATGAAGTCAGGATGGAATTGCAACCTGGGACTCGCAGGAATAGTGATAATAGAGGGCATTTCAAGATTCCTTTTCCCCCGCGCAGTAATGAAGGGGAGTTCCCCTCTGCGCCAGCCTTTCCGTCTATTGCCCAAGGTTCGCACCCGCAGGTTGCCACGTGAATCTGCCTTCTTGTTGAGAGTTTCCTACGTTTGAAGGCACCCCCTCCCGGAAGGACTAGGACAGTGGCATTGCAAAGGGTGCGCCTTCAAAAGATGCTCCCTCACCCCCCGATGCAAGCCAGTCTAAGTAGTCTCTGTCCGTGAAGTCCAGCATGCTGTGGCTTGAGGAGCCTGCTTCTCTTGACGGCCACGTACCAGCCGATGGTTGTACTGGACGGGATGATGTGAAGCACTGAAATGATGGTTTGGGGATATATGGTAGATTAACAATTGGAAGATCCGGAGCCCAGGAGAACAGATGGGTGAGTGGGAGGGGAAGAGATGGCGAAGAGATACCGGGTAAGTCTGAGGGGGGAAGAACGGGAAGGACTGAGGGGATTGGTAAGCAGGGGGCGGGCCGCTGCTTACCAGCAGACCCACGCTTGAATTCTGCTGTTGAGTGATGAGAACCGGGCCGAAGGTCCGATGATGGACCGGGAGATAGCCCGGGTACTACAAGTGGGTACCGCCACGGTGGAACGGGTACGGCGTCGGTGTGTGGAAGAGGGGTGTGGAAGAGGGGTGTGGAGGCAGCCCTGGGTCGGCGCCAGCAGTTGCAGCGACGCCCGAAGAAACTGGATGGGTCTGGGGAGGCCCATCTGATTGCGCTGGCCTGCTCGACGCCCCCGGAGGGACGGGTCAGTTGGACCCTGCAACTGCTGGCTGCTGGCTTGGTGGCCTGGTGGAGCGGGAGATAGTAGAGAGCATCAGCGCGGATACAGTGGGCAGGACCTTGAAAAAAACCAACTCAGACCCTGGCTGAAGGAGTGCTGGTGCATCCCGCCCAAGGGTAACGCCCAGTTCGTGTGCGCCATGGAGAACGTGCTGGAGGTGTATCACCGGGACTACGAAGAAGGGGAGGTGCTGGTGTGCCTGGACAAGACCAGCAAGCAACTGGTGTGCCTGGACAAGACCAGCAAGCAACTGGTGGGGGAGACTCGCCACCCCCAGCCAACGAGACCCGGCTCTCCCATGACCTGCGACTACGAGTACCAACGCAACGGGGTGAGCAACCTGTTCATGCTGTTCGCGCCCCTGGAGGGATGGCGCCGGGTGGAAGTCACCCAGCGGCACACCAGGAAGGACTGGGCGGAGGTGGTACGCAAACTGGTGGACCAGGACTTTCCCCATAAGGAACGGATAATGCTGGTGATGGACAACCTCAACACTCACCACCTGTCGTCCCTGTACGAGGCTTTCGAGCCGGAGGAAGCGCTGCCCATTGCCCAGCGCCTGGAGATTCACCACACGCCGAAGCACGGCAGTTGGCTGAATATAGCCTGCCCCAGCGGAGGCCGGGGGCGGAGATAGAGCTGGGAGTACTGTCCGGACAGTGCCCGGACCCGAGGATTCCCAATCAGGAAACCCTGGCGCGGAAGACGAAAGCATGGCAGCAGCCGCGCAACCAGGAGGGCATCCGGGTGAACTGGCGATTCAACACCCAAGACGCACGCATCAAGCTCAAGTCCCTTTACCCATCAGTTATATGGCGAACCACTACTAGTACTGGGTCAAGCTTGGTTATCAAGGGTACCGATAGGGGTTGACTGACAGTGGTAATCTTTGAGCAATTAAGGTTGGTGTGAGGTGGCGGTGTGGTCAGAGAGAAATTTACGGTCCGGCTGACGCCGGAGGAACGGGACCAGTTGGAGCATATGATCCGGGCAGGGAAGAGTTCTGCCAGGGTCA
>DAOUHR010000025.1:0-27407 GCA_034428635.1 Dehalococcoidia bacterium
GGTGCTCACGCTGAAGAACCCCGGCCTGGACTACGGGACCACCCACACCATGGTGTCGGCGCTGCAGTTGCTGCTGCCGGGAGAGAACGCGCCGGCCCATCGCCATACGCCCACGGCCATCCGGTGGGTGCTGCAGGGAACGGGCGCCTACACCACGGTTGAAGGCGACAAGTGCTACATGGAGCCCGGCGACCTGGTGCTCACGCCGTCCTGGACGTGGCACGACCACAACAACGAGGGCAACGAGCCCATGATCTGGCTGGACGGCCTGGACGTGCCCCTGGTCAACACACTGGACGCCACCTTCTTCGAGCAATACCCCGAGGACCAGCAGCCCATCGTGGGCGTGGGTGAGTCGGCACGGAAGTACGCGTCCGGCACCCTGCGGCCGGCGTGGGAGGACACAAACCTCCCCTATTCGCCCCTGTGGCACTACAAGTGGGAGCAGACTCACGCCGCCCTGCGCAATCTGGCGGAGACAGACTGCAGCCCCTTCGACGACGTGGCCATGGAGTTCTCCGACCCGGCCACTGGAGGACCGGTGCTGCGTACCCTGGCCTGCTGGATCCAGATGATCCGCCCGGGGGTGAACACCAGGGCACACCGACACACCAGCAGCGCGGTTTACCAGGTCTTCCGGGGCCAGGGCCACAGCGTCATCAACGGCCAGCGGTTCGACTGGGGCGAGGGCGACTTCCTGGTCGTGCCGTCGTGGGCCTGGCACGAACATGCCAACGACACTGATGACGAGGCCATTCTGTTCTCGATACAGGACATTCCTGTTATGAAATCCCTTTCCCTGTACCGTGAAGAGCCCTACGTGGAGAACGCTGGCCACCAGGCCATTACGTCAATATTTGAGGGGTAAGCCCAGGGCAAACGCATTCCATTTTTGGAAAGCCCGTCGTTTCCGCGCCGGCGGGAACCTCGAACGGGTAGTCCAACGGATTTGGAGTGATGACTGCTAAACCTGTATCGTCATTCCGGCCCAGTGCCGGAATCCAGAAGGGTTGCGAAAGATCAACGGCAAAGTACAAAAAGGGCTCTGGATTCCGGCTTTCGCCGGAAAGACGGTTAAACCCCAACCTATCTTTACAATGCCGTCGGACTACCGGCGCAACAATCCCAGCGCCGTTCGTGGTGAGCCTGTCGGGCCACTCGCGGATGGCCCTTCGACAAGCTCAGGGCGAACGCAATATCTAACGATGAAGCAAGAGGGGCGGGCTTGGTGCCCGCCCTTCTTGCTGTCTGTGCCGGGAATAGACTACCGGCAGAATTCACGCCGCGGCTTCGGCGGCTTGCAGTTTGGGCGGCCGCGTCTCTCCCTTGAAGAAGACCATGACGACGGCGGCCAGCAGCAGGATGATGTTGGACCAGATAGCGACGGCGTAGGTGCCGTTGATGTCGTAGAATAGGCCGCCCAGGAAGGCCCCGAACCCGCTGCCGATGGGCATGACGGCGAACATGGTGCCGTAGATAGTGCCCAGGTTCCTGACGCCGTACCGGTCGGAGGTGTAGGCGGCGGTAACGCTGACCACCGAGTTCCAGGAAAACCCCACCAGCAGCACTCCCGTCAGTAGGGTAGCCAGCCCCAGCGGGGGAATGCCCAGGGCCGGCACTCCCATGGACAGAAGTACTACCACGAAGCCCATGGCCCGTATGTGGTAAGAGGCGGAAAGCAGCCACCGCCGCCCATACTGGTCCGAAAGGTGTCCCATAATCAGGCTGCCGATGACGGCGGAGGCGCCGATTAGGCTGAAAGCCCCGGCGGCAGCCAGGGGATGGTAGCCGAGGTCACGGGCGTAGGTTACGAAGTGAGCATTCACGAAGCTCATCGAGTACCCTCAGACGAAGTACCCGAAGGTGAGGCGGTAGAACAGGTTCGAGCCCAGCGCCTCCTTGAAGGTAGCGTCGCGCCCGAAAATGGGCTCTGAATCCTCGCTGCTGGCGCCCCCTCGGCGGCGCAGGTCGGACGTGTCGCCCAGGGGTTCCAGCCCCATCTCCTCAGGGGTGTTGCGGATGAATATCAGGCCGATGGGCAGAATTACCAGCAGGGACAGCGCGCCCAGGAAATAGTAGGCGTCCCGCCAGTCGAAGAGGATCAGGAACACCGATGCCGTGGGGACCAGGATGAGTGCGCCGAAGGAACCGGCGCTGGAGTAGACGCTGAGCGTCAGGCCCCGGCGGGCGTAGAACCAGGCGCTGATTACCTTGGTCAGGATGGGTCCCACGCCCATGGTCAGGCCGATGCTCATAACCGCAAAGACGGCGTAAAGCTGGGCCAGCGTGCGCACCGACGGGACGATCAGCAGCATGACGCCGAGAAGGGCGACCCCGGACAGCACCACCAGCTTGGGGCTGTAGCGGTCGGCCAGGTAGCCGGCCATGGGCCGCATCAGGCCGGACAGCATAAAGGTGATGCCAAAGGCCAGGGACAGGGTGCCCCTGCTCCAGCCGAACTCCTCGGTCATGGGCTGCAGGAATACGCCAAAGGAGAACTGGGTGCCGGCGGTGCCCAGGGCCACCAGGGAGCAGCCCATCACCACGAACCAGCCGTAGAAGGTGCGGTTGGTTCTGTCCGTCATCTATGCCTCTCGTTCTTGTGCTGCCGGCGGTACAACCGCATTGAAATGAGGACTGCTAAACCTTTATCGTCATTCCGGCCTTGAGCCGGAATCCAGGAAAGTTGCGGAAGGTCAACCGCAAAGTACAGGAAAGGCCCTGGATTCCGGCATTCGCCGGAATGACGGTAAATCCCATGCCCATCATTGCAATGCTGTTGAATTACTTGTGCCCACCAGGGCGGATTGTGCCCCCTAATTTACCACAGTAGAAGCCGGACAATGGGAGTTCGGGCGCCATCAGGGCAGCCTGATGCTGGACATCACCGCCTGCTGGACCGCCGAATACCTGGAGTAAGAATGCTCGCAGATATGGAAGGAGGCTACAAAATTCCCTGCGGACGACCGAAGGAACACCTCGGTAACCCGCAAGACGCAGAATCGCTGGGAGACCCGGGCGCGGAACACGATGTGGGCCACCTTGCTGCCCTCGTCGCCGGTAGCGATTTCCCGTTCCACCAACTGGAACTGACCCCGGTAGAAGCTGGTGTGCTGGCCGACTACATCATCTATCCACTGGGTCGTCGTATCCACCCGCTTGTCGTAGGTCAGCAGGGACAGGCCGGCGAACCCGTCGGGACTGTCAAAATGGATTCGGTCCCGGTCGCTGTCATCCAGAGTCCACGCTGCAGGTACGTCAATGGTGTAGCGGTGCACGGGATTGGAGTAGGTCTGCCATTCCATGGGTGTTCCGGGCTGGTTGGAAGTATTGGGGCCCGGCGCCGCAAAAACATTCCTGGCGCCGTTCTTCAGGTCTGGCAGCAGGCCCCGGATACTCCGCTCCGATATGGCAAAACCCAGGCCGGCGGTGGGGTTGCCCCGGTTGTCCTGGTTCTGGAGAAAGGTGGTAACGCCGATGACCTCGCCGCTGGGCAGCAACAGGGGACCGCCGCTGTTGCCCGGGTTGATGGACGCGTCGGTCTGGATGACCCACGCCCGCATACCGGGATGGTAGCGCACTGCGGATACGATGCCCCGGGTGACGGTGGCGTCGCCGGTAAGGCCCAGGGCGTACCCGATGGCAATCACCTCGCTGCCCGCGCTGATGCCGGCCGTGGCGCTCAGTTCCAGGGTGGGAAAGTCGGCGCAGCACATTTCCAGCACCGCCAGGTCTCGCCGCTGGTCGAAGCCCACCACGTTGGCCCGGAAGGTGCGGCTGTCCCCCACCAGCACGTCGATGCGGTAGGAGTCTTCAACCACGTGGTAGTTGGTCAGCACCAGGCCCCTGCCGTCATCGAGATTCTCAAAGATTATGCCGCTGCCCACGCCGTCGGCGGTGTTCACCCGCACCACGCCCGGCTTGACTTGGTCCACCATTCCGGCCAGGTCGACTGGATTCGGCGCGTGGGCTACCGCCCGGGTCGAGGCCGGAGTGGGTTGTTCCTGCAGGCCGGAAGGGGCAGTCGCAACGCCGGCCGGTTCCCGGGCTCCCTGGGGCATTGCAATGACCGGCCGTGGCGTGGCCGTAGGTATGGGTGTAGCCGTGGGCGCCGGAGTAACGGTGGGAATGGCGGCCAGAGCCTCGCGTACCCGCTCGGTAACCATGGCCTCCACCGTGGCCTCGATATCAGGTGGAAGCGGCAAGGCCGGCACAGGACCAGGTGGCGCCTGCGCCGGGGAGAATTGCGGGACGCAGGCGAGGGTGAATGCTGAGGAAACCAGCAAATTTGAGACCATTATCCCAATGATAAGTTTGGCCTTGAGCATGTCGCCGTGGATACCTTCGCACCCAATACTGCCCTACGGTGTCCCAATACTTTCCCGGATCTGGTCCAATATGGGCTGAAATTCGTGATATGAATGTTCGCATACCCTGGATTCGAGCCACAATGACTCTTGTCTTGAGCCAGAGCTAACGACGAGTATTTCCTCGACCACGTCTATACAATACTTTGATTCACTTTGATACCGGTAACGAACGTAAGCAGTCTGAGTCCCGTTGGCAAGCTGCGAGTCGTCTTTTTCCAATACCTCATAGACTACGGGATTCTCATCTCGTTGTTGCCGGCTGAGCCAGTCTTCCAGTTCCGAAGTTGCCGAACTGATAAACCAATCGGGCACGAAAACGTTAAAGTAAGCGAATTCATCTGGTTGACTGAATCCCACGCTGTCCCTGTCGCCGTCGTCAATTGTCCAGTCACTAGGTACTTTGACAGTGTAATTGTATTCCCAGTTGGTATAAGTCCTCCACCGTATTGGCACAGGCGTCGGGATGGGGACCGGAGTGTGCGTGGCGGTGGGTCTGGGTAGATCTACCTTGCTTCCCAGCTTCATATCCTGCAGGACACCCCGGATAGTCTGCTCGGAAATGGCAAACCCGAGGCCGTCAACCGGCCTGCCCGAATCGGACCAGTCGAAAGTGTAAGTATTTATCCCCAGTACTTCGCCCGAAGAAGAGAGCAGGGGCCCGCCGCTGTTGCCCGGATTGATAGGGGCATCGGTTTGAATCACCCATGCTCGGTAGTGGGGGTCATAGCGGACGGCTGACACGATACCCCGGGTGACCGTCGCCGAGCCGAACAGGCCCAGAGGATAACCAATGGCCACAACCTCGGAACCGGCCTTGAGCGTGGTGGCGTCCTTGAACGGGAGGGACCGGAATCGGCTGCAGCAAATTTCCAGAACCGCCAGGTCCTTGTAGGCGTCGTAGCCACGGAGCGTGGCCGAGTAACCGCTGCCATCGCTGATCTGTACTTCGATTCGGTAAGCTGCCTCGACGACGTGGTAGTTGGTAAGCACAAAAGCTCTGCCGTTGCCGGTGGTCTCAAATATAACCCCTGTTCCGTTTCCCGAATCAGTATTTATCCTGACGACCCCAGACTTGGCCTGTTCCACCATGGTCTCCAGATTTGGCGTTGGAGATGGCGTTGGCGACGGCCTGGTAGTTGGGGTTGGTGTAGCCGTGGGTAGCGGCGTGGCCGTGGGCGTCGGAGTAGGTGTCGGCGTGGCGGTAGCCGTCGGCATGGGTGTTTCAGTGGGTACGGGGGTTGCCGTGGCCGTGGGAGTAGGTGTTTCCGTGGGAATGGCGGCCATGGTGGCCTGAACCTCGGCCTCCACCGTGGCCCGGATGTCTGGTGTGGGTGTAGGGGTAGGCGTGGGTATGGCCTGCTGAACGGCAGCCTCTACGGTGGCCGGTATGTCAGGAGTGGGGGTCGGCGGCGCACCGGGTCCACAGGCCGCTACCGCCAGCCCCACAATCAGCGCCAAAAGAATGGCAAATTGACTAACAGAGTTTTTGCGAAGAATCATTCAGCATAAGGGGATGCGGGAGTGCAACGATTCTATCACTTAACCTCGTTAATCCCTACAAACACCGCTCCGCTTCCCTTTGGATGTAGTCGCGGAAGGACTGGGGCATGGTGGCTGCGTCCGCCGCCTGGGCGTTTTCCTGGATGCGCTCCGGGCGCGACGTGGTGGGTATGGTAGCAGTCACCCGGGGGTCGGATATGACCCATGCCAGCAGGGCCTGGGCCCAGGTGTTGATGCCGTAGTCCCGCAAAGGAGTCAGGTCGGGTTGCTGCTTGAGTTCGGTGACATAGCGGCCCTTCTGCAGGGGTTCCATCACCAGGACGCCGGTGCCCAGGTCCTCGGCCAGTGGCAGCAGTTCATCCTCCACGCCCCGATTCAGGACGTTGTAGGGAATCTGGACGGCATCCACCCGCCCCTGGCGCATCAGGTCCATGATAGTGGGGTAGGCCTCCCGCACCATGGCGGATACACCCACCATGCCGACCTTGCCCTCTTCCTTCAAGCGCTGCAGCGTGGGCAGGTGAGTCTGCCAGTCAACCATGTTGTGGACCTGGAATAGTTCGATGTAGTCGGTTTTAAGCAGTTCGAAAGAACGGGCAATCTGGGCCTCGCCGGCCTCTTTGCCCTCGGTGCGGACCTTGGTGGCGAAGTAGAACTGGTCGCGGCGTCCGTCGGTGACCTTGCCCACCACGTCCTCGGCGTTTCCGTACCAGGCGGCGGTGTCTATGAGGTTGATGTCGCTGCCCAGGCAGTTATCCACTATCTGGCTACGGACGGCAATGTCCTCGTCGCCAGTGACATCGAAAGTTCGTAAGGTTCCCAGGCCAATGGCCGAAACGTCCAGGTTGCCAAGTTTGCGGTATTCCATTTCTAGTCCTCTGCAGAGAATTTATACAAGCATGGGTGGACAGGATACATATGAAATTGCTACTGTCAAGCAGTCAATCTAATCCTGTTCATCCTGTATATCCATGTTCAAGTCCGTTGACTATTTTAGCGCAGGTTGCGCAGGCTTCGCTGGGTTACCAAAATTACGGCCGTCAGCGCGATGAGCAGACCGGCCAGGATGCCTACTGCCATCTGCCCTCCCAGGAATTGGGCCGCCAGGCCGGCCGGCAGCACCCCCAGGGGTATCAGGGCGAAATTAAGCATGAAGATGCTCATCACCCGGCCCCGGTACGCCTCCTCGGAGACCTCCATCAGCAGTGACTGGTTCAGGGAACGGCGTCCGGCGTCGCCCAGGCCCATAAGCACCATCAGGCCCACGGCCACCAGGTAGAAGGGCAGCAGGGCCACCAGCAACAGGGCCAGCCCGCTCATAAATGAACTGATTATCAGCACCCGTCCCCGGAACCAGTTGCCCAGGGCCGCGATGAACAGGGACCCGCCCAGGGCGCCCACGCCGATGCCGCTGACCATCAGGCCCATGGCCTCGGGCCCTAGTTCGTAAATGTCCACGATGAATATGGGCATCAGGAACCGGAAGGGCATGGCCAGCACGGTGGATGTAAGGCCGATGATCAGCAGGGCCTGAACCAGGGGCGTGCGCCGAATGTAGCCCAGGCCGGCCTTGATGTCGCTTATAACCCCGGCGCGGCCCGTCCCCGTGGAGCCTTCCATCCTGGGCAAAAAGCCGGTGAAGAACATGGCGCCGACGCACATGGCTGTGACCACGTAATATACGCCGTCGGGATTGATGGCGTTGTACAGGAATCCGGCAAGAGTGGGCGCGATCAGGGTCATGCCGCTCATTGCCATGGCATTAAGGGCCATGGCGTTGGTCAGCAGGTCCCTTCCCACCAGTTGGGGAATGACGGTCTGCCGCGCGGGCATCATGAAGGCAAAGACGGCGCCCTGCATCATGGACGCGGCCAGCAGGTGGTACCAGGTTACGGTGTCGGTCGTAATGGAAATGGCCACGAACAGGGCGATGAGCGCCGCCCCGGCCTGCCCCCACTGGATGATGCGCCGCCGCTCCAATCGGTCGGCGAAGGCCCCGCCAAACAGGGCCAGCAACAGCATGGGCAGGGCAAATCCGGCGGACACGATGCCCAGCAGGGCCGGCGAGCCGGTGAGCTCGTAGGTAAGGTAGCCCCGGGCCAGCATCTGCATCTGCATGCCGCCCATGAGCAGCAGCATACCCAGCCACAGTATGCGAAACTGCCGGTTTCCCAGGGAAGTAAAGGTCTGCCGGAAGTTAAAGGGAGAACCGGGCTGCCGTCCCCGGGCCTGCCTGGGAGCGTCCCTGACCGGCGTGCCCGAAGCAGGCTGTTCTGCTGGTGTGGTTGCGGTGGTTGAAGGACTGTCGGTGGTGGAAGCGGAAACGTCCTGGGCGGGCTGGGGACCGGAATTGCTCTGCGTGATGGGGCCTCCGGGGGCACGAACGCCAAGTTTCCTACAGTATAGCCCAGAGGGGGTGTTATAGCTACAGAGGGTTGATGGCGCCAGGGCAATCGCATCTTAAAGAATTGACACCCTGAACGACCAAGGCTGTCATTCTGAACGAAGTGAAGAATCTAAAAACCTTCCCACAAGCCAACTTTCGGATCCTCGACCATGCTTTGGGGAAGGATTTTAGGCCCTTCGGCAGGCTCAAGGCGACAAGAACTCTGGCTCTAGTGGACAGCGACCCTTTAAGATGCGATTGCCCTGTTGATGGCGCCAGGTACTGTACCTGGTCTTGTTGCTAGTTGAGGAACTGTAATAGTGAGTTATCGTAATAATTTAGCCGAAATCTGCAATTAAGCAGCAATAGTTTGGAATAAAGAAAACGCTATTGATGTTTACAATGGGGAGATATATATTCATTCAGGTCAAAGCTATGTGACTGGTCTGTCCTTTGCCAGCGCCGGGCCCGATCGTCGTTCACTTCTTGGAGAGGTTGTCTTCCAGATCGAGTTCATTCTCAATTGTCGGAGAGGAATTATGGGTACGTATTCTGGAATAGTTCGCCACTGGACATTAAAGGTAGTGTGCCTTGTCGTGCTTCTGGCCCTGGTGGCCTGCGGAGCATCGTCGCCAGAGGCCACGAACACGGAAGCAGGTTCGCAGGCGGCGTCTCAGCCGCAAGCCCAGAGCCAAAGTCAGCCCCAGGAACAAGCACAGCCGCAGGCGGATAGCGCGCCGCAGCAGGAAGCGCAGCCCGCGCCCACTAACACTCCGCCGGCGCCCACCATCAGCGCTGTCGTTGGCCAGGGGGCCATCGGCGTGGTACCCACGCCCACTCCGGCGCCCACGGCCACGGCTGCCCCGGTTATGGAGGAAACCCCCGCAGAACCCGCGGTCACACTGTTAAAGGTGGCCAGGACTACCCCAAACACCAGTTCGCTGGATCCGGCCCTGGGCGGCCGGGGCAACTTCAGCTGGCTGGAACCCATGTACGAAGGGATGATCTTCTTTGACCAGTTCACCGACCTGCGGCCCATGATGGCCCGCGAATGGTCCACCAACGATGACTTCTCGGTCTGGACCATCCAGCTTCGGGAGAATGTCCCTTTTCACAAGGACTGGGGCATTGTGAATGCCGCTGACGCGGTCCACTCCCTGGACCAGGGGCGGCGGCTGGACGCCCAGGGCAACCGCGCCCCGGCCACGCGGGAACTAATCGAGCGGATAGACCTGCCCGACGGCCCCGAAGGTCACCAGTTGGTGCTGAACCTGACCGCATCCGAACCGGTGATGCTCAGCTGGCTAAGCACCAACCAGAACGAAGCAGTCATCCGGAGCAAGGCGGTATGGGAACAGGCCGGCGGCGAGCTGGACGGCTGGGAACCCAACGAGGCCGGCATTCAGGAAATGCAGAACAACCCCATCGGCACCGGCCCCTATCAGTTTGAGGAGTACCAGGACGACCAGTACATCCTCTACGGCCCCACCGGCTACGAGCACTGGCGCATTTCCCCCGACTTCCCTGAGGTACAGATCTTCTTCGTACGCGAGGCGTCCACTCATTTGGCCATGTTGGTGGCCGATGAGGTTCACGCCGCAGACGTGCCACGGGACCTGCAGCCCGCCGCCGAAGCTAATGGCTTCAAGGTACTGAGCAGCACCGTGCCCGCCATGCGTCTCCTGGGCTTCTTTGGCGGCCTGCACCTGCCCGACGACCCCGCCTACGACGCCAGCGCTCCTCTGTCCAACCCCAAGGTCCGCGAGGCCCTGAATATCGCCATAGACCGGGAGGAAATCAACCGCACTTTCCTGAAGGGACGCGGCGAGGTGATGGTGCAAAGCGTGGCACACCCCAAGTTCCCGGGCTGGAACCAGGACCTGGTGGCCGAATTCGACGAGATGTATGCCTATGACCCGGAAAAGGCAAAGGCTCTGCTGGCCGAGGCCGGTTATCCCGAGGGGTTCGAAATGGTCCAGAAGGCCTACCCCCGCCCGGGCCTGCCGGAAATCCTGGATATGGGCGAACTGGTCAACCGCTACTGGGAGGAGATTGGCGTGACGGCCAAGTTTGAGCCCACTGAGCCGGCCACCGTAAGCGCCCTGGTGTTGGCCAAGGAGTCCACCAATATGGCCTACCTGCACACGGGCAGCTACAGCGAGCCTACCTACGCCATCTTCGGTTACCACTACTCGGGCAGCAAGCGGCCCCGTTTCCTGGACCCGTACATCGATGGCAAGTACGAGGAGTTGCAGTCGGCAACTACCCTGGAAGGCCGCTCGGAGGCCATCGGCGACGTTATCGACTTCTGCTTCCGCATCTATTGCACCATTCCCCTCTTCTGGGTACCTGCAGAGTTCACCATCAACCCGGAGGTGATTGCCAAGTGGGAGACCCATGCCACCTTCGGCGTGCGCAACTTCGAGTATGTGGAGGCGGCCCAATAAGCGCATCCGTTCAACGTCAGAATCCGCAGCAACGTAAGACACGCCACTTCGGGCCCCTGGAAAACAGGGGCCTGCTTCCTTTACAAGCGATTGACTCCGATGGCGCCTGGCAATTGTTCAACCCCCGGGTGCGGTTCTCCGGTTCGTTGTGTCAGGAAATACGAAACTACATTGCCAATTGGCATTAGGTGATGGAAATCGCCTCAAATGAAACGAATATTAGACGCTATAACATGGTGACCAGGCAACTTAATCAATACTCGTCATGAATAATTGACACTTGCATAATAGGGGCGTATCGTTGCTGAAATTCATCGAAAAGGTATAGGGAAAGCTATGATCAACGTTCCTTTGCAGAAGCCTCGCATTATTTTCACCCTGGCAACAGTAATGGCCCTGCTCTTTCTGGTAGCCTGCGGCGCGGCAGAGGAATCCCCCGCGGCTCCGGCGGCCAGCAGCAGCGAACCGGCCGCTCCGGCGCAAGCCCAGCCCGAACCGGCAGCGCCGGCCGCCGCCAGCGACGCCCCTGCCCAGGCCCCCGCGGCATCCTCCTCCGATTCAGGCCAGGCCGCTGCCGCTCCGGCCCCCACGGCGGTCTCCTCCTCTGCTGGGGCAGCCCCCGCTGCTGCTCCCCAGTCCGACGCCCCCACCGGCACCCTGCGCATAGCCCTGGACGAGATCGGTCCGCCCAAGTGGATCCCCAAGCTGCAGGGCGCGCCCCAGAACAGCATAAATAACACCACCTTCTGGGAATCCTTGTGGCGGAATGAGAAGGAATCCGGCCTGGTCGGCGTCTTGGCCGAAAGCTGGGAAATCTCCGAAGACGCCACCACCTGGACCATCAATTTTCATAAGGGCGTCCCCTTTCACCATGGCTATGGCGAGATGACGGCCAGCGACTTTATCTTCAGCATGGAGAATAGCGTAGAAGAAGGAACTACGCGGTCGCCCAGGCTTCTCAAGCTTAACTTTTTCTCTGAAGATGGGGGAATGACGCTCCTGGATGACTACACGGTGGAAATCGACACCGGTTCCCCATCGTGGAGCATGCCCTGGGACGTAGCTACCGGAATGACCTCATACATGGGCACCGGTGTTATCAGCAAGAAATACTACGAGGAATACGGCGAGGAAGAGGCCGGGTTTACCCTCGCCGTTGGAACCGGCCCCTGGAAGAGCATTGAACACGTTACTGGAGGCACCTGGAGATTTGAGGCTGTGGAAGACCACTGGCGGAAAACACCGAATTTCGCCGAACTTCACTACGCCGAAATCTCCGAAGAGTCCACGCGCCTGGCCAACTTCCTGGCTAACAAGCTGGACATCGCCACGTTCAACCTGGAATCTATCAGCCAGCTGGAGCAGCAATGCTCCGACTGCAAGTTTAAGACCTTCACCACCGGCGCTCAGCTTTTCATCAACATTCACGGCAACCTCTACATAGACCGGGAAGACTTGCCCACGCCCAGAGATCCAAGCCTTCCCTGGGTATCGGCCAGCACCGACATGAACTCCCCTGAATGGATCAACGCCCGCAAGGTACGCAAGGCTATGGCAATCGCCATCGACCGGCAGCTACTGGTAGACACCCTCCTCCAGGGCAAAGGCGCCCCGGCTCACGTTTACGGCTGGGCCGGATTCGAGGACCAGATGGGCTACCTGGCCGATCTCAAGCACGATTACGACCCTGACATGGCCAGACAGTTACTGACCGAAGCGGGCTATCCGGATGGCTTCGAAATTCCCATGGCCCTGACCAATCGCCCCTTCCCAGCTACCATCGAGACTGCCGCCGCCGTGGCCACCATGTGGGAAGACATTGGCATTCGCACCTCCCAGATTCGGCAACCCATGTCGGCGTTCCGGCCCAATTTTGTGGAGCGGTCATGGAACGGAGTCAACAGTCACGGTAACATTGTTTCGAGTGAACCCCTGCTCTCCCGAACCCAGACCTATGTGGTCGCCGGCGTGGTCAATTACGGTGTGGAGCACCCAGTTTCTGAAGACTTGAATGTAAAGATCGAAGGGGCCTTCGAGCAAGAGGAACGGCTGGAGCTGGTCCGCGAGTACACCAAGTTCCTCTTCGACGAGGTATTCACCATTCCCACCGTAAACGTTTACCACATCTGGCCGCTGGGTCCCGAGGTGGACGACTGGGAATGGACCTTCCCCGTGGTCCGGGTGCCCTCCAACCTGGAATACATACCCCACCGCGAGTGAAGGAGGTAAGGCCTCAGCATGAACCTTCCGGTCTTCCCGAGTGGGTCAATCTGCCTTGAGGGAAGAAGTTGAAGGGCAGCCAATTCCAAATCGAAACCATGGGGAGAAGCACACCACAGGACCAATGGCAGGACCTATACAACTGAATAGATTGCCCGAGTTCCAGACCCTATTACCCCAACCACAAGGGAATAGCGAAGGTAAAACCGTAGGGACCACCATTCCAACTTTGGAGGTCTACCATGGCGGTAACAAACAAAGGCAAACTCATTATTTCGGGAATCCTTGCCATAGCGCTGCTGGCTCTTGTGGCCTGCGGCGCGTCCGAACCCCAGCAAGCCGAGCCTGCGGAGGTAGCGCCGGCGGCTGCCCCTGCGGCCGCTTCCGTCAGCCCGCCAGAACCGGCGGCAGCGGAACCGGCGGCGGTGGCTGAGCCAGCGGCGCCAGCGGCCCCCGTGGAACCGGCAGCGATCGCCGCTACTTCTGCGCCTGCGCCTACGCCAATCCCGGTAATGGCTAGCGAGGCAACAGGTGTCCTTAACATTGCTTACACCGAGTTGGGGCCGCCCCGCTTCCTGCCAAAGCTTAACGGTTCCCCCCAGGCCTCAATAAACATGACCACGGTGTACGAGTCTCCCTGGCACAATGATCCTCAAGGCAGGATTTTGCCTCGCTTGTTTGAGGCGTGGTCGGTCTCTGATGACGGCCTGGTATGGACGTTCCAAATACAGGAAGGAATTCCATTCCACTATGACAAGGGAGAATTAACTGCGGAGGATATCGACTGGTCAGTGCTTAATCGACTCCAGGAGGACTCTATATCCCGACCCACAGGGTTGGCGGCAGTATGGCTGGCGCCGGAGGGTGGGAGCACCGTCATCGACAAGTACACGTTGGAGGTCGATACCAGCGGAAGCGGACCCAGGTTCGATATAAGCTGGTACATCACCAGCGGCAAGCTGGGTGGTCAATTGGTAACCAGCAAGTCCCACGTGGAAGGGTTGGGCCAGGAGGCAGCGGGAGTGGAACAACCCATAGGTACGGGCTCGTTCCGGAGCGTGGAGCACCGGGTTGCCGAGTTCTGGCACCTGGAGGCTGTTCCAAACCACTGGCGGAAAACCCCCAACTTCGCCGAGCTCTATATCCGGGAAATTTCAGAGGAAAGCACCCGGGTGGCCAACTTCCTGGCTGGGGAACTGGATTCAATGCACATGTCATTGGAGTCCATCTCGGAAATCGAAAAGATGGATGGAGTCAGGTTCAAGCGTCTGCAAGCAGGCGGCCAGATGTTCATAAACATTCACGGCCAGATGTACGTCGATCGAGATGATCTCCCTACACCACGCAACTCGGACTTGCCCTGGATCTCTGCCGATGCAAATACCGACTCTGAAGAGTGGGAAAGGGCCAGGAAGGTACGGGAGGCAATGGCCATTTCAATCGACCGGCAGCTGATCGTGGATACTCTGCTCAACGGCGAAGGCAGTCCGTCTTCTCTATTTGCCTGGATGGGTCACGAAAACCGATTGGGTCCCTTGTACGAAGAACTCCAGTACGAATACAACCCGGACAGGGCGCGACAGCTCCTTGCCGAAGCCGGATACCCGGACGGGTTCGAAATAAATATGGCATTGACCACCAGGCCCCTTCCTGCCGTGACCGAACAGGGAGAGGTGGTGTGCATAATGTGGGAAGAAATCGGCATCCGCTGCATTCAGGAACGGAGCCAAATGTCCGCATTCAGGCCCCACTTCATAGACCGGTCCTGGAAAGGTGTGAACACGCATGGTACGGACGCCTCACCTGAACCTCTTACCAACATAAATGGCCAGATGTCCGTAAAGTCCACCGTGAACTATGGGATTGAGCATCCCTGGCTGGAAGAAATGAAGGAACTGGCACTGGCAACCGTGGACGAGGACGAGCGGTTTAAAATCGAGGGAGAGATTGCAAAATGGATTTTTGACAATGTCGTGATCCTGCCTACGTTCAAGGTCAACCGTGTGTACCCCTTGGGGCCCAGAATTGACGATTGGGACATGGCTTGCTGCCGGACCAGGACCTTGATGGACATCGAGCACATCCCACACCGGTAAAAAGAACGTATGGCAAAGTGAAAGAACCGTTGGCCGAAAGACCCACCGCGGGAAGCCAGAGGCTATTGATTGTGCAACACAGACTTTGGCACAATGACGAGGCAGGGATACCAAAGTAGTAAAGGCTGCCGCCAACCCTTGACAGGTTGACGGCAGCACCGGCGCCGCCGTCTGGACGCTTTACAGGAGGTACAGCAACTTGCAAAAATTTCTGTTGCGCCGGTTGTTGCTGACGATTGTTACCCTGTGGCTGGTCTCCATTCTTATTTTCTTTATGGCCCGGATTTCCGGGGATCCCACCACGCTGCTGATCGACGACTACGCCAGCGCCAGTACCCTGGACGAGTTGCGTGCTTCCCTGGGACTGGACAAGTCCTACCCAGAGCAATACTGGATCTTCCTGAAGAACGCAGTGCGGGGCGACTTCGGGGTTTCCATAGTACAGAAGCAACCGGTCAGTTCCCTGATAGTTCAGCGTTTGCCGGCCACCCTGTACCTGGGTCTGGTGGCGTTTGTCTTTTCCCTGATTGTGGGCATCCCCCTGGGTGTTCTCTCTTCTCTGAAGCGGGGAAGCATTCTGGACCAGCTCGGCAAGGGTATTGCCCTGATCGGGCAGTCGGCGCCGCCCTTCTGGATTGGCATTATGCTGATGTTCTTCTTCGCCGTGCGCCTGGGCTGGGTAGCCCCATCCGGGCGCGAAGAGATTAGCAGCATCATCCTGCCGGCCATAACCCTCGGTTGGTTCAACGTGGCCGCAAACCTGCGCCTGATGCGCTCGGCCATGCTGGACGTGATGGATACGGAATATATCAAGCTGGCCCGGGCCAAGGGAGTTGGCCAAAACATCGTTATTTGGAAACACGGCCTGCGCAACGCCTTGATACCGCCCCTTACCTTTGCCGGTATCACCCTGGGCGGCCTGATCACTGGCTCCCTCGTGGCCGAAACCGTGTTTGCCTGGCCGGGACTGGGGCAACTGGCCTTCCTGGCGGTCAGAGACTCAGATTACCCGCTGCTGCAGGGGGTCGTACTGACCTTTGCCGCGGCCTACCTGGCCACCGCCTTCCTGGTTGATGTCTTTTACGCCTACGTGGACCCGCGAATCCGGTTCTCCTAACGCCCTTGTCAGAGACCCTTGGAGGATAGAATGGCCGACAATCCTACACAGGCTGTGCTGGCTCCCGCTCCGAGCCGAGTCGGCCTGCCCAAAATCTGGAGGACCGCCAGACGCTGGCCCCTGATTCCCCTGTTCCTGCTGTTGTTGGTGGTTTTTGCCGGGGTGATGGCCCCGTGGATTGCCCCCGAAGACCCGCGCAAGGGCAACCTGCGGGCCCGCATGGTGCCGCCGGCGTGGCTGGAAGGCGGCAGCACGGAACACTTGCTGGGTACCGACCACCTGGGCCGGGACATATTCAGCCGTATAGTTTATGGGGCGCGCATATCCCTGGTGGTGGCTGCGGTAACCCTGGGCCTGGGCGGTACCACCGGCACCGTACTGGGTCTTGTGGCCGGCTGGTACGGCAAGTGGATCGACGAGATAATAATGCGCATTGTGGACATCGCATTAGCGGTCCCACTGGTGCTGGTGGCCCTGGTCATGGTAGTAGCAGTGGGCCAGTCCTTTCCATCAGACCTGGGCGGTCAAACGGGCCTCATAATTCTGGTGCTGGCCGCCTTTTTCTGGGTGCGTTTCGCCCGCCTGGTACGGGGAGAGGTGCTGCAACTGAAAACGCTGGACTACGTCGCCCTGGCCAAGGTGGCCGGCGCCTCCATTCCCAGGATACTGTTCATCCACATATTCCCGGGCGTCATCAACACCCTTATCGTGCTGGCAACGTTGCAGGTGGGGTTCGTCATCCTCGTGGAATCGACCCTGAGTTTCCTCGGGGCCGGAGTCCCGCCGCCCACGCCGGCCTGGGGTTCCATGGTGGCCGAGGGTCGGGACTTCCTGGCGGGAGCCTGGTGGATTGCAACTATGCCTGGCGTCGCCATCCTGCTTACGGTGATGTCCCTGAACCTGTTTGGCGACTGGTTGCGGGACACGCTGGACCCCAGGCTGCGACAGCTGGCAACGAATTAGCGCTTATCCCCTGCGAGGTGCGGAAGGTCGCCCAAAGACAAGGACTCTGACTCCCCCTTCCGCATCCTCGTTGTCCGCATCGCCAATCGGGCCCGTTCCCGGATGGCCCACGGGTAGCTTCAGCGTCTAAGCGAGCCGCGCTACCCCTGTGGCAGGGCCAAGGAAGCCTAATCTGCCGGCGCTGCCGCCGGTGTCTCCTGGCTGGCTGTTCGCCTGGTTTCTCTTCTGCGGCTTCCTCAGTTACCTCTTCCGCCTCTGGTTCGCCTTCCTCTTCCCTGGAAGCCATCAGCCGGCGTCGCCCCGTTATTATCAGCATCACGTATCCCATTACGCTGCGCAGCACAAACTCCAGCGCTACCAGGAAGATGAAGCAATAGAAGATGATTTCCCGGTTGTTGCCGGCATCCCGTATAACCGCCAGCGACTGCTCGATGGTGAAGAATGAAGCGTCGATAATGAAAATACCCAGTACAGCGAAGGGCAGAATCTTCGCCAGGTCTCTGGACAGGTCCTCGTGGTAATAGGCCGATACCCGAATGGCGCTTACTACGGCCAGGGCGACCAGCAGCACTTCCTGAAGGGACCGGTCCTTGGATAGGAATGCCAGGATGGCGGTCAGCACCGCCAGCCAGAAGAAGGCGAAGAAAGGAAATACCAGGATGTACTTGAAAATGTACATCACGAAATGAAGGAATCCCTGGAGCGCCTCGTACCTTGAGTCGTTATAGCGGGAAAGATCGAAAGCGAACATATCCTGCGTCGCCAGGAACCGGTAGAAGTGGAATATAAAGATCGCACACAGGCTGATACCCGCCAGGTATACGCCCACGTTGAATAGAAGGTCCAGAGCCCGGTTGAAGTCAAGCCCGTTGGGAAATACCAGGTTAAAGTAGGGCTCCAAACTAATGGCGCCACCGCAATCCCTGTGGTTCGAAGAGGCCCGCCCGGTATCGGAATTACTACGGTCTTCCTTACTATGTTATGTTTAATAATGGCCTCAGTCAGTACGAATGCAGGACATATGGAAGGACTGTAGAGGCCCGATGATAAAAAGGACCGCCCATCCCTGGCTGGTCTAAGGATGAGCGGCCCATGGCAGGTTTTCTCGACTTTTTGATAGCCCCCGGGGTGCGGGACAGGTTACGATTCCACCGCCACTTCCTGCTCCAGTTCCTCAGCCTCCTCCCCGCCCTCGTGTTCCGGATGTTCCCCATCCACGCTCACTACCGTGCGGACCAGGGGAAGCTCGATCTGCATTTCGGTGTACTCTCCCGGCTCCGAGGTTACGTGAATGAATCCGCCGTGTTCGCGGACTATGTCGCTGGATATGGCCAGCCCCAAGCCGGTGCCCTGGTCAGTGGGCTTGGTGGTGAAGAAAGGATTGAAGATCTTCTCGATCACTTCCTCCGGCATGCCGTTGCCATTGTCCCGGATCCGGATCTCCACAACTTCATCCAGCCGGCGGGTAGTGAGCAATAACTCCGGCAAAAAGGCTTTTCCCTGTTCTGCAAGGGCGACCCGCTTTTCATTGGTAGCATAGCAGGAATTGCTGACCATGTTCAGGAATACCCGTCCAAGGTCTTGAGGAATCACTTCAAGCTCCCCCACTGTGGGGTCCAGGTCTGTCTTTAAGTCCAGCTGGAAATCGGGGTCGGTGGCCCGGGCGCTGTGGAAGGCCAGGCGGGAGTGCTCGTCTACCAGTCGGTTAATGTCCGTAACCTGGAATTCGCCGGCGCCCCGGCTCATCATCAACATGTCGTGGACAATGCGGTTGGCTCGGTCGCCGTGGTTCTGGATACGTTCCATGTTGTCGTTCAGGTCGTCGAATATCTCCTGGATCAACCCCTTCTGCTCTTCCGGCAGATCGTCTCCTATCTCATCCAGCACTTCCTGTAATTCCGTCAGGAGTTCCCCGGAGGACTCGGAAAAGTTCTTGACGAAGTTGAGCGGGTTCCTGATCTCGTGGGCCACGCCGGCGGTCAATTCACCCAGGCTGGCGAGTTTCTGCTGGGTAACGATCTGGTCCTGGGCCCGCCGCAGTTCTTCAAATGCCGCCTGCAGCTCATCGTTCTTCTCCTGAAGGTCGCTGGCCAGCAGTTCCACCAGGTTCAGCCGCTGCACCTCCAGAGCGTGGAGGCGAAAAACTTCAACGGCGGCCGCCATGTCCGCCACCTCGTCGTGGCCTCCCACGTCCACCTGGGCCTCCAGGTCTCCGGCAGCCATTCGCCGCATCCACGCCGACACTATGCCTATGCGCCGCAGCAGCACTCGTCCCACCAGCAGCCAGGCCACCAGGGCGGCCACAATTACGCTGGCCAAGCTGATCACGAGCAGAATGGTGCGGCCGGTCAATATGGCCTGGAGGGATGCTTCAGTGGCGGTCTGCGCACTGCCCCGGGCGGTGCCCACCAGTTCATCCACCTCTCCCACCAGGCTGACGGCAGCCTCCTGGTTGCCATCCAGCAACTCCGACTGCCTTTGGGCCAGCCGCAGTTCCTCGCCAAGGAGGTGGAAACCGGTACCCTCTGCAGTTCCCAGTTCTTCCAGCCGCTCGAATATGGGAGCGATCTCCTCGTAAATTTCGGTCCCCTCCAGCGATTCCAGGTTTAAGCCGATGCGGTTCATGGCCGCTTCAAACCGCTCCCTCAACGGCTCCAGCGATGCTGGCTCAGATACCGCAAAGGCGTTTCCCAGGAGTTCCGTGGCAATGTTGGCGTCCACCTGTAATTCAGAAAGGAGGCGGTATTTGTCAAGCTCCCTGCTGGAAGTTCTGACTGTGCGTGGGTCCGGGGGTATATCCATTTCCCGTAAGCCGGTGTTGATGTAGAAAAGCTGGTCATCCAGAGCTTCCACCAGGGCCACTTCCAGCTGCCGGCGGACATCCGCCAGATCCTGACGCAGCCTTTCCCGCTTCTCTGCCTGGACAATAAGCTCGGTGCGCTGGTTGCGTATTGTCTTGATGTTATCCGTGAGCAGGAGAGCGCCCTGCCGGATATTTTCGAACCTTGCGACCGGGTGCTCGATTCCCAATTCGGTGGAAGCGGCTTCCAGCGCCGACAATTCACTTTCCAGGGCGGTGCTGGAACCGGCAATAATGTTGGCGTAAAGCTCGTCCAGTTCGTTTATCGATTGGGCAGTGACGATCCGGGGCGCGGCGGTAACCAGGCTGCTGCTGTACTGGGCCACTTCGAAGGCCGCCACCATTTCAGGTATGCTCTCATCGTTGACGTGCCGCTGGGCCGTGGCCACCCGGTCGAAGGAAAACCAGCCCACTAATGTGGCTAACAGGGTCAGTGCGACGATGACCGCAAAGGCGACGTAAAGCTGGGTGGAAATCATGCGGCGGCTCTGGATCAGCCGCGGCACCAGGCCAGCTACAAACTCCCGTGCGGAGTCCAGTTCGTCAACCGTAATCGGCTGCCGGACCCGCCGCTTTACTTCCTGCAGCGTCCTGTCAACCGCCGACCCAGCCACTTCTTTGCGTTCCGGTTCCTCTGTCATCTTCGATTCATCTATCATGGATAGACTTCTCGCATGTTTTCGATTGCCCGGTAACTGCCATCGGGCCCAATCACGGTCAGGAATACCTTATCAGACCCCTGGTTGTCGGCAAAGCCGAATTCCAGCCCGAATTCGTCCAACTCCAGGGCCTCGAATCCGTCTATGGAATCGTAGAAACACTCCCTGGTAACGTTATCTCGGCCGCAGGCCCGCAGGGCCTCGATGGTTAGCCGGCCGGCCAGGTACCCCTCCAGGGAAACCCAGCCGGGGCTCGCTTCAGGGTCGTAAACCCCCATCGCGTCCAGGTAAGACTGAACAATGGGAAAAGAATCGTCGGTGGGAAAAGGCACCACCTGGGTCACGAAGACATTCTCGCCGTCCCTGCCCAGAAACTCGGCGAGGGCGTTGCTGCCCACGAAGGAAATCGTGATGAATACCACATCCTCCATGCCAATGCGCTTGGCCCAGGAAATAAAGGTGGCTACCGGCTGATAGGCCCCCACCATTATCACCGCCTCCGGGTTGTCGTCGCGCAGTTTTAGGAGGGCGGCCTTCACTGCCAGGGTGTTTCGGGGGTAGAACCCCACCGATACGGGCTCCATTTCCCTCCGCTCCAGCGCCCGGGTGGCCCCGTTCAGTCCCGCCAGCCCGAAGGAGTCGTCCTGGTACAGGACGGCAATGCGATCTATTCCCAGGTCCTCGGTGAGGCGGGCCACCATTTCCTCGGTTTCCTGGTTGTACGAGGCCCGCAGGTTTACTACGTTCCGCCATTTGCTCTCTCGAAGGAACGCGGCGCCCGTGAAAGGAGCGACGTAGGGGACATCGGCCTCGTATGCCACTGGTACTGCGGAGCGGGACGTAGGGGTGCCCACCGCGCCGATTAAGGCGAATACCTTGTTTGTCTCGATAAGTTCAAAGGTGTTGGATATGGCTGCCTCCGGCTCATACCCGTCATCCAGGGCCACCAGTTCCAGTTTACGCCCGTTGACGCCCCCGGCTTCATTGACTTCCTGGAAGGCGGACAGGATACCTAACTGCATATTGGTGCCCAGTTCCCATGCCGGGCCGCTGAAGGCGGCAGACTGGCCGAACAGAATCTTGTCGTCAGTAACGCCCGGATGCTGGGATGAGTCGTCGTCGCCGTTGGAGACGGAGGCAGTAGGGGTGGGGGCGCCTTCCGCTTCGTCGGACTCGCCACCGCATGCCGCAACGGCGGGTCCCAGCAACAGAGCGAGGGCCAAGAGGAAAAAGACAAGTGGGGCCGGCTTAACTAGCATAGGCTGTTTGCCAAGTGTGGGGGTTAGTCGGACTTGCGAATTACCATGATGGAGTGGTTTTTCGAGTCTTCCCGTCGATACTGGAAGCCTTCCGTCATTTCCATCACGAGGTGGATTCCCAAGCCGCCGACGGCGCGGTCCTGAATGGCGCTGTCCAACTCAGGCGCATTAGCGTCTTCCAGGGGATTGAAAGGCCGACCGTCGTCCACGAATTCAATGGTAATTGAATCATCGCTGGAAGTCAGGCTTACTACGAAGGTATGGATCCCCTCATCGTAACCGTAGTTCATGATGTTGAGGCCAAATTCTTCGAGCACCAGGTTCGTCTTGAAGGTGAGGGCAGGAGGCCAGTCTTCCTCTTCAGCCAGCTTTTCTACCGACTGGAATATGCGCTGGAGTTCCTCGAGCCTGGTCTCTACCTTAAGCTCAATCCTGGGGCTCATAGGTTTTCTCCCTGCGGCAAAGGGTCAGGCAGGTGATGTCGTCGGATTGGGGCGTATCGCCGGCAAAAGCCCTTACCGCCTCGAACATGGCCTCGTTGACCTCCCTGGGATCTTTCGCGGCGTGCTCTGCCAGCACTTGCGCCATCCGCTCCAGGCCGAATTCTTCGCCATCCCGATTCATAGCCTCGGAGACCCCGTCGGAATAGAGGAATACGGTATCCCCGGGAAGAAGGTCGAAAGTGTCCTGCTCGTAGTCCTGACCGTCCAGTACTCCCAGGGCGATGCCACCGGTTAACGGCAGGTCGATCATGGTTCCATCGGCGCGCCGGGCGTAGGGAGTGCAATGCCCGCCGTTGGCGTAGGTCAGCTTCCCCGTGTTGCGGTCGTAGACGGCGTAGAGGAGGGTTACGAACATCATTGCCTCGTTGCCCTCGCAGAGCAGGTCATTGACCTCCTGCAACACCTCTCCGGGTTCGTACTTGCCGATGGCCGAACCCTTCAGCAGTGTACGGCTGGACATCATGAACAGGGCCGCCGGAACGCCCTTGTCGGAAACGTCTGCAATGGCGACGCCAACCCGGTCCGGGCCCAGATTAATTATGTCGTAGAAGTCTCCTCCTATTTCCTTGGCCGGCTCCATGCTGGCGTAGGTCGCGTAGTCGTCCTCGGAGGGAAATTCGGTGGGCAGAATGGACTGCTGTATCTTGCTGGCAACGTTCAGCTCATTTTCCAGGCTCACCAGGCGGTCCCTGGAGGAAAGGGCATCCCGCCATTCCACCAGGTGAGCCAGGGTTCGGTCTATGGTTATCTGCAGGTCATCGAAGTCCAGCGGCTTGGTGACAAAATCAAAGGCGCCGCGATTCATGGCGGTGCGGATGTTCTTCATGTCTCCGTAGGCGGAGATGATGATGGACCGAACATTCGGGTCTACCTTGGGTATCTGCTCCAGCAGGGTAAGCCCGTCCATCTGCGGCATATTGATGTCCGAGATGACCATATCAACGTCGTCTTCCTGGCGCAGCACCTCCAGCGCTTCCACGCCGTTGTGTGCGAAGACAAAGCTATACTGACCAGACCGAATTCGCCGCCGCATCCGCTGCAGAACTAGCGGCTCCAGATCCGGTTCATCGTCCACCACTAGAATTTTGAATCCCACGGGCATTTCTCCCCTTCGCTCCACAGTCTGGATCAATTGATCTGGCTTTCTTGTTGCTCCGATTCAAGTGGTAACAAGGCTGGCTCTGGTCAACAGCCTTGCTGGCGCAGCGAAGGCCACTAGCCCAGAGCGCCGATGGCCGAATCCTGGGAATCGTGAATCGGGATTATCTTGTCAAAGCCGCTGATGACAAATACCTCTCGCACGGGATCGGACAGCGAGCAAGCCGCCATTTTGGCTCCCTGGCGCTGCAGGTCCTTGGCGATCAGCAGCACTACGCGCAGCCCCGCGCTGCTGATGTAGGTCAGGTCCTCAAGATCGAGCACCACAACCCGGTCAGCTTCGTCGATTTCGGCTTTCATGGCATCCTGAAACTCGCTGGCGTTGGTGCCGTCCACACGTCCGTCGGCTTTCAATACCAGGCTGGTGCCTTCCCTGCGAGATTCTACGTTCATACAGTCAGCCTCCTAAACTACTCAAAATCTGAAATGGTCTGAAGGAGCGGCATAATCCCACTACCCAGCAACGGAAGTTGCCTTGCAAGTCTAGTTTACAATAATACCCTATAGTCTTGGATACAACAAACCCTCTGGGCCATATGCAAATCACCAGGAATTGCGTTGCGCAGCCGCTAAATGGCTATACCGCTCCGGCGGACGCGCCGCAAGTCACCCGGATACGAGAAATGCCGCAGGCTGGTTGTTTATGGATTCCGGGTTAAGGCGGGAGAGGTGGTCTTGCTGGCGGCAGAAACCTCATCCAGCGGCGCTTGTTCCGCGAGGCTTGCCCGGCAAAACGAGGTGGGACGGCCGGCGGCAAAGGTTACCGAAAATGCCGGCCTTTCGCCTTCGGTTCCTGGCTACAAATCATAACCCCTTTCGCCGTGCATTGCCACATCCAGGCCCACGATCTCGTCCATCGGGTCAACTCGCACCTTTCTCAGGACCAGGTCCAGAACCTTGAGGATCAGGAAGGTGAAAACTCCGGCCCACGCCATCGACGCCCCCACCCCCAGCGCCTGAATCCCAAACTGGGTGAATACCGAGCGGCCCTCCACCAATAGCCCGCGGCCGTCCATTACCTCGAGGGCGAGGAAAGGAATCAGCAGGGTACCAAGGATGCCGCCCAGGCCGTGGACGGCAAAAACGTCCAGTGAATCGTCAATCAGCAGCTTCCACTTGACAATGCCGACGGCGAAGAAACAGATCGTGCTTGCCGTTATGCCCAGTATCATGCCGCCAATGGGGCCAATGTAACCGGAGGCGGGAGTTACCGCCGCCAGGCCTGCCACGGCGCCGATTATGGCCCCGATGAGGGTTGGGCGGCGATACTTGATCCAGTCCAGGAACGTCCAGGTCAGCAGGCCGGCGCTGGCGGAAATGTGGGTTACGGCGATGGCCATGCCCGCCTCGCCGTTGGCGGCAAGTGCGCTGCCGCCATTGAACCCGAACCAGCCTACCCAAAGCATGCCGGCTCCGGCCGCGGCCAGGCCGGGGTTGTGGGCCGGAACCAGATGATGGGGGAAGATTTGCCGTTTGCCCACGTACATCGCCGCCACCAGGGCGGTCACGCCAACGTTGGCATGCAGCACCACCCCGCCGGCGAAGTCCATAATTCCCAGTTGGTGCAGCCAGCCATCTCCCCAGACCCAGTGGCAGATGGGGGCGTACACCAGCAGATGCCAGGCGGCGCTGAATAGGAGGATCGCCGAGAACTTCATCCTCTCGGTGTACGCGCCAACTATAATTGCCGGCGCGATGATAGCGAACGTCAACTGGAAAATGACGAACACTATCTCCGGCATGTCCCCTCTCAGGTGCCCGTGGTCTATGCCGTAGAAAAAGGCCTTGTCGGGCATGCCTATGAACCACCCGACGGTGTCGCCGAAGGCCAGGCTGTAACCAACAATGAACCAAAGCAGGCTGGCTATGGCCGAAATGGTGAAGCACTGGATTACTACGGACAGTACGGACTTGGCCTGCACCAGCCCGCTGTAGAACATAGCCAGACCCGGGAGGGTCATGAACAAGACAAAAGCCGTGGAGGTTAACATCCACGCGGTAACGCCGGTATCCAACCTTGCCCCCGCTCCTATCCTTGCCAGTCTTTGGGGCGCGCCTGACCACGTTCCCGGTCAGGCGCGCCCCAACGGGTTTCACGTTTTGCCGCTATACGAAGAATTCACTTTTGGGGGACGTCTAGGTCCCGATCCAGCCGGAACCGGAGACGTCGATGACCTGTTCGTCGGGACCGCGGTACTTCTCCTCGTAGTAGCTATGGCCGGCCGCTGCGTTGCCGCCGACGTTGATGCGCACGTTCATTGCTCGGGCGCCTTCGGCCTCCAGCTTGGCCTGGACCTCATCCATGTCCTCTACCATGAAGCCGAGATGGTCAATTCCGGCATACCCGCCCACGTCGCGGACGCTCTCCCCGCTGCCCTCGTCGATGGACTTCAGGATGGCCAGGTTAATGTAGCCGTCGGACAGGTAAAGCCCGGAACCGGCCTTCCCCACCTCTTCCAGGCCGAAGACGTTGATGTAGAACTGGGCGGTCTTTTCCGGGTCCGGAGTGCGAATGGCTATGTGCTTGATCCTGGGCATAATCTCCCCTCCATTAGTCTGGATATGAGTCAACCCCTGGTTGCCGTGGACTGTGGTTGCGGTGGATTATAGTTGGCGGTGTCCCCTATTTCAATCTGGCGCTACCGGTGCCACCCCATGCCCTGGAACAGGCCCCGCAGATAGGCTATCTGGCCGCCGTGGGCCACGTTGTCCCACACCAGCTGGCCCAGGGCGGTGGCGATGGTGTGGTCCCTGGTTTCGGCCTCGGGCGGAAAGGTAACCTCCCGCTCCATGTCCTCCCAGGTCAGGGACCCGATGTACTCCCTTGCCGCCTGCCGTACGATCTCCTGGTAACCCAGCAGTACCTCCGTGTCGGGCGCGGCCCAGCCGGCCAGGTCTTCCGGCGTCCATCCCATCCCGCGCACATTCTCCGCCATGCCGAACCGTTCGCTCCACCCCTGGGTTACCCAGAAGGACTGCCGCCCCTGGAGCCGCTGGTTGATAAAGTTATCAATCACGCGGTTCATGTGCCAGAGAATCCAGGCTATGGAGTTGCATTCGGGCGCCGGCTGGCGGGCCAGCGTTTCCGCGTCCAGCCCGGCCACCGCCGCGTCCACCATATTCCAGTTTCTGCCCAGGGCCCAAAGCACCGCATCTCCTGCAGCCATGAGTGTCCTCCCATTTCAGTATATCTAAGGAACCTCTGAAAAAGTCATTAGGGGCTGTCGTAAAATTGAAGGTAGAATCTCCGAGCGTCCCTTTTCGTCGTTCCCGCGTAGGCGGGAACCTCGATGGGTTAAGGTCGAGATTCCTGCCTTAGTAGCAATGACATTGAATATGACAACACGCCCTAGAGAAACAAGAAAGGTCCAAATGAATCGGCAAGGCTATCACCCCCATCCCAACCTTCCGCCGTCAAGGGGGCAGGGACTTATTCGGAGCTTCCCCAAGGAAAGCATTTCTGTTGTTCCGCATCCTCGTCTCCGAATTGGTATTTCCTTCTTATACCAATGTGCCAACGAATTACCTGACTTATACACTCCCCCACCTGACACCTTCCATACTTTCGCCCCAGGCATTCCGCACCAAACGGCCAAACAGGTACAAGGCCGCCACCGTAACGACTATGCAGCCCAACGCAAACGCCGGCGGCCACCACATATTTGCCAGGGCGGAACGCCCATCGGACACCATCATCCCCCAGGTGGGCATCTCAGCCGGCATCCCAATCAGGAAACTCAGAACGGAGGTCCAAATGACGATACTCGCCGCCTGCAAACTCCCCAAAACCAGCAGCGCAATAACAAAGCTGGTCCAGAACCGGCTTCCGTTGCCCTCAACCACCGCCGGGCTCGTAACTTCCCCTGGAG
>DAOUHR010000026.1:0-15450 GCA_034428635.1 Dehalococcoidia bacterium
CCGGGGTTCTATAAGGAAGGTTTCTTTGGCGTTAGGGGTGGCGCTCAGGAAGTCCCGTCGAAGGGATGCTACTTCCGGTTCGGGGGTGGCGGTGCGCTTCACCCAATCGTTAAACATCATGTAGGTGCGCTCGTCGTATTGCTCGACCACGTTCAAGCCCCGGTGTTCCAGCATCTGAATGAGGACAGAAACCTTCCGATTCTCGATGTGGCTGAAGTCGCGGCGCAATTCCACGTCGTTGTACCAGTCGGCGAGGGCATCGTCTTCCGGGGAAACAGAATCGGCCATGACCAGGGAACCACCGGGCTTCAGGATGCGATGGATTTCGTCGAAAGCGGCGCCCAGGTCGGTGAAGTGGTGGCCGGCCGCCCGGCAGGTTACCAAGTCAATGGAGTCACCGGCGAAGGGCAGGTCCTCGGCCCGATTCTGGCACTGGATAACGTTGCCCAGGCGTCGGTCGCCGGCGATGCGGCGAGTCTCCAGCAGCATTTCAAGGGTTACGTCGCTGGCTACAACCAAGCTGGCATGTTCGGCCGCGGCAAAGGCGGTAAATCCGGCGCCAGTGCCGAGGTCAATGGCCCAATGGGGAGCCGGGGATTCGGCGATCATGCGCTGAAGGGTGGTCAAACGGTTGTCGTGTATGTGGACCTGGCTGGTGGCATACATAGTAGCCTGGGAGCCGAACATTCGCTGTGCTGAAGTGGCTGTGGAGTCATCCAGGGATTCCTGCCTGTGTTCCTGAGTCATTACTCTTCCTTCAATATGGCGCTCGAATCAAAGTGAAAGCAATTGTAGGCATGACAGCCAGTGGACGCAAACATTGATCGAGCGGGGTAGCGTTCCGTTTTAGGCGGTTTTACTTTTGAGACCAGGGCAGACACATAGGTCTGCCCCTACCGTTCCGATTGTCCATACCACCTGAAACGAAACCCTACCTCGAGTGGGCCGGAGAGCAAACCGGCCGGGTCTTTTGACGGAGATCAGATTTGCCGCAGGGACTGCGCCTCCAGTGGGATAAACCAACTCCTCTATCCGATGTATTGCCGAAGGTGAAGCAATCTAGCCAGTTTGAGCGGGGCTGTGGTAGCCTACGGCGTACCGCAAGGATATCGAGCACACTGGTTTCCAATTGCATTGGGCAGGTATGCGAGATGCGTCGCGAGTTCATTTGCCATCGCTGCGGCACCGCGAACCGCCGGGGAGCGGAGAACTGCAGCTTTTGCGGCTTGCAGGTTGGCTGGCGTCCCAGCTTTCCCGACTGGTTGCTGGTTTGGCGGTGGCCGGCGCTCCTCACAGAGTACGCCGGCAGCTTGGCCGCGCCCTTGGCCATTGCGGTGGAAATGGCATTGCCCGGGACAGCTGCATCCTACCTGCTGACCCTGCCCCTGCTAACGCTGAGCGCCACTCTCCTGTTGTGCCACGCCATCATTCAGATTCCTGGCGACGAACACCAACAATGAAACAGAAGGTCTTTCCCACGTTTGATGCCGCCATGGGGGATGTGGCCGACGGGGCTACCGTGATGGTTGGCGACTTTGGCGGCATTGGGGCGCCCCAAAACCTTATTGCCGCCCTGTATCGCAGGGGCGCAGGCGACCTTACCGTCATATCGAACGAGCATGGCGGTACCGACGGCAGGGTGGACGTGGGGACGCTGATAGAAGCCGATCGGGTCAGCAAGATCGTCTGCTCGATAACGGCAGCAACCCATCCCTCCCGGGTAACGCCCTTTGTCCGCAAGTACAACGCGGGTGAGGTTGACGCCGAACTGGTTCCCCAGGGTACCCTGGCAGAGCGCATCAGGGCTGGAGGGGCAGGCATCGGCGCCTTCTATACGCCCACCGGGGCAGAGACGGAAATTGCCGCAGGCAAGGAATGCCGGGAGATGGGTGGTCGAAAGTACCTGCTGGAGTATCCCTTGAAGGCGGACTTTGCATTGATTCGGGCCTGGCAGGCGGATGCCTTCGGCAACCTGCGGTTCCGCCTGGCCCAGCGCAACTTCAACGCCATTATGGCCATGGCCGCCCGGGTGACGGTGGTGGAGGTGGAAAACCCGGTGGTGGCGGCGGGCCAGCTGGACCCGGACGATATCCATGTGCCAGGGGTTTATGTTAACCGGATAGTGGAGATTCCTCCCGACCGGATGTTTCTCCGGGAGGAGTCGCTGTTGTAACCTGCGACAAGGCCGGGTGACTGAGCACGGTCCGGACCCCCTCGGAAACGCGCAGGCGATGCAAGTCTGACACGCAAGCCCAGATGAAGGCATCGTGCTCGGACAGGGATATGAAGGGAAACTCAAGAACCTCAACCAGGAAATTGAACTGCCGGGTGTTTCGACCTCCGCTGCTCACGTAGTTGAAGAAGCCCAGGTAGCCATTCACCCCAGCCACCTGCAAGCAGGTTTCCTCCAATACCTCCCGGTAGAGGGCTTCCTTCAGGGTCTCGCCGGGTTCAACCACACCGCTGGGCAGTTCGTAGAGGCCGGCCATGAAGTCGCCGCGCTTCCGGCGCAGCAGGAGAACCCTGCCACTGCGTACCAAGACAGCGCCCACTACCAGACGGTCAACTCCGGCATCCCTGGCGGCGTTAACCAGTTGGCGTTCAAAGCCAGGAGTCAATAACATCACTAGCCGCTGCTTGAAGTGGGGTGACAATCGGGGACAGCACCCGGAAGAGAATGGCGGTCAAGAGTGGTCACGATGATCCCTGTGGAGAGTGATGGCCGTATCTGGGATATCAGTTGAGGCGGGGGCCGCGGTAGGGGTTGTTCTGTTCCACCTGCTCTGAAATCAGCTCGTTGGCCCTTTTGAGCAGGGGAAGCAGGCGGTCCAGGCGTTCACCGGCGGTTTCCACTTCCAGCAGGTCCTGGCGCATGCCCTGGGGAAGTTCGATGCTGCCGGTCAGGGTGGATACAGCCTCGAAAGAGAGGGTAAGGGGGTCTCCAGGGACTTCCACGGGGGCGTTCCAGGCCCCGGCCAGGGTGGCAATGTGCCCCAAGAATACCTCGTATTCCAGTTCGACTTCGCTGACCACCCGAGAATCGGGCTCCCCAAGGGTTTCCTCCCTGAAGGCGACCCGCCCCACCATGTGCGGTGCTTCCTGGACTATTTCCACCAGATCGAAACGCCTCTCTCCCAGAGCCAACAGGTTCAACCTGCCCTCTTCAAGGCGCTGCACCTGGGTTATGCGGGCCGTTGTCCCCACACGGAAGGGTTCGGCGCCGCCGCCCACTTCCGGCCCTTCCCGGATCAACACGACGCCGAAAGGAGCCTCTCGCTCAATGCAATCGCCAATCATGTCTTTATATCGTTGCTCAAAAATGTGAAGAGGAAGGCGCATGCCGGGGAAGAGAACCAGATTCAGCGGAAACAGGGGTAGTTCCGTCAAGTCATCGGGGGGTATGTCGCGTGGTTGCGTCATAGAGGCAGTATATTAGCTGGCGTGGCAATCCACAAGCAGAGAGCACCGGCATGGCAGAGCTATCGCATGGGTGTCCAGTTGTCCGTTTCGACATACCTGCGAAAGCAGGATTACTGGTTTAACCCCGGCGAGGTTCCCGCGCAGGCGGGAACGACGGGTTTTTCCCACACCATTCATGCGATAGCCCTGGCCGGCAGCGAATTTGGGGATGCAACACTCCCTTTCTAGACGGGCCAGGCTTCCAGGTTGTAGGCCATGTCCCAGAAAAGGTACTCGTATCGCAGACTGGTCATGTAGGCACGGCCCATGGCTTCCAGTTCGTCCACACCTGCCCGATCGCCCAAGCGGTTTACCAGGTTGCGGATGGAGTCGGCCAGTTCGGTAAATTCCTGGGAGGTGTACATTTGAATCCACTGGCTGTAGAGGGGAGCGTCCGCCGGTTCGCCATTGCGGGCCAGGTGGTCCCCTATTTCCCAATAGCCCCACTGGCAGGGAACGAGGGATGCCACCAGTTCGGGGAAGCTGCCCTGGTGGGCGACGTTGAGGAGGTATGAGGTGTAGGCCACCGTTGTGGGGGCGGGCGTTGTGGTCTCCAGTTCGACGGTGGTAATGCCGAATTCGGCGCAGTAACTGCGGTGCAGGTCCATCTCCACGTTCAGGGTCTCATCCAGAAGCCGAGCGAACCAGCCCATGGTTTCCAGATGCGGGGCACGGGCGGCGGCCATGGCCAGCACGCGACTGTATTCGATCAGGTACACGTAGTCCTGCAGGACGTAGTGCTTGAACCTGGGCACGTCAAGGGTCCCGTCGCCCACGCCGGTAACGAAGGGGTGATCAAGAATGGCCTGGCGGATGGGCAGGGCTCTATTTTCGATTTCATCGGCGAAGGACATGAGGCTACTCCGTAAAGCAGGGCAACTTACAGCAGGGCAGGCTAAATTTGCCGGAAGGATAGCTGGCGATTTTGTTAAAAGCAACTGAGCCGGCCAGAATTTTGTTTTTCCCATTCATTTCCGGTCATTTCAAGCCTTGTCCGATTTTTCTGTATCTGACACCGCGGCGGGATGGCGGTCGGGTGAACCGGCGCGGCGCCATCTGCAGATTCAAGGCTGGGCTACAATGGCGGAAAATGGCAGGCCGGCGGTCAACAATGCTTTAGAACGGTCATTCGTCGGGGCTGGCAACGCGGCCTTGCCAGGGTCGGCAGAAGGACAGCTTCGCCTTAACCAAGGCCGGAGTGGGATGTGCATTTCCACGATGGGCGTACAGGCAGCGGGTCAAGATTACCAACTGCCATACTGTCAATCTGAGGGAAGGGACAGATCCAGACTTCTATAGGTCGGGAACCTATTCGGCAGCCAGGATTTCAGATCCTTCACTTCGTTCAGGATGACAGTCTTTCCCCAGTAGGTCATCCCTGGGTACATTCCATCATGGCTATGGTTTAGTACTATGGTAGAGAGGCTTCACCGCAGGATGCAAGGGGACGATGTTCAGAGGGAAGCCTCGAAGTCAGGTGGTTTGGTGTGAGAGCAGGGCAGACACACAGGTCTGCCCCTACATAGTCATGGTACCTTAAGGGGTGTCGTCAAATTAGCCATTACTGCCGGTTAGGTATCGGGAATAACAGGCGATATACCAAAGTCCTGGTATGTCGCGGAGCATATTACCCATTTACATGACGGATCTGGATTCCGGCTTTCGCCGGAAAGACGAAACTCGTCTTTTGACGACACCCCCTAGGCCTGGAGCTTCTGGATGCTTGATGACAGTTTATGGTTTTGGGCGCAGGTTTTTTCCGTTATAATGGCTGGACTAAATTTTCTCTCCACAGGGCAAAGGAAAACAAGATGCAGGTTATATTTCTACATGACGTGGCCAACCAGGCCCACGCCGGCGATATCAAGCGGGTAGCGGACGGCTACGCCCGGAACTACCTTATTCCCAAGGGGCTGGCCGAGGTGGCTACTCCCGAAATCCTCAAGCGGGCCCACAAGATCAAGGTCGCCGGCGACCAGCAGCGGGCCCGGGAAACCCAGGTAATGGAGGAGTTGGCCCAGATTCTGGACAACACCACCATCAACGTGGCGGCCCGGGTAACGCCCACGGGCCGGTATTACGGCGCAATCAATGACACCCGCATTGCCGAGTGCCTGTCTGAAACGCTGGACCGAGAGATTGACCGGCGACTGGTTGCGACCATCGACCCGATTCGGGAGCCAGGGGAATACGAAGCCGTGCTTCGCCTGTCGTCGGACATAACCGCCACCATAAACATTGTGGCCGAAATCGAAGAGTAGCAGATGCTAACGGAGCAACTCCTTCCCCACAACATTGAGGCGGAGGAGGCGGTGATCGGGTCGCTGTTGATTGACAGCGACTCTTTTCTCGATATCTCCCACCTGATTTCGCCTGACGACTTTTACCGGGACCGGAACCGGCTGTGCTTCGCCGCCTGCGCGGAGCTGTTCCGCCGGGGCGAAGCCATCGACCAGGTAACCGTGGCCCGGGAGTTGCACCGTACCGACAACCTGGAGAGCGCAGGGGGGATGGCCTACCTGAGCCACCTGGTTACGACCACGCCCGTTTCCGGCCACGCGGGGTTTTACGCCCAGGTGGTGTACAACACCTCAACCATGCGGCGGCTGATTGAAGCGGGGTCCGGCATTTCCGCCATTGGCTACCGGGACACGGCCGACGTCGAAACGACGCTGCGCGAGGCTGAGGACCTGCTGTTCGCCGTCCGCACCCGACGGCAGGAACGGGGATTTGTCCCGCTGCGGCAGATTTATGACCAGTTCCTGGAGGAACGGGCGTCCTTCACCGACCCCATAACCGATACGGCCCCCATTCTGACCGGCTACAACGACCTGGACGAGTTGCTGGGCGGCATGCAGCGTTCCGATATGCTGATCCTTGGCGCAAGGCCCGGACTGGGGAAGAGCGCCCTGGCGGTGAATGTGTGCATCAGCGCGGCCAAGCAGGGCTTCAGCGCAGGCATCTTCAGCCTGGAGATGAGCCGGGAACAACTGGCCCTTCGCATCCTGTCGGGCGACGCCGAGGTGGACGCCCACCGACTGCGCCTGGGCCTGTATACCGAGGCCGAGGAGCAGCGGATAATCGACTCCATCGGCAACCTGTCTGATCTGCCGGTGTTCATCGACGATACTCCCTTCCAGGGCATACCGGAGATGCGGAGCAAGGCCCGCAGGCTGTCATTAAGCCCAGGAGGCCTGGACCTGCTCATCGTGGACTACCTGCAACTGATCCAGGGGCAGGCCCGAGCAAGGGGCGGGGAGAACCGGGTCCAGGAGATCAGCGAAATCTCGCGGAACCTGAAGGGCATTGCGCGAGACCTGCGCGTTCCCATCATCACCTGCTCCCAGCTGAGCAGGGTGGTGGAGGGCCGGCCCGGCCACCGGCCCATGCTGTCTGACCTGAGGGACAGCGGCAGTATTGAGCAGGACGCGGACATTGTTATGTTCATCTACCGGGAGGACGTGTACTACACCGAAGAGGAGTGGGACCAGCACTTCCCCGACAGGCCATATCCTCGAAATATTGCAGAAATAATCGTAGCCAAGCACCGTCACGGGCCCACTGGAGGCGTGAAGCTGCGTTTCCGCAACAACCTGGTTCGGTTCGATGCGCTGGGCCGCGACGACGACTATTAGCCATGCCATTTGAAGGGTTTCCCCGGAATGTACGGGCCACCCCGGTGCCGGATCCTTTCTTTAACTCGCTGCTGGAAGAGATCGAAGACCTGGCCGAGTTGAAGGTAACGCTGCGGCTGCTCTGGCTGCTGGGCCAGAAACGGGGGCAAACCAGGTACGTTTCCGAACAGGAACTGCTAGCGGACACAACCCTGGTACGTTCGCTGGCCAACGCCGGGGGCGACCCACAGGAGCAGATCAGGCACGGGCTGGCGCTGGCGGTGACCCGGGGCACGCTGTTGAGGCAGACGTCCAACGAAGCGCCGGAAGTGCGTTTCTACCTGCTTAACAGCGAGGAAAACCGGAGAAGGCTGGCGAGCCGGGGCGCAGGATTTCATCCAGCAGACTTCGCCAGGGACATTTTGCCCGCCGGGCCTCCCCTGGGTCGGAGCGGGGGCGGGGCTGCCGAAGTCAACATTTACGATCTCTACGAGAACAACATCGGGACCTTCGGGCCACTGATGGCACAGCAACTGGCGGAGGCAGAAGACCGCTATCCGGGCAGCTGGATTGAGGAAGCCTTCAAGACGGCAATTAACGAAAACAAGCGGTCCTGGAGCTACATAGCGGGCATCCTGCGGCGGTGGGCCGCCGAAGGGCGGGGCCAGCAAGCGAATACGAGGGACGAGTCGCCAAACGCCCTGCCGGGCGTCGGGGTGAAGGCCGGAGCAACCCTCTGGGAAGAAGATGGGAGGCAGCATGGAGAGCCTGGGAGACATTCTGAAGAGGATGACCGTGGGCGACACCCTCGGAGCCGTCAACGGCGATAGGCCCGGCCTGCGGAACATTGCAGCCGAAGAACCTGAAGAGGACCGGTGCCCCATCTGCGACGGCGCCGGCTGGGTCAGCAAGCGAGTTTCGGTAGGTCACCCGGACTTTGGCGAGGCTTTCCCCTGCCGCTGCCAGCAGCAAAGGGACCCGGAACAGCGTGCGGACGCGCTAAGCAGGTACAGCAACCTGGGGGCACTGCGTCGCACCACCTTCGAAACTACCAATCCTAACGGTCAGGTACATGACGCCAACAGCCGGCAGCTTTTCGGGGATGCCATGAAGGCCGCTTTGGCCTTTTCCGAGAATCCCGAAGGGTGGCTGGTGTTGACCGGGCCGAGCGGAAGCGGCAAGACTCACCTGGCGGTTGCGGCGGCCAACCGGTGCATCGACCGGGGCTTTCCCACCTACTTCATCGTGGCCGCCGACCTGTTGGACCACCTGCGGGCCACCTACGCTCCAGACAGCGCAATCTCCTACGACGAGCTTTTCGAGCAGGTAAGAAACGCTCCCATTCTGGTGCTGGACGATCTATCGGCCCAGTTCACGACGCCCTGGGCGCAGGAAAAGCTGTTCCAGATAGTCAGCCACCGGTTCAACGAGTCGCTGCCCACGATAATCACGGTGAGAGGGCCGATTGAGCGGCTGGATGAAGGGCTGCGGACTAGGATGGAGGCGCAGAGCGGGTTTTCGACGATTTACCGGCTGGGGGAGCATACTTCCCGGGCGGCGAGTCGGATAGGGGCCATTCCCGCGGATATGCTGGGGCGGATGACTTTCGAGAACTTCGACGTGTACGGCAGGGTCGACACCGACCAGCCGGGGCGAGAGTCGCTGGTGAGGGCGTGGCAGGCCGCAAGGGATTTTGCATCGGAGCCGAACGGATGGCTGCTGCTGACCGGCCCGAGGGGCTGCGGAAAAACCCACCTGGCGGTAGCGGTTGCAGGGGAGTGTGCCCGCAGGGGCTGCTCGGTATTTCGGGCCTTTGTGCCCGATTTGATGGATCACCTGCGCGGCACTTTCAGCCCAGACAGCCCTATCAGTTACGACGAACTGTTCGAACAGGTGAAGTCGGTGGACCTACTGATTCTCGATGATCTGGGAACGCAGGTCAGTACGCCCTGGGCCGAAGAGAAGCTTTACCAGATTGTGGCAAGCAGGTACGATCTGCGCATGCCAACGGTAATAACGTCAATCGACAGCGTGGACCAGTTGGCCAAGGACTGGCCCAACATCGGTTCGCGGCTGGTAGACCAGTCGCTCGTAGACTGGCACCCCATTTCCGCGCCCAACTTTCGCGACCAGCGGCGGCGGGGGTAGGGCTGGGGGTTTAGGGCGTGTCGTCATATTCAATGTCATTGCTACTAAGGCAGGAATCTCGACCTCAGCCCATCGAGGTTCCCGCCTTCGCGGGAACGACGATTAGGGACGCTCGGAGAGTTATACCTTCAATTTGACGACAGCCCCCAGAACCTACCGGCGTTTGCGTTGGTGGGTGGCGCACCATTCCTCGTAGGGCGGGACTTCTTCGCCGATGGTCCAGAGGAAGTGGTAAGTGCCTGAATCTCCCATGTACTTGAAGTCCTTTCGGATGGCCTGCAGGGTTCCTTCGAAGCCGCCGTGGGAGCGGAGATAGGACCTGAACCCGCCGTGTTCCGCTTGCAGTTCCAGCATGCGCCGGGCGTTGGCGGTGATGGCGGAAAGCTTACGGCGGTGCCGGATCATGCGGGAGTCCTGAACCAGTTCGTCCAGTTGGGGGTCGCTGAGACCAGCGATAGTGTCGGGGTCGAAGCCTCGCATGGCCTCCCTGACCCCCGGCCACTTGGACTCGACCACGCGCCAGGAAATGCCGGACTGGAAGACGGACTTGCTCATAATTTCCAGGTAATCGGCCAGGCCGCTGGGTTCTATTTTCTCCGGTACGTGCATAGCCGCTGACTCCTGTTAAAGAATAGAGGCCCCGGTCCGCAAATTTGCGGGTCGGGGCATCAAGAATTATCCAGTTGAGGCCTGGGCCATCCAGTTAAAGGGGCAGGGCAATGGACTGGCCCGTCTGGGAGCTGCGGGTAACCGCTTCGGTGAACTCCATGTAGTGGAGGCCGATGTCGAAGGGGGTGTGGGTTACGGGTTCCTGGCCGCGGATGGCGCTGATGAACTCCTCCTCGACCCGCCAGGCGTACTGCATTTCCGCGGGATTGGGGATTTCCGCCAGTTGGGCGTCGCCTCGCCTGCCGCCGTGCACGTTAAGCTGGGAGTCAATGTGCAGGGTGCCTTCGCTGCCGTGGAGCCAGGCTTCGGTGCCGCGGGCAAGGCCCGTCACTGCGCTGACGCGCATGTGGCCCTGGGCGCCGTTGGAAAACTCCATCAGGATATCAACGTGGTCAGGGATGGTTACAACCTGCATGGACCCTTCTTCGTCCATGCGGGCAGGCACGTTTACCCGGGACATGGCCATCACCCGAGTAGCGGGGCCGGTCCAGCGGCTGAGGCATTCGTACCAGATGCCCATGTTCAGGATGTTGTAGCCGCTGAAGGTGCGGTTGTGGCGCCAGTGCAGGGGCGCCGCCTTGTCCACAAAGGCGGGGCCAACCACCTGGGCTTCCACGGCCAGCAGATCGCCAAGGTAACCCTCGGAAATCTTCTGCTGCACCAGGTTGTCCACTTTGAAGGTGGAGGGACCGGGCACGATCTGGGTAACCAGGTGAGGGTTGTTCCGGGAAGCTTCCAGCATTTCACGGGCTTCCTGGGCGTTGGCGGCCATGCGGGCCTCGGTAAGGACGTGCTTGCCCTTTTCCAGCGCGGCGATGGTCAGGTTGCGGTGCATGTAGGGCCAGGTGCCGATGCACACGGCGTCGATAGAGGGGTCGTCCAGCAGATCGCGCCAGTTATCGTAAACGGTGGGGATGTTGAAGGAATCGGCGACCCGCTGCCCGGACTCGCGGCTGCGGTTGGCCACGGCGGCCAGTTCTACTCCCTCTACATCAAGAAAACCCGGGATGTGACGGTCGCGGGTATTGCGGCCAGCGCCAATCAGTCCCAAACGTATAGAATCGTTTGCCACGAAGAACCTCCTGTATGGAAGAAACGTAGTTCCTGTCGTCGGCACCGATTATAGGGCAGGCTCCGGGCATTGTCATCTTGGGCAACCTGGTTCGTCCGACTGGAAATCGCACATTCCCTATTGCGCTTTGCCAGGGCAACGGCAAGGATACCAATGGAAAGGCCTGACTTGCGCTATCCAAATCTTCCAAGTTACCATCTTAAGGTTGGGGCTACGTGGCAATGCAAGGTCGCTGACGCCGTCATCGCACTATCTCCAGCGAAGGTTGATTTCAGCTTATTTCGAGGGTTGTTCAAGACGAGTGAGGGGACACTGGAAGCTGTTGCGGGTAAAGGGAAACAGCATGGCGCCTACCCTGCTGAGCGGCCAAATAGTGCAGACGCGTCCGCCGGCGGGATTGAAAGCTGGCAATTCCCCGGTTCGAGGCTCGATAGTCGCGCTGCAACATCCGGTGCGCGGTGAGGCAATCTATCTGAAGCGAGTAATCGGGCTGCCCAATGAACATGTCGCCATAGCAGACGGCGGCGTAATAATTAACGGAAATCTGCTGCAAGAGCCCTATCTATCCGATGATATGGGCACTTACTCTAGAGGAGCAAGCCAGTGGTTCACTGACGCTGGAGAAGTATTTGTGCTGGGCGACAACCGGGGCGACAGCGAGGACAGCCGGGTATTCGGGCCGGTACCGACGAGGCTCGTTGTAGGTGAAGTGTGGTTCAGGTACTTCCCGCCCGCATTGCTCCGGCAGGCGTGAAGGGCGGCTGACAGCCAGGAGAGGTTGAGTACAGGAAGTCATCCTAACTTCGGGCAAGTGGGCAACTTATGGCCAGTCCTGCAGTCATAATGAAACACACGAGGGACAGATTCAAACGGTGGTGGTGGCACCACCCCTTGCTGCAATACCGCCCGGTCAAGATATTGGTCCATGTGGCCAACGAAATGATCACGCGGGACGCCAACCACCTGGCGGCGGGAGTAGCCTACTACGCCATATTCGGTATCTTCCCCTTCCTGCTGGGAATGATGGTTGTTTCCAGCCTATTCCTGGAGGCGGAAGTCGTCCGGGCCAAGCTGCTGGAATTTGTGATAGGCAACCTGCCGGGCTCGGACCGGCTGATTGCCAGCAATATCATCTTTATTGACTCTCACCGGACCGAGTTGATCCTGATCGCCATAGTGGGAATCCTGTGGTCATCCAGTTCGGTGTTCGGTGCGGTCAGCAGGCTGGTCAACCGGGCCTGGGGCATCTACCAGGGTCAACCCTTCCACATTCACCGGGTGGAGCACATCCTGTTTCTGTTCAGCTTTGGCCTCTATTTCCTATTCTGGCTGGCGGTGACTTCCTTTATTCCAATATTGTTAAACATTAACCTGGGGGCTCCATTCCAGGAAGTCATCCATGAATCGGGGTTCCTGAACCTTCTGATCAGGCTGAGTTCGTGGTTTGTTACCGCCGTGGGGTTCCTGCTGGTGTATCGTTACCTGCCGAACTGCGAAGTGAAATGGCACAACGTCTGGGTCGGCACTTTGGTGGCCTCGATACTGTTCGAGGTGGGGAAGGAAATCTTTACCGATTACCTCCACCACTACGGGCAATACGATATTCTTTATGGGTCGATAGCTTCGACGATTATCTTTTTGCTGTGGGTGTTCCTGTCGGCCCTGATTTTGACGCTGGGAGCGGAAATATGCTCGAACTTCCAGCAGGCATACCACCCGGACGAACGAGTTGACCGGATGCGGGGGTGGGGCTGGGTCGACGATGTTGACCAGCCCACAGAATTGGGGGACTGAACTGCCAAGGGATGGCTGGGGCACTATTAGTGAAACCGATTTGAAGCGAAGACCGATAGACCTTTGTCGTCATTCCGGCCTTAAGCTTGAACTTAGTGTGGTTGAGAAAGGTCAACTACGAGGCAAGTGAAGGGCCCTGGATTCCGGCTTTCGCCGGAATGACGATTAATCCCCAGCCCATCATTTCAAACCTGTTGGGTTATTAGCCGAAAAAGACAAAGGGCGGGCATCAAGTCCCGCCCCTTATTCTTGACCGCTGGCCTGACTTTACGTCTCGGCAATTGAGTGGATCCCGGCAGCGGCTAAAGTTTCCAGAAGTTGCCCACCTGGCAGACCATGTCAACTTTGTGGATTGATTCCGCGGGCCAGCCGACCAAGTTGATCCAGTCCTCAAAATGGGACTGCTCCACGGCCTCGCATTCGGAAACAAGGCGGCCACTTTCGAGGTCACCATAGACCTTGAGGATGGTGGTGCGACGGTCGGGGCGCCACTTGCGGACGGCGTTAAGCTTGTCCCGGAAGTCAGCCTCGGTAATTCCGGGCACGTTGTGGATGGCGATGAATCTGGCCATTGATTGATAACCTCTCTGAAAGACTCTTTTGGAAATCCAAGCCGCCTATCGACTGTAGTCTGCCTCGCCCGTCAATCCAGCTTTGAAACGGAATCAAGGCAATTCTGCTGTAAGTTCTTTAGCCGTGAGTAAGGTTTCTGGATTCCGGCTTTCGCCGGAATGACGAGATGGGTATTCTGGCGACACTTGCTAGTCCTCAGGGGGCACGAAGGGGTAGGGGATGTCGGGGCCGTCCCTTAGCGGCAGCACAACGGTGGCGGTGCCGGGCATGCTTTCGATGCCGTCCTGGGTCATCATGCCGATCTCCAGTTCAATGAAGCCCATCTGGCCCTTTTCGTACTTGCTGGTAACCTTGCCCCACATGATCAGGATGTCGCCCGGCACCAGCATGGCACGGTGTTCAAACTGGGCCTTCCAGGGCCAGCCCCTGGGCAGGGTCCAGTCCTTGAGGTATTGGGGAACCACGCTCTGTTTCCAGGACCCGTGAACCAGGATACTGGGATTCCTGTCGTGGTTCAGGCCAAAGTCCAGATCGTAATGGATGCGGTGGAAGTTCTCTATGGCCGCGCTCCAGCGGAACAGGTGCGTAGGAGTGGGGTTATAGATGTACTTGGGCAGTTCCATGCCCTCTTCCACGTCCTCGTAGTAGATCTGCTGCTTGTTGCGCAGGTCGTCGGACTTGGGGCGGTCGTTGTGGGCCAGAATATCTTCGGCCTCAAGCTTCAACAGTTCTTCCAGGGGCAGGCTCATCTTTGCCACCTCGCCAGTTAATCAGATGATCAGGGCCCGACTCACCATCAGCGGCGGATGGTGGAAGCCCGGGTAATGCAAAGCAAATCGTCGTTCTGGTTCCTGTAGGTAGTCTCCCGGGTGATGATCAGGAAGGCACGGCCATCCCGGCCCACCCGCTCCCGGATATCGGAGTACCGGTTCTGGAAAAAGACCGTGTCCCCGATGCTGGGGTATTTGTAGATTTCCAGTTCGTTGCCGGCGTTCAGCACCCTCACCAGGCTGGTGGGGACCGGCGGAAGTTCGCCGGGGCGCTCGATGGAACCGATGCCGTCGGATTCGGGGTTTTCCTCGAAGGCACGGGTAACCGGATCGTCCTGGTCTGGCCGGATGCGGGAGGCCAGGTAGCTGACCATGATGGGCGGCGTAATGATTTCGCCATAGTGGGTGGACTCAGCGAACTCCTGGTCCCAATACCTGGGGTCGGGGTCCATCACCGCCTGGGTAAAGCGGCGCAGGTACTCGGAATCCACCACGCCCCAGGCCTGCACCACGTCGCCGGACACCCCGATCATAGCGCGGACTTCGGGAGTTAAGGCCGACTGGGTTTCCTGTGTCATGTTTCGTATCCTCGCAAAGCTACCCCAAATGGAGGGGGAGTTGACGGAATTAGGCTAACGCAGGGTGTGGGGTTTGGTCAACTGGGAAGCGGGCCAGGGCAATCGCATCTTAAAGGGTCGCTGTCCACTAGTACTCAGTCAAGCTAGACATAGAAGTATTAAGCGATATACCGTTCGTGGTGAGCCTGTCGAACCGCCGGTGGGCGGCCCTTCGACAGGCTCAGGGCAAACGGATTTCTTCCTAACATTCCAACCTTGACTGAGTACTAAACCAAAGCCAAGGTGGGATGTGCATTTCCTTTCTATCAGTTACGGGCATACCCTCCATGAAGGCAACACGCTCAAGCAGAATTTTGTATGAAGTCCGGGCAGGCGCGCACGGCCGTGCGCCCCCACGATTCAGGGACAATCTGAACCACCACCACCACAGGGAAAGATATCTTCGATGCAGTTTTCACCCTGGACCGGGTTTAGAGCCAGAGTTCATGTCGTTTTGAGCTTGCCGAAGGGCTCAAAATCCTTCCTCTCAAGACGGCCATGTGTTTCCCAGGCCACTTATGGGTTGGAGTTTAGATTCTTCACTCCGTTCAGAATTGTATGTGTCAGGTAATTCGTTGACAGATGGGTATAAAAAGGAAGTACCGATCTGGAGGCGAATATGCGGAACAACAGCGAGGATCGCACCATTGAGCGAAACCTGGTGCAGAAGTGGCGGTTTCTTATCGGGGAGTTTGAACTGGTCAAGGCCAAGCAGCACCCCCATTTTAGGTTTC
>DAOUHR010000027.1:0-15145 GCA_034428635.1 Dehalococcoidia bacterium
CATCACCTGCCCCGGGGGCAGCTACACCGCCAACGCGGAAAAGGCGGAGGGCCTGTATCCCGAACCGGAGGCGGGGCCGGAACTGCCCCTGGAAGAGGTTGACACCCCCGGCCTCAAGACCATCGCCGGGCTGGCGGACTTCCTCGACGTGCCCACCAGCCAGACCCTGAAGGCCGTCTTCTACGCCGCCGACGGCGAGGTAGTTTTCGTTACCGTGCGGGGCGACCTGGAGGTCAACGAGGTCAAGCTGAAGAACAACCTCCACTGCAACGACCTGCGCTTCGCCACCGACGAAGAGGTGCGCGACGCCGGCCTGGTGGCCGGGTCGGCCTCCCCCATCGGCATCACCAACCTGCGGCGGGTGGCGGACAACTCCATCACCCAGGGCAGCAACTTCGTGGTGGGGGCCAACAAGCCCGATACCCACTTCCGCAACGCCAACTATCCTCGGGACTTCAGCGTGGACATCCTGACCGACATAGCTCTTACCCAGCCGGGCCACCTGTGCCCCCAGTGCCGGACACCTCTGGAATCCACCCGGGGCGTGGAGGTGGGGCACATCTTCAAGCTGGGCACCTCATACAGCGAGGCCCTGGGCGCCTTGTACCTGGACCAGGAGGGGCAGCAGCACCCTATCACAATGGGATGCTACGGCATCGGAGTGGGACGGTTGCTGGCTGCGGCAATCGAGCAGAACCACGACGACCTGGGCATCGTCTTCCCCGCGCCCATTGCTCCCTACCAGGTACACCTGGTGGGGCTGAACCTGACCGACGAGACAGTGGCCGCCGCCGCCGACAAACTGTACCGGGAGTTGTGGGATAACGGGATTGAAACCCTGTACGATGACCGGCCCGACCAAGCGGCGGGAGTTAAGCTCAATGACGCCGACCTAATGGGACTGCCCCTGCGGCTGGTGGTCAGTCCCCGCAACCTGCGCAACAACGCCGTTGAGGTGAAGGGAAGGACCGACGGCGAAGCGACCATGGTGAGCCTGGAGGAAGTGGCAGCCGAGGTTGGCCGGATGCTACAAGGGAGTTAGAGGACTCAAGAGAGCAGTAAGCAGTTTCACTTATAGCATAAAGGGCCCCGACGCAGGTTTGCGTCGGGGCCCTTTACGCAAGTAGCAGTAACTATCCTCCGCGGGTCTCCAGCACCGAGCTCAGGTAAATCAGGTTGGCCCGCAGCTCCGGGGCAATATTGCCCTGGCGGGACGACGACAGCAGCAGCAGCAGGCGAAATTGGGCTGCCAGGTCGGCGGCCAGTTTTTGCCTGGCTTCCCGCTCCGTATCCCCAGCCACCGGCACCCTCAGCCCCTGGAGCGGCAACCGGGTGCGCGACTCCCCTGCCCAGTACTGGTCCATGGTGTCGATGATCAAAATGGGAATCTCCCCGGTGATGACAAAGGGGGAGTCCGGCGGCGAGTCCTCCGGCCCCAGCGCCGCTACCTTGACCTGGGTGACGTCGCTGTGGTTGATGTGGAAGACGGCAGCGTTGGGCTGGCTGGCTCCAATGATCCGCCAGTCCCAGTCGCCCGGGGTGGCCTGGTCTATTTCCGACTCAATCCGCACAGGGATTGAGTCGTGCTCTGCCATCCTGCTTTCATATCGCGGCTGGTCCGGTTGCAAATCGGGGGCGGTCATAAGCACCTCGCTTCCTCTAGAAGACTAACAACTTGGAAAGGCATGTCGTTAAAGAGTAAGATCAGCTTTGATAAACCTCTTATTCTTCGCGTCAACAGCAAGGGCGAAGATTTCCAATGCCAACGCGCCCAGCAGGGTACTGCTTCCTGCAGGTCCAAATATGGTGTAGACACTGCGGCTCTCATTGCCCAGTTCTATTTTCACTTGCCCAACGGGTAGTTCACGCAGCGACCCGTCGGCCAATCTGAACGATTCGGAAAACTCCTGCTCGATACCCAGGTCTTCCAGGATTAGCGCTGGCACTTGCGGATAGAACGCGCCGGTGTCCACCAGTCCGTTCAAGGTATGGGACCGGGTCCCATCGTTGCTCCACAGCGTAAAGTCGACGTAAAATGTTCCCACTTCCCCTCCGACGGTGGAGCCGGGCAGAACCAGCTTCTCTTCGGTCGCCTTCGCTCTTGTCGGCGTGTCCTGGCGGTTTTCGGTACTCGTATCTCCACCCCCCTACTTCTGCTCGACCTCAATGTCCCAGGCGTTATACACCTGTTCCGGCAGGGTGATTGGGCCTACGGCTTCCTCGTAGTCCTTTACGTGCTTGCTGGCCAGCAGGGCGAAGGCCTTGAGCATCTGGGGGCTGACCTTGATCCGGGCCCGCAGGATGGGCTCCCGCTCCTCCATCTGTTCGCCGAAAAAGAGAACGGCCGAATAGAGGCTGCTGTAAACGTGGAAAGAGTCGCAGTAAAAGGTTATGGGTTCCCCGGAAGCCTCGGCGCCCCTGGTATCGCCGGGGTTGACGTAGCTGTCTTCCTGGGGTGGCTGGTCTTCCGGTGGAACGTAGGGACGCTGGATGATAGGCATTGGTTTTGACCTCCCGTTTCTGTTGCGGCGGTCTCCATTATACACAGCGGGGGAAGCCATTCGGATGGCGGCGGGAGTGCAGCAAAGGGATAAGCCACCGCTCCTGTAGCAGTTGGGGTCTATGGAACCTGGCAGTTCCCCAACAGGCTACTATTGTTACCTTGCCGGATAAGAAGGACATCCGTTCACGGCGAGCTTGTCTGACTGTCAGCGGGAGGCCTTCGACAGGCTTAACGGGCGATCCTTCGACAGGCTCGGGGCGAACGGGAAAAATCCCTTCACACCAGAGAAGTCATACGCCTAGCCCGCCGCCGCCTGACCCAGAACGGCCATCAACTCGGCCACGTCCGCAACGTCTTCCAGGTTTTCCAGCATGTCAAGCGTCCGCTGAGTGTCGGCATCGGACAGGACGCGGTTGAAGCAATCGCGGACCTTTACCAGTCGTTCGTCGCGGGACATGGGGTTGGCGGCGGAACCGCGAAAGGCAACGCATTCGGCGCTGACCGTGCTGCCGTTCTTCAGCAGGGCGGTGGCCAGGGTAGCGCCCGATTCGGGGCCCTCCGGCTCCACGCGGATGCGGCCCAGCATGTCTTCCATGTCGGGGGAGAAGCGGCGTTCGTCGGTGAAGGTGTCAATGCCCACCTGGCCGTCCAGCATGGCGGCGGCGGCGCAGTACTCCACGCTGAACTTGCCGTCGAGGCCGCTGCGGGGCACGGGACCGGAGTGGCCCCGGCCGCGGCGCTGGATGGTCACCTGCTCAATGGCCTCGGGGTCCAGGCTATTCTCGTCCCGCAGGTTCAGGGCCGCCTCGATGACGTTCTGCATGTAGACCTGGGCGGGGAAACGCTTGATGTCAAAACCGGGGTCGGTCAATCGCCACGACGCGCCCAGGCCGCCGGTGGCGGCGTCCCAGTTGAAGTTGCCACCGAAAAGGGCGGCGGCATAACCGACGGGGGACTCCAGGACCTCATCGCTGGCGGTATAGCCCATGCTGGCCAGGATGGACGACTCGGCGCCCATGCGGGCGGCGTTGCCCGGGTGGGTGGACTTGACCATAGTGCCGGTGTTGGCGGTAAGGCCACCGGTGCGGGATGCGGCGATGCCCAGGGCCATGAGGGTCTGGTCGGCGTCGAGGCCCAGAGTCTTGGCGGATGCCGCCGCGCCGCCTAAAGGACCCACCAGGCCCGGCGGGTGGAGGCCCGGAGCGGTGGCCGGGGCCGACGCGGCCCGCAGGCGTCCCTGGATTTCCCAGCCGAGCGCGTAGGCGGCGATGACCTGCTGGCCGGAGGCGTGGTGGTGTTCCGCCAGGGCCAGCGCCGCGGGCAGGCAGGATGACGTGCCGTGGGTGGGCGGGAATCCCTGGATTTCGTAGTCCAGGCAGTGTCCGAAGACGCCGTTGGCGAAGGCGGCCGCGGGCGGGTTGGTCTGGTATCCCCAGCCAACTACCGAGGATTGGGACGCGCCGCCGCTGTCCCGCACGTAGCGGCCGATGATGTCGGCCAGTTCCTGGACAGAACCGGCGACCATGTTGGCCACGCCGCCGAGGATGGCGATTTTGGCCGCCTCAACTACCGGAGGCGGCAGGGTTTCGTATTCGGTGTCGGCGATGAACTGGGCCAGGGTTTGGGTTTCGTTCATTATCCTGTTGTCCTTTTAGGTTGAGTGGAGAAATTCGAGATGGGCAACTCCACTAGTAATATTCAACGTCTTTGAAAATGGACTCCCGGTTCGGGGGCGGTTCGTCAAAAGGTTCACCCCGTCCCTCAGCCTCCAACCGGCGCTGGTTCCGCGCCTGCCAATATCGATGAACGCGGCGTCCCCTTTCAATGTCGGCCTTGGCCTCTGCCGCGCGCTTTTCCAGCCAGGGACTCAAGAATCTTGCTCGAGAAACCTCCTGGTTACCAACTCTTACCTTCCTGTCCCAATGACTGGTTATTGTCACAACGCCGATGATCTGACCGGTTAATCCTCATGGACTGGATTTTTCTTTGCCATTGGAATGCTCATTTTTAGGCAGGGGTTCATCAAAGGGCTCGCCTTTGGCCTCGGCTTCAAGCCGGCGGCGATTCCATGCTTGCCACCGCTGGTTAGCCCGTTCTTCGCCAATTGCTTCTCCTTCTTCCCTGCCCTCTTCCCGACCTTCCTCCCGGCCCTCTTCCCTGAGTTGTCTTCTGATCGGTTCAACCAGCTTGCTGTCCAGGTATCTCTTGGTAACCACTATACTCACCGCTCATCCAGACCAGGTATGGACGGCAGAATACTAGGATCTGCCGTTGGAGGATCCCGATTCGGGCGGGGGGTCAGAGAAGGCCTCGCCTTTGGCTTCAGCGTCCAGTCGGCGCCTGTTCCAGTCTACCCAACGCTGCCGTTCACGCTCCTCTCCTTCTTTGCGGCCTTTTTCCCGGCCCTCTTCCCGACCTTCCTCACGGCCCTCTTCCCTGAGTTGCCTTCTGATCGGTTCAACCAGCTTGCTGTCCAGGTACCTCTTGGTAACCACTATGATTCCCTCCAATGAGTCGGCCAAAGAAACAAGGGAGACGGCCAGCAACAGTATCAGGGGCGCCACCGGGCCGCTCTTGCCTGCTGTGTCAACCACCAAGAGCGAATTGCTGACATAGGTGCCATGTATCGCCAGTGTCCAGCCTACAAATGCCGTCCAGGCGAAGGTCAGCAAGAAAATAAGAGCCAGGCACCAGGGCACCCACCGGCGCGCCACGCTCCATACCGATTCCCGCTCCGGTTCCAGATATTGCTGCTGTTGCTGCTCGGCCATAATGCCGGCATTTAAGCACGCCTCGCCCGGAGAGCGATACACCCACCTGTCAGTAGTTATCCTAGGTATTCACTTGCCAGAAAATTGACCGGACGGAACCGGCTTGCTCCCAACAATACGTCAGCGGCCACCGTCAAGTTATTTGACCGGACTCCCACTCTGTTTCAGCTTTGGCCGTTACCGATAATCTATCCCGTACACCCTTACCGCCGTGTCGTGGAACAGGGCGGCGCGCTCGCTGGACGAGTAGCCAGCGGACAGGCGCTTGAAGGCGTTGAAGAGCACGTTGTAAGAGTAGGAAACCTTGTCCACCGGGAAGTTACTCTCGAACATGCAGCGTTCGGGGCCGAACTTCTCGATGCAGTAGTTCATCAGGGGGCTCAGGGCTTCGGCCAGGGCCACGGAGCCGATGGGGCGGTTCCATTCGTGCCAGTCGAAGCCGTAGCGGGGCTGGCCCACACCGCCCAGCTTCATGTAGATGTTGGGGCAGGCGGCCACGGTGTCGATACTCTCCCGCCACTGGGCCAGAACCTCGTCGTCCCGGTTGGCGTAGGGGCCGATCCGGAGCAGGCCTCCGATGTGATTGAAGATCAGGGGCAGGTCAGGGACGGCGCGGGCGAAATCGGCCATCTCCGCTGCCTGATGGAAATAGGCGGTGATGTCCATGACCAGGCCCTTGCGCGCCAGCACCTGGGCGCCAGTGCGGAAATTGGGGTTGGCCATGCGGCCCTGGGCAGCCCGGCTTTCTATGTCAGGATGTGGGTCATGGCCCGTAGCGGAGCGGATGCCCCGGAACCGGTTGGGGCTGGCCTCCTGAAGTTCCTCCAGGACCGATTCCACGTCGGCGCCCAGGTCCAGGTTGGCGGCGCCGATGATGGCCGCCGCGGCGCGGCCCTCGCCGTAGATGCCGCTGGCGCTGGCCGCCGCAATGCCCTGGACGAACTCCACCTCGCCCACGGGGCGGATCTGCTCGGGGCCGTCGGGGCGGTACATGGAGCGGGCCTCGATGAATACGGTGGAGCGGACGTTGTGGCCGCTGGTAATGTCGTCGGCCAGTTCGTGAATCAGGTAGCGCTGGTAGGGCATGCGCTCGGTGCGGCCGTCCCAGAAGTGGTGGTGGGGGTCGCAGATGGGCAGACCGGGCTCCAGGGTTTCTTCCTGGGTCAGGGCCAGCCAGTTGTTGTCTCCAAATGGCATAACATTCCTCCTGGTGTTCCGGGTTGGGCGTGGGTTTAGCCGCTGGTAATTCGATTTTCCTTGAATCTGCCCAATAGTACCATAGAAATTGGGCAGGACTGCAGTGGGGAAATCGTCGGCGGCGTGGTGACGACCTCAGATGCGATTCAGCGAAGGTACAACGTTAGGCATCAGACACCGACTCATATGTCTGTACAATAGAGAGATACAATACAGAGTTAGTTTCAATTTACCTGTCAGCCCTGCGGGACGTTGCCTGATGAAAGAGTTGCCTTCAACAATACCTGAAAATGATCCGGGGGCTCTTTGGTCACTTCAAATAGAGCTACTGAGAATAGCTGAATCACTTTTGGGCCCTCGGGATACTTCCAGAAAAATTTACCCACCACAATTCTTAGCTGCTGGGCCGAATGTCCGCCATACACCCCATCAGGACGGCGCCTTCGTAGAAATGAGCCTTAATGCAAGAAAATACTGGCCTTCAGTAGTTTTCGAGATGGCCCATGAGACTGTCCACTTACTAGACCCCACATTGCTGGGACAAAGCAATTATCTTGAAGAAGGTGTGGCTATCTTGTTCTCCATGCTTGTTCAGCCAACGTATCAGATTGAGAATGTCCAATACCCCACGGCAGGACCGTATTTTGATGCTCTGTCGCTGGTTCACAGGTTACCGGGCAACCCGATTACGTCGGCAAGGCTGTTTCGTGACCAAGTCGGACCGCTAAGCGAAGCATCCTCAGAAGAACTGTCCAGACTTTTCCCAAGCGTTGATTCAGGGACCTTAAAGAAGTTAGCCGAAAAATTCGCTGGGATTAATCGCTGACTAAACCAAAATTTAATGCTTCTTCAGGACGAGAACTCTTGAACGTCGCGACCTGGGCAGCCATTGGTTTCAAAGTCTGCGAGAATATCACCGCACCTCAAGCAACACCTGGGAACGCCAAGGGGCGGGCCGCGTTGGCCCGCCCCATTAATTGCAATCCGGCGCTCGTAGACAGCGCCCGCCTAAGGGAACAACCTTTCCCCCGTTTCGGCGTCCTCGACGGTTATGGCGCTTACCGGGCAGTTGTCGGCGGCTTCCAGGACCTGGGCCAGCGGGTCGCCCTGGGGGTTGACCGCTTCGGACTGGCGGTCTTCGTTCAGGGCGAAGGTGTTGGTGGCGAAGGTCTCGCACATGGCGTTGCCCACGCACACGTCGTGGTCAACGGTGATTTTCAGCTTGCGTTCCTGGGCCATGGTTGTGGTTACCTCCCCTTATTCGGGCCCTAGTTCCAGGTGATGGGCAGCGACTTCAACGACCGGAAAGTGATGCTGGGCTGGTACTCCAGCTGGTCGTCGGTGGTATCCAGGTGCAGGGACTCGAAGCGTTCGGCGAAGGCCTTGAAGGCCTCCTGGCCCTCCACCCGCACCAGGGTGGCGCCCAGGCAGTGGTGGATGCCAGCGCCGAAGGCCACGTGGGGATTGGGCCAGCGGGTAATGTCGAAGTCGTCGGGGTTCTCGAACTTGCGGGGGTCCCGGTTGGCCGAGGAGATGAACCAGCGGATACGCTCGTCCTTCTTGATCACCCTGTCCCGCAGTTCCACGTCCTCAGAGGCGATGCGGGTGATGGACTTGACGGAGGAGTCGTGGCGCAGGCACTCCTCGTTGGCCTTGACATACATGCCCTCAATGTCGCTGCGCAGGAGGTCGTACTGGTCGGGGTTGCGGATGAAGGACAGGATGCCGTTGCACAGCAGGTTAATGGTGGTCTCGTGGCCGGCCAGCAGCAACAGCGACGAGTTGGAGATGACCTGGTCGCGGCTGAAGACGCCTTCCCGCTCGCCCTGGGCCAGGACGGATATGAAGTCGTCCTCGGGGTCGACGATGCGCTTCTCCACCAGGGGAGTAACGTACTCGATCATCTCGCGGATGCCCTCGGAGAAGTTCTGCATGCGCCAGGGTTCGCCGCGGCCCACGTAGAGCAGCTTTTCGGCTACTTCGCGGATGTAGGGCCGGTCCTGCTTGGGCACGCCCATCATCTCGGCGATGATGAGCAGCGGAAGGGGCGTGGCGAAGTCGCGCATCACGTCCATGCTGCCCCGTTCCTCCGCCTCGTCCAGCAAGTCCTTGATGACGTCCTTCACCATGGGCCGCCACTCTTCCATAGAGCGGGGGGTGAAGTAGCCGTGCACCACCTTGCGCATGTCGAGGTGGGCGGGACGGTCGTGCTGGATGAACTGGCGGGACTGGTATTCGCGCACGAACTCGTAAAGGCCCAAGTCGGAGTCGTAGATGGTGGGATAGGGAGGACGCGGGTCGTTCTTGAACACCGCCGACGAGAACAGTTCGTTGTGGCGGGTGAGCCAGACCAGGTCGTCGTGGCGGGTGATCACCCACAGCTGGTAGAGTTCGTTCCAGTGGACTGGGTCTTCCTCCCGGAGACTGCCGTAATAGGTGTAGGGGTCGTTCATTGCCTCGTCGGTGAACATGTTGTCGCTGATAGCAGTAACCATATCGCCACCAATCCTTAACAAATTTACGAAATCGATACTTGGTAAAGGAAACTCAGGCAAGTTTCCTCCTGGGAAAGCCTTATGGGCATTCTAACAACGAAGGCGGCGGGGGTCAAGGCTGGGGATGGGAGGCCTCGAGCGATCCCTGTTCATACCTGCCAAATTTCCATTTCTTTCCAGTTGGAAACAAACCCCATGCGTTCTTGCGGGATATTGGGAAACCGATTCATAAGACCAATCAAGTCAATGGTCCAATCCGGGTTGCCGGTTATTACCCTAGTCAGATAAGCCACCATCACCAGCGTATTGTAGAGCCTGCCGGTTGCAGCCTCATTGAAGAACGCTCTTGGGTTTGGAAACCCGTTCAGCCGCTTAGGCAACGAAAACTTTGTGATGAATTCCCTATCCCACAGTAGCTCATGATGTGCGCAGAAGTTACGAACCGTCTCCAAATGGCGCAGTAAAGAACGCAATACCCGTTGATCAAGTTCATAGTGGTCCGCTACGAGTTGTCTTACCGAGGGGATTGTGGAACGGTACCAGCGAGAAAGCTGCCCAAAGGACATTACCTCCGAAAGTGCCCAGATTGGGCAATTGGTAAAGTCGTAAGGGTGCAAATACTTACCACGTTTCTCGTAGTCTTCCTTTAGAATCGCTAGATTCTCGCTGTGTTGGGAGGTAAACAGGTCAGGGTTAAGGTGTGATAGCTCTCCTCCTCCATGTACGTATGCCAAGCAATGAGTCCACTGAGTACGAATTGATATTTCAATGTGATTGAATGCCTCTAACAGAACAACCCGGAGACGCGTATCAAACCTGTAACGTTCCAATACAGCTTCGAGCAAGGTGCCAGCTTGGAAGGGCCTCAGATCAATGTTCGTAGTTTGGTCCACGAAAGGTTCCAAATAGCCGCGAAACCGGTAAAAGCTCACATTACCGAGAAAATGCAGGGCCTCCTCGTAATTTTGGACTATGATCCCTCGCTGAAGCAGACGATCAACCTGATCCTGAGGCGAAGTGGGGGGTCCGGGGATGTTTGGACTAACTTGCGGACAGGTCATGATTAGATTCACAAAAAATAAACCCCCCTGGTGCGCCGTTCTAATGAGAGGCGTGAGAGGTGTGGTCGTTAATATAGTATTACTCTAAACAAACCTTGTCAAGATAATTTCTTGCCAGCTACCTACCTACAGATGGAACATATAGAGCCATTAAACTTGGCGGTCAGGACCTTTCCCCGCAACATTTCCATGCCAGGTACGTTCTTCAAACCTTGCCATTGCGTCTCCTTTATTCAAAGATAGCACATAACCTTGAATAAGGCGGCGGGCCGTTCAGGGTTATGCGGCTGGTCGGCGCGTACGACCCTCGCCAGGGCGCCGACTTTGAGGGACCGGTGAGGATACTACTGCGGTAGTGTTCCATTCGGATGGCTCCGCGTTGGAAACCAGGGCAGCCACAAAGGCTGCCCCTACGAACCATATAGCCCATTCCCTGCCCCGCGCTGTACCCACACCACACCACGCCGAATATGGCATAATGGGCCAAATCCCATACCAACACTTACCATGAGGACAGGACCATGTTTGACAAGATTCAGCACATTGGTTATTACTGCGCCGATTTGGAGGCAGCTATTGACTGGCACAACAAGGGCTTCGGAGCGCTGAGCGCCGGGGGCGGCGACGTGGCCGTCAGCGTCCAGGTGCCCGGGGGCGGCATCAATGCCTTCCTGCGCTTCGGCCAGGTGGAGGTGGAACTGATCCAGCCGGCCGATACTTCCGGCCTGCCCAGAGACGGCCTGGTGATGCACCACGTGGCCTACGTGGTCCCCGACATCCACAGCGCCATCGAGGAGTGCAAGGCCCGGGGTTTCCGGTTCGCGGCCGACGCGCCCCGCACCAATCAACTGGGCCAACAGTTGCTCTACTTCCATCCCGAAACCACCAACAACGTCCTGATGCACCTTACCCAGCTTCCGGCGCCGGAGAACGCGGTAATGACCGGCGTGGGCGGCGGCGTCCAGGTGGCGAAGATCGTCCACGCCGGCTATCGGGTGCCCAACCTGGAGGATGCCATCGCCTGGTACGTGGAGAAGTTCGACGGGGAACACATTGGCGGCGGGCCGTCGCGCACGGGAAGCCGCAACGCTTTCGTCAACTTCGGGCAGGTGCAGGTGGAGTTGATTGAGCCCCACGAGCCCGCCCAACTGGGCGGCAACCACGAGATGGACCACGTGGGCTACGTGATGGACGACATTCGCGCGGGCATTGACGACTGCTGCAGTCGGGGCTTCCAGTTTGTGGCCGACACGCCCAACACGAACTCGGTGGGCCAGCAGGTACTGTACTTCGACACGGCCACCAGCATGGGCAGCCGCATGCACCTGACGCAGCTGCCGGACTAGGATTTTAATCCACCCATAACCGAAACTCCGTTCAACAGCAGGGAGAGCAGGCATTGGCAAGAAACCACTCTAGTAGGACCGACACCCCTATTAAACCAGGGCGCGTCAAAGATATCTACGAACGAGAGGGTGACTGGTTGTTCGTAGATGTTGGTTTCTCGAAGAATGAATTATCCTGTGGAGTTCTGAAGAACGACGGACAACCCAAAACGGTTAAGTTTGGTGGGCTAGTAAGATGTGTTGTCAAAGAGGCCACTAAGGAAACTACAACACCTTTGAACTTAGTCCTCGAAGCTCCGCTATCAGTAACTTTCGACAAGGACCATAACCCTACCCCTCGATCTTGCGACCGCAGAGACGGCAAGCGCAGGGACTGGTACCATGGTTCTGCGCCATCTCTAATTGTTGCTACTGGCCACCTTTTAAGAGACTTGGAAGACGCGAAAAGTCGAATCCATCGGGAAGTAAGGTTGTTCGAGGGTTTTGTGTCGTTCAAGCCCAAAGGCGTTAAGTCCAACCACAAGAGGGACGTAAAGAAACTAAGATATGCCGTGTGGAATCCGACGCCGGAATATATCGTTAAGCCTGATCAACTCCCACGAGATGAATGTGACACTCCCGAATCTGCCTTCAAGTTCGCGGGAATGGATTTCGGCACACCTCCAGTCTTATTCCCCCAACCCAACATCATCCTTGTGGGGTTTATGGCCTCGGGGAAGAGCCACGTAGGCCGCATTTTGTCGGAGAGCACCGGGATGCCGCTGGTGGATGCGGATACGTTGATTGTCGAGAGGGCCGGAAAGTCCATCGAGCAAATTTTTGCCGATGCAAAGGAGAAGGCTTTTCGGTCCCTGGAGCGGGAAGTTATTGCCGAGTTGTGCGAACGGTCGGGGCAGATTATCTCCGCCGGCGGCGGCGCCTTCGTTGCCCCGCACAACCGGCGGGAGTTGCTGTCAGGCGGCACGGTATTCTGTCTCCGGGCCAGGCCCGAGACCATCTACCAACGGCTCAAGGCCGACAACGATTCGGGCCAGGCGGTGCGCCCCCTGCTGGCGGGACCGGACCCGCTGGGGCGGATACGTGAGTTGCTGACCCAGCGCGCCGAGGCCTACGGGCAGGCGCACTATTGCATTGATACTGATGAGTTGACGCCGGAAGAAGTGGCGGAGCAAGCGCTGAACCTGCTCTCTTCTGATGACCCAAACAGCACATAACATCCCATTAGTGAACATTCATGTCCATTCGTGGATAAACAGATAAACCGGAGATATCTCATGACCAACATTGCAAGCAGCAACCCTGACCTGGCCGCGACCGTTTACCATTCGGGCGGCAGCTACCCCGTGGTGGCCGGCTGGGGCATCATTGACCGGCTGGGCGACTGGTTGGAAGAGCTGAACATCGGCGGTCCCGTCTACATCATCACCGACGAAAACCTGATGAACCGCTACGGTCGGCGGGCCCAGCGGGCGTTGCAGAAGAAGGGTATCGGCGCCCACTGCTTCATCATCCCGCCCGGCGAGCCCAGCAAGACCAACAGCCTGGCCCAGGCCATCTACGAGTGGCTGGTGGGGCTGCGGGCCGAGCGGGGCCACGCCATTCTGGCCGTGGGCGGCGGCGTGGTGGGCGACCTGGCCGGGTACGTGGCGGCCACCTTCCTGCGGGGCGTCCCCTTCGTGCAGGTGCCCACCAGCATGGCCGCCATGGTGGACGCGTCCATCGGCGGCAAGGTGGCGGTGAACCTGCCCCAGGGCAAGAACCTGGTCGGCGCTTTCTACCAGCCCAAGGCGGTGCTGGCCGACGTGGAGGCCCTGTCCACTCTGGGCAAGCGGGAACTTTCCGAGGGCTGGGCCGAGGCCATCAAGCACGGGTTCATCATGGACGCCAACCTGGTGGACGTGTTCGAGGAGCATGCCGAGGCCCTGATGGAGGTGGAGCCGGAGATTTCCACCGAGGTGATCCGGCGCAGCATGGCCATCAAGGCGGAGGTGGTGAGCCAGGACGAGCGGGAGACCCTGGATATCCGCATCCTGCTGAACTACGGCCACACTATCGGCCACGCCCTGGAGGCGTCCACCGAGTACGGCAGGTTCATGCACGGCGAGGGGGTGTCCATCGGCATGATGGGCGCCGCCAAAATGGCCTGCGAGCTGGGCTTCCACGGTCAGGACATCGTGGACCGCCAGTACGAGCTACTGCAGCGGTTCAATCTGCCCACCACAGCCCAGGGTGTCGACGTGGAAGACATCCGCCGGGCCATGTCGCTGGACAAGAAGGTATCCGGCGGCACCAACCGCTGGGTAATGCTGGACGGGGTAGGCCAGGCAAGTGTGCGTCGGGGTGTGCCGGTGGAGTTGGTGGACCGGACGGTTAGGGAGATTGTGGGGTAGGGGGATTCAGACATGGATGGACAGGATATAAAGGATGGGGTGTTGCGTAAGTATTGGCGGGACATCTGAGGATGTTTACTTTGCCGGTACGCTTGGTTGTCGATACAATTAACTAACTGTTCAAGTAGTATGCCTTACGAATGGGCCGAGGAAAAGAGGGAAGAGACCTTGAGGGTGCGAGGCGTTGACTTCGAATCGATGGACCATTTTGATTGGGATACTGCCTTGACTCGTCAAAGCGACCGAACCGGTGAAACCCGATGGTCCAGTATAGGTTACATTGGCGAGCGTCTCTATCACGTTGTCTGGACGCAGCTCGGCGATTCGACGCGCATCATCAGCTTGCGGAAGACAAACGCTAGGGAGAGCGCAATTTATGACGAACAGAATACGTAGGACAATTTACCCTACCCCTGAAGAGGACGCGGAAATTGACCGTCAAATCGCCGAAGACCCGGACGACTTTGAACTGGACGAAGAGTGGTTCAAAGAGGCCAAGCCCTCGGCGGAGATAATTCCCCACATCCTGGAAAGATACCATCAGGAACAAAAGGACTTGAAATCGGGGAAAAAGGAACGGCTGCGTATCCTCGTGGACAAGGAAGTGCTGGACTACTTCCGCAACCAAGGCGGCGATTGGCATTCCCGGATTAATGATGCGCTGCGGGAGGCGGCTTCTGGTAGCCAGTCGCCCAATCAATAGCTAACTTTCTCGCTTTATTTGTTGCGACAAATGATCCTGAATAGTCTGTATGCGGTCTCCCCAAGTAGCGCCAAACTGATAGTTCGCTGCTAGATCGGGTAGCGCCTTACAGGTTACTTCCACAACCCAACGGTAATAGGTTAGCGCAGTAAATAAAACACTAGGGACATCCCATTGTGGTCGCTGTTTGATGCCCTTGTGCTCCAACAACTCGGTGGCCATTCCATGCGCTCCTCCGTGGGCAGCTTCCGAAGCTAGTCGATACATAGTGTAATAATGATCCAGAAGCCCCATGTCTTCACACATCTGCTTGAGTGGCTTCCAGGCGGTACTTGGCAGAAGCAGCTTGGCGACGCCAGCATGATCTCCTTTCTCCCACAATTCATCCAGTTGTGACTCAACGTCTTCCACATGCTCAAGATTCAATGCCGCTCGGCTATGTTCCAAATATTTGGGCACTCTGTTATCCATATCCTTGTCCAAATACATAAGATTTATTGCCAACTCGAATAAGTAACGAACTAAAACGACTGAAGGTGCATACCAATTTTCCGCTAACGTCATCCTTATTGCACCCAATGATTGGTGAGCGCGTAGTAAGTGCAAGAACGCGATTCTGTCCCAGTCCCTTTTGAAATCTCCTACGAAACTTACTACCGGCACCCGCAGCACCTCATCT
>DAOUHR010000028.1:0-30148 GCA_034428635.1 Dehalococcoidia bacterium
GCAGTCCCTGCCGCCCGACGCGGTGCTGCGGGCGCTGGCACGGGTGCGGCCGGACGCGCCGGATTCTGCTATCAATGGAGGCGGCGCGATTTACCTGGCGCCCCATGACCTGCGGAAATGGCCGGAATCGAGGGACCCCATGCTGCGGGAGTGGTACCGATTCCTGGCCCCGGCTATTGAGGGGCCCGGTGGCGAGGCCCTGCTAAAGTCGGATACCGGGCTGGCTGCGTTCCGGGCAGGCGAACGGGGGCTGGCCGTGATACCGCCCTTTCCGGTCGGGCAGTCCGTGCAGAGCGGCGAGTGGGGAGAGGGTCCCCTGCGGAACCTCCTGACCACCGACTACACCGTGGGGGTCGTGCTGCTGCGCCTGGGAAGGTACCTTGTCGCGGTGTTCAAGGGCACGGAACCCGTGGTAACCAAGACCGATACGCGCTACGTGAAGGGCAAGCACCACGCAGGTGGCACTTCCCAGCTTCGATTCAAGCGCATTCGCGAGGGGCAGATGCGCAAGCTGTTCGACGAGGCCTGCGGGGTCGTAGGCAGCAGATTTGCGCCCCACGAACGGGAGTTGGACTACATACTGTTGGGGGGAGAGCGACTGACCCTGAGCGGCTTCCTGAAGGTGTGTCCTTATCTGCAGCGCCGCCAGGACATAATCCTGGACCGCCGCCTGAACATCCGCGACCCCAAGCACGACACCCTGGAAACGGTGGCGGGCCTGCTGCGACAGAGCCGGGTCTGGGCCATTGTTCCTTAACCATAGAAATTCAAACATGGATGGACAGGATATACAGGATGATGATTCTATCCCATTGCAATCCTGTATATCCTTGTAAAGTTAACCTGGTGAAAGTTGATTAGGAATTCGGAAACTGTGGGTGCCACAGCCCTGGGCGGGTTTGAAAGGGCCCTGGGCCTGTTGGAGTTTGACCAGATTCGGCAGCGGCTGGCCGGTTATGCCCGCACGGTGCTGGGGCAGGAACGTGCGCTGGAACTGACGCCGGTGGGCGATGCCCGGGAGATCGGCACGGGGCTGCAGGAAACGGACGAGGCCCGCCTGTTCCTGGACAACGGCGGCGCGCTGGAGTTCGGCCCCGGGGCTGATCTGAGGGAGTACGTGCAGCGTGCCATGCTGGGCGGATCACTGCGGGGCGAGGAACTGCACCAAATCCAGCAACTGGCCGCCGCCGCCGGCTTCAACCGCAAGGCCCTGGCCCACCGGGACGACCTGCCCCTGCTGGCCGGCATGGCCGGCAACATTCCCGACCTGGGCGGGCTGGAGGATGCCATCCGCCGGGCCATCAGCCCCGCCGGCGAAATCCTGGACGACGCCAGCGCGGAATTGCGCCAACTGCGCCGCGAGTCCCGCTCTGCCTACCAGCAGCTTAACGAGGTTATGCAGCGCAGCCTGCGCCGCTACCAACAGCGCGCCGTCGTGCAGGAACCCATCATCACCCAGCGCAACGGCCGCCTGGTCCTGCTCATCAAGGCCGAGAACAAGTCCCAGATACCGGGCATCGTCCACGACGTTTCGGACAGCGGGGCTACCGTCTTCATCGAACCCCTGCCCGCCATTGAGACGGGCAACCGCTGGCGGGAGACCCGCCTGGCCGAGGAACGGGAAGAGGAACGCGTGCTGCGGGCGCTGGCCGCCCGGGTGGGCGACGAGGGCGACGATCTGGAATTGGCCCTGGACCTACTGGCCCGCCTGGACCTGGCCCTGGCCAAGGGCCGCTACTCCGCCGACCGCCGCGGTGTGGCCCCGGTGATAGATTCTTCAAACCGCCACCTGCGCATCACCGGCGCACGACATCCCCTGCTGACCGAGCGGGTGGTGCCCACCAGCGTGCAGTTGGGCGGCGACAACGGGGTCATGGTCATCACCGGCCCGAACGCCGGTGGCAAAACGGTGGCGTTGAAGACCGTGGGCCTGCTGTCCCTGATGGCCCACGCCGGTCTGCACGTCCCCGCCGAGGCTGCCGAATTCCCCCTGCTGGACGGCATATACGCCGACATTGGCGACCAGCAGAGCATCGAGCAGTCCCTATCTACCTTCAGTTCCCATATCCAGAACCTGCGCGCCATCCTGGCCCAGGTGACGGCCCGCTCCCTGGTGCTCATCGACGAACTGGGCACCAGCACCGACCCGGAGGAGGGGGCGGCCCTGGCCCAGGCCATCCTGGGCCACCTGCGTGAACGTGGCGTAATGACCATCGCTACCACCCACCACCGGGGCGTGGCCCGCTACGTCCAGGAACAGCGGGGGATGGTCAACGCCAGCGTCGACCTGGAGCCGGGCACGCTGGAACCCACCTACCGCATAACCCTGGGGCTGCCGGGCCGCAGCTACGCGCTGACCATCGCAGACCGCATGGGGCTGGCGCCGGAGATACTGGAAGACGCCCGTTCCTTCATCGCGCCATCCCAGCTGGAAACCGACGACCTGGTAAAGGAATTGCAGGAGGAACGGGCGATGGTGGCCCAACTGCGCCAAGAGTCGGAGCAACTGCTGGCCCAGGCCAGGGCTGAGCGGGCGGAGACCGAGGCCCGCCTGGCAACGGTGGAGTCGGCGCGGCTGGAACTGGTGGAGGAGGCCCGTCAGGACCTGCAGAGGCGCATCGGCGGGTTGGTGGCCCAGCTTAACCAGGCCGAGCGTGCAGCGGAACACGCGGAGGCGGAACAGGCGGCCCGCCGGTTGTTGCGCCCGCCCGCCAACGCTCCGGCGCGAAATAACGCGCCCAGGGGACAAACGTCTGAACGGTTTCGTGCCTACCAGGAAGACCTGGCCCAGTTGCAGAAGGAACTCACTTCGCCCCAGTGGGAGCCCATCGAGGTGGAACGCACTCCCTGGCAGGAGGAGCTGCGCAGCGGCGACCGGGTCTACATCCGCGGCATTCCCCGGCCGGTGGAGGTTATCTCGCCCCAGGACGCCGATGAGCACATCGAGGTACTGCTGGGCACCATGCGCGCCCGGATTCCCGTGTACCAGTTGGAGCGCCCCGCCGATGCGGGATTGGAACAGGGCGGCCCTGAAGGTGCGTCAAGCCATGGCCCAACGGCAGGGAACGGGAGCGCCGCAACACCGGGCGGCATAGACCCCAACATTCCCGGTGTGCGGTTCCGCCACAACCGGGACGCAGGCGTTTATTACCGACGTCCTTCGCCCCGCCAGGTCAAGACCGACCTGGACCTGCGCGGCCACCGGGTGGACGAGGCCCTGGACAAGGTGGAAACCCTGTTGAACGAGGCAGCCCTGAGCGGCGTCCCCGAAATCCGCATTATCCACGGCCGGGGCACGGGCGCCCTGCGCAGCGCCGTGCGAGACTACCTGCGGGGCCACCCCCTGACCGCATCGTCCGGTCCGGACGCCGAAAGCGCCAACGACGGGGTAACGGTGGTGGAGCTTAAATAGAGGTGCCCAATTGACTCAAGAACCGCAACTGACACCTATGGAACGCAAGGCCCGGGCCCTGGTCCGTCTGGAGGAGGGGCGACGGGCGCTGCGCCAGGCGCTGGACGGCATCGACGCCGAGGATGCCTTCCTGGGCTCCCGCTGGTCGGTGTGGGAGGTGCTGCAGCACCTGGACTCCGAGAACTTCGTCGATGCCCTGGAGAAGATTTCTATAGGTGAAATGGAAATGCTGCCGCCCTTCTCCAGCAGGGAGGAGCGCCTGCGCCAGGACATTGAGCACCTGGACGTCACCTACGACCGGCTCAAGGCCCTGATTGAAGGGCTGACCGAGGAGCAACTTGCCCAGCCCGTAACGCCCCCCAATCCCCACAACGCCTTCCCCGGGTTGACGATGCTGGAACTGGTGGAGCGGTCTTCCGGCCATGCCGGTACCCACGCCCGCCAGGTGGAGTTGACCCGCAAGTACGTGGCCGAGTTCAATGCCCGGGAAAAGGCGGTAACGGTGCTGAGCCTGGGCAACGGCGACATGGATGCGGTGCCCCTGCGGGTTAAGGAACTGATTGCCTTCGCCGACTACACTGCCGGGGATGCCGCCGCCCTGGACCTGGCGCGTCCCTGGATTCGCGGGCTGGAAGCCTTAATCCGCCCCGACAACCTGGAAGAGGTCGTGTCCCGCATGGGGCGTGAGGCACGCGCCGGCCTGTGGGCGGTCATCTGCGTCACTGGAGATAACCCGGATGAGGAGCACGGGGAGCTAATGGCCCTGGCCCGCCGCCATTGCGAAAAGGTGGTGGTGGTTTAAGTTACGTGGCCGGCGGGAACGATTTCGCGCCCAACCCCCGGGGCAATTGAATTATGTTTAAATTGTCATTCTGAACGGAGTGAAGAATCTAAACTCCATCCCACAGGCCGACCAAGGGACCCTTAACCGGGCTGACATACAGGATTTTAGGCCCTTCGGCAAGCTCAGGGCGGCATGACTTATGCCTGGCGGATGTCTGCCATCTATAGTTTGAACCTAAAACGCGATTGCCCTGACGCCCATCCTGACCTTCCCCCGTGAAGGGCTGACAGGGGTAGGTAAACGGCCATTTCAGGGATGAATTTGACTGCTGGAATGTCATCCTGAGCCCTTCGGCTCCGCTCAGGATGACAGCTGTGGAGGTTCATTGCAGACCCGGACCAATTTAGATTCTTCACTCCGTTCAGAATGGCAGTTATGGGGGTTCGGGCTGACATGCTGATTGCGGGAACCCTGCGGTAGATACCTACCCCGGTCAGCCATTCACGGGGGAAGGGACTTTTGAGATAGTTTTTCAGGGTATAACACTCTCTACCCGATAAACAGGGTGTAGGTCAGGCCCGTGGGCTGGGTTACTTCCTGGGGGTCCAGGATGCGTCGTTTCGTGTCCAGGGCGCGGCGGGCCACCTCCCGGTTGATGGGCGGCACCTGCTCCAGGGCGTCGATTTCGTCCAGCGAGAAGTAGGCGGCCATGTCCACCTCGTGGGCGTCTGGGGTTGGTTCGCCGGAGACGGGGCGCAGGGCCATGATGACGTAGGTGCTGTTGCCGTTGTCCTCGTCGTAGCGGTTGCGGATGCCCAGGACGCCCACCACCTCGGCGGTTACGCCGGCCTCTTCCTCCACCTCGCGCACCACGGCCTGTTCCATGGTCTCGTCCTGCTCCACGAAGCCGCCGGGTATCTGCCAGTTGCCCCGGCCCCGGCGGGAAGCGCGCCGCACCATCAGCAGCTTGCCGTCCTTGATAACTGCCCCTCCCACGCCCAGGTTGTAGTTGGTGTTGTAACGTTCCGGTGGCGGCATGGCTTTTGTCCCCCAATTCAGTTTGTCAGGTAATGTATTCCTGCGCTCAACCGGGCCTGGTGGCATACGGCAGGGAAGCCCGATCAGTCAATAATCTCCAAATTCCCGAAGGTAACCGTACCCGCTATCGTCAACTCGCCGTTGGCCGGTTCCGGGGTTGGCCGGTCGCGACTGTCCTGCACGTGGCCGAAGTGGGCGCTGAGCAGGTCAACATTGACTCGCCAGCCCTGGGGAACCCGCAATTGCAAGCCCCCAAAAGTTAGATTGACATCCAGCCGGGCCCCCTCATCTGACAGGGTAGCATCCCTCAGGTCCAGGGCCACGTTGCCGAAATTGGTTTCCACGTCGCCGCCCCGGAACTCCTGCGCGGCATACTGCTCCTCGACGCTGTTGAATACGGCCCGCCACGAGTCGCCGGAACCGGAGCGGGACACGGTTGTGCTCTCAACTATAAGCCCTGAGGTGCGGTGGTGTCCCTCCCTCCGTCGCCGGCGACGGCCCAGCAGAATAGCCAGGCCCACTATGACGATGAACACGGGCCATACGACCGAGAAGTCCCACTCCCACAGGTTCAAAGCGGAAAGCTGGAAGCCAATGCCCAGCAGCAGCAGGATTATGGGCCATAGCCGGAACCTGAATCCTCCCGACACCAGTTCCCACAGCCCCCAGACGACGAGCAGCATGGGCCACCAGGTAAATATGAACCCCCACAGCCAGTCGAGGGTGATGGTACCGGTGTTGCTGAGAAGCAGAACCGCACCGAGTACGACCAGGATTCCGCCGATGATGTAGCGCATGTTGCCTTGGGATGATTCCTTAATGTTTGCCCTTAATCTTTCAGTTAAACGGGCCTTTCCAGAGTTCGGCAGCCAGGAAGCATTGCTGAATGGCAAGCCATATCATCCTGAACTTGCCAAAGGATCCGAAGCCCGTCCCGCCAACGTTGGCAGGCGCCTTTAGCGGGGCTTGCCATGTGGGATTTAGATTCTTCGGCTTCGCTCAGAATGATATGGTCTTGTATCGGACCGTTCTTGTGACTGCCGGACCTGCCCCTACCTCCCGGCCGGTACCGGAATCCCCGCCACGTTCACCGGCACACTGCCGAAGGTGTGGCGAGTGGTGTAGAAGAGGGTCTTCCAGTCGTCGCCGCCGAAGGCCATGTTTGTGGTGCCCGGTGCGCCGTGGACGATGATGCCCAGGGGGTTGCCGGAAGGGTCCATGACCCAGATGCCGCCGGAACCGCCGCAGTAGACGTTGCCCTGGGTGTCTACCTTCATGCCGTCGGGGTTGCCCTCGCGCTGGCCGCCCAGGTCGCAGAAAACCCGGTCCGTGGCGATGAGTGGCATGCCGTTGGGTTCCAGGTCGAAGGCCCGGATGTGGCGGCGGCGGGTGTCGTTGATGTAGAGAATGCTCTCGTCGGGCGACAGGGCCAAGCCATTGGGTCGGCTGAAGTCCCAGACGATGAGGGTGATGGTTCCCAGGTCGGGCGAGACGTGATAGACGCCGTTCCAGTCCAGGTCGAGCCCCGGGGTGGGAAAGCCGGGGTCGGTGAAGTAGATGTCGCCCCTGGAGCTGACGATGACGTCGTTGGGGCGGTTGAGGCGGCGGCCCCGGTAGTTGCTGGCGACGACGGTGATACTGCCGTCGGGTTCCTGGCGGGTAACCCGGCGGGTATCGTGCTCGCAGGCCAGCAGGCGGCCGCTGGGGTCGCGGGTAAGGCCGTTGGCCCGGTTGGTTGGTTCCATGAAGAGACTTACGCCGTCGGTAGACGTCCACTTCATGCGGCGGCTGTTGTGGATGTCGCTGAAGAGCAGGTAACCGCCCTCGTGCCACCACAGTGGGCCTTCCGCGGGACCCATGGCGCCGCCGTAGCCGTCACCCAGTTCGGTGATGGGCGCGTCGGGGGAGACGATGTTTGCGAGATTGGGGGACAGAACTTCTATGGGCATGTCAAATCTCCTGAACTATAAAAGTCGTTGGTGGTGGCACTGGGTGGAGTGCCACCCTATTCGAATCCTGTGAAAACCCGTCGTTCCCGCGAAGGCGGGAACCTCGATTTGGGGCAAGATCGCGCCAGTACTTTGAACAAATCTCCTCGTACAGGTCCTTCCAGCCTGGGTTAGTCTCTTCAATCAACCTCATTTTCCAATGACGATTCCACTTCTTGAGCCGTTTTTCTCTGGTGATAGCACTTTCCATGTTATCGTGAATTTCGTACCAAACCAGGCGATGGATGTGAAAATTGGAAGTGTGTCCCTTAACAAAATCACCCCTATGCTGCCAGACCCTTTGCGGTAGGTTGGAAGTAACCCCCGTATAAATAGCGCCGTTAGGTCTGCTGGCCATAATGTACACGCAGAGATTCCGCAATTCCTCTACTCGCATTTTGAATACCATCGGGGTTCCCGCCTTCGCGGGAACGACGGGGTTGGCCCTGAACTTGATATGCGATTGCCTGGCCCTTCCCCCGGGTGCAAAGGGTCCGATGGTCAGGACGTAACCCGTCCTGCCTATCTATCCGTTGGCGCGGGAATGCCGGCCACCTTTATCTGGACACTGCCCAGGGTGCCGCGGGAGGTGAAGAAGAGGGTCTTCCAGTCCGTGCCGCCCATGCAGAGGTTGGTGGTGGCCTCCTGGCCGTGGACCACGGTGCCCAGGTGCTTGCCGGTGGAGTCGAGAATCCACAGGCCGCCGGAACCGCCGCAGTAGACGTTGCCCTCCACGTCCACCTTCATGCCGTCGGGAACGCCGGGGCGGTCGCCGCGCAGGTCGGCAAAGACCCGGTCGGAGGACAGGGCGATGCCGCCGGTGGGCATCACGTCAAAGGCGCGAATGTGGCCACGGCGGGTATCGTTGACATAGAGAATGCTCTCGTCCGGCGAAAAGGCCAGGCCGTTGGGCAGGGTAAAGTCGCCCACCAGCAGAGTCATGGTCCCCAGATCCGGGGAGACGCGGTACACGCCGGAGATGGTCTGCTCCCACTGGTTGGCCACCCGGGGAAAGGTCCACGGGTCCGTGAAATAGATGCTGCCGTCGGACTTGACGATAACATCGTTGGGGCGGTTAAGCTGGCGGCCCTGGAAGCTGTTGGCGATGACGGTGGTGCGCTCCCCGTCCCGGCTGAGGCGGGCCACCCGGCGGCCGTCGTGCTCGGCGGAGAGCAGGCGGCCCTGCAGGTCGCGGGTGAGGCCGTTGGCCCGGTTGGTGCCTTCGGTGAAGACGGTCACACCCTCGCCTTCGGCCCACTTCATGCGGCGGACATTGTGGATATCGCTGAACAGCAGGTAGTTACCCTCGTGCCACCACAGGGGCCCCTCGGCCGGCCCGTTGGCGCCGCCGTAGCCGGTGCCCAGTTCCCGAATCTCTGCGTCCAGGTCAATTATGTGCTCCAGTTCGGGGGCCATTTGTTCTATAGGCATGTTCTTGTCCTCCGGTTGTTCAAAGTAGGGTTAGTAGGTGGTTGACCTGACGGGGGTAATCCCCCGGCTCCCCGGCATTATACGAGATAGCCGGGCCAGATTCATTCAATTACCCTTAAAGGCGGAAAACCGCAGGAAGAAGACGTGACAGGAGGCTGGAAAACACTCAATGGCGAAGTCCCGGCGATTTCTTGTCGCCTGCGATGAACGCTGCCTTATAGCCTCCACATTGACACTCCAGGTAGGGTCTAGCATACTGAAAGCGGAGAATTCGGGTTGACATTCCCGATAGAAATTCACTTTCCGGCGGCGCTGGCGCCCCGGAATTCACCAAGCGAGGAGACCGAATGTACAAGGAAATCCTGGTGCCTTTGGATGGTTCGGAAGTGTCGGCCAGCGCCCTGCCCACCGCCCGCCAGTTGGCGGATGCGCTGGGCGCGCGAATCCACCTGCTGCAGGTTACGTCCCAGTCGGAGGATTTCTCGGTGATGCGCGGGGCCGAATTCGGCACCATGGGGTCGGACTATTCCCAGCAGGTACTGGACGAAGTGCTGACCGCCCAACGGGATCGGATAGAACGTTATCTGAACGAGGTGGGGGACGAACTGCAGTCTGCAGGTATTAACGTGGTCAAGGCCGTGGAGGACGGGCAGCCCGCCGACAAAATCGTGGATTACGCCGAGGCTGCCGGAATCGACCTGGTCCTGATGAGCACCCATGGCCGTGGGGGGGTTCGCCGCTTCCTGGTGGGCAGCGTTACCGACAAGGTAATCCGCTCTACCGACCTGCCAGTGCTGGTGATCCACCCGGAGTAGAGGCTGACGGTCTCACCACCAAGAATTCAAGGAGAGATCATGCTGTCCTGAGCTTGCCGGATGGCCGGAACCCCGCACCTGCCATGTTTCGGGCGGGGAGGTGGGTTCAGGGTCAGGTCGGGGAAACATCGGCAAGCCCAGAATGTGTGTTGCAGGCGCTGTGACAACAGCACAAAGACTGGCAATGCAGTCCCAGACCACCCCGGGTCCTTCCTCCATACTCTGCGTGTAATCGGCTTTTCCCGGAGACACCATTTTTCAGGCAACCAACTCCCTGCGCCACCGGCTGGCCCATTCGCTGCCCTTTTACTACGGATGGGTCATCTTCTCAATCGGCGCCCTGGCCAGCTATTCCTCCCGGCCGCTGATGGCAGTGGCCACGCTGTCCGTTTTCGCGGTGCCCATGACTCGGGAATTTGGCTGGTCCTACGGCCTGTTCTCGGGTGTTGTAAGCCTGGGCGGCTTGTGCGCCATCGGTGTATCGCCTTTCGTGGGACGGCTGATCGACCGCTATGGATCGGGGGCCATCCTGGCCGTTACGTCGGCCATAGTGGGAAGCTGCGCTTTCGGTCTGTCGTTAGTCGGCCAGGCGTGGGCCTTCTACGCCCTGTACGTGCCGGGCCGCATGGCCTTTGCCAGTCCCCTTGAGCTGGGTACTACCACGGCCATCAACAACTGGTTCATCCGCCGCCGCGCCCATGCGCTGTTTCTGCTAACCGTATCGCAAAGTACCGGGCTGGCGGCCATGCCGCTGGTGGCCGACTTCCTGATTGGCGGATGGGGCTGGAGAAGCGCCTGGGCGTGGCTGGGAATATTCACGCTGGTCGTGGGGATCCTGCCGGCCCTGCTGCTGGTGTCCCGTCGGCCGGAGGACATGGGTTTGACCGCGGACCCCCGGCGGGGCGAGACCCGCTTGGCGCAGGAACAGGAAAGGACTCCCAATACCCCGCCGGTAGGGAGCAGTGGCGCCGTTGGCGGCGGAGTTGCCGAGGACGCCAGTACCCAGCAATCAGTCCGGACTTCAGGTGATCTGCAGGAAAACAACTACACGGTGTCCCGCGCCCTGCGCACCCGGGCTTTCTATGTCATGGCCATCTTTTCGGGGGCCGGATTCATGGTACAGGCGGGGGTCAGCCTCCACCAGGTGTCCCATTTCATCAACCAGGGTCTGGACCCGTCGCTGGCCGCGCTGACCGCCGGGTCGTTCGCATTCTGCCAGATGCTGGGCGGGTTTGTCTGGGCCAGCATGGCCTCCAGGCGGGTGCCCATCCGGATACTGCTGGCGGCTGCCGCCTTCTGTGTTTCCGGCGGCGCCCTGTGGGTGCAGGCCAGCTCGACCCTGGCCTGGGGGCTGCCGGCGGCGTCCGTCCTGGGCGCTGGCGTGGGCGGGCTGCACCTGCTGTTGCGGCTGGCCTGGGCGGAGTATTACGGTCGGGAACACCTGGGCAGCATTACCGGGATAACTCTGCCGGTGCAGGTGGGCGGCCAGGCCCTGGGGCCGATAATTGCGGGCTTCCTGTACGACTTCACCGGCAGTTACCTGTGGCCTTTCCGCATTTTCTCCACCGCCGTCTTTATTGCGGGCATACTCGTCCTTACTGCTACACCACCGAAGGAGCGGAGTTGAGCCAGGGACAGGAGCTTCACCGTCCTGACTGGTCTAAAACAGGGACTTGGACTGGCCGCCGTCCACGTTGATGCAGGCGCCGGTGATCAGGTCGGCGCAGTCGGAGGCCAGGAAGGCCACCGTTTCAGCGATGGGCTGGGGCCAGCCAAAGCGGCCCATGGGGAGATTGCGGTCGATGAACTCGGCCACCACCTCCGGGGACTGGGTGTTCTGGAAGCGCTCCCAGGTACTGCCCGGGAAGTCGATGGAACCGGGGGCGACGCAATTGACCAGCACCCCGTGGGGAGCCATCTGCAGGGCCAGGTGCTTGGAGAAGGCGATCAGCGCCGCCTTGCCGGTCATGTAGTCGATGGACCCGCCGTGTTCCCGCCCGTAGATGGACGATATGTTGATGATGCGGCCCCAGCCCTGGGTCTTCATGTGGGGCAGCACCAGGGTGGTCAACTGCACCGCGCTGAACAGGTTCACCTCCAGCCCCTCCCGAAACTGCTCCATGCTGGTCTCCTCCAGCAGCACCGAACCGCGGCGGCCTCCCACGTTGTTGACCAGGATGTCGGGGTTGCCCAGTTCCGCCACCGTCTCATCGTAGAAGCGCTGGGCGTCGTCCTCCACGGTAACGTCCGCCGGCGTTCCCCTGACCTTGTAACCCTGGGCGGAGAGTTCCTCCATCGCGGTATTCAACTGTCCCTCGTCCCGGGCACAGATGGAGATGGAGCAGCCCTCCCGGCCCAGCGCTTCGGAAATGCGGCGGCCCAGGCCCCGGCTGCCCCCGGTAATCATGGCGATTTTTCCTCGCAAGCCCAGATCCATATCCTTCCTCCATAGCTACCGACGGAGGTCTCGCACAATGGCGGCACAGTCGGCTGAATTTTGTGGCGATTATAAGGCTTGCTCCAAGGTATGCCTATGCCTGGCTACATTTCCCTTCAATACGGGCCAGGGATGGGCGATCTACTCGTTTCTCTTGCCATCCTGGCTTTAAACGGCAGCGTTCCGACTTAGGTGGTATTGTGGGGGCCGGGGCAGACACACAGGTCCGCCCCTACCATTTTCCCCCACCAAACTACCTGAAGTGAAACGCTGCCAGTTTAAGCGCAGGCTTAGGACGCTCGATGGCGCCGTGCTATAATTAGCCCGAATTTGACCCCCGTTAGCTATCTGTCCTGCGGGTTTGCCATGATTTAGGGCCGCAGGAAGAGAAGCAATTCCATGAACTAACCGGAGACAGGGAATGATTAAGCGTTTTTCAGTGTTGTACGTCGGCCAGATAGACTTGGACAACGTGGGAGCCGATGGCACGCCGGCCAATGACCGGCTGTATCCCAATGAGAAGCTGATCCAGGCCTACGACCACGCCGTGGCCCTGGCAAAACACCTGGACGAACTGGGCTTCCACTGCATGTGGACGGCGGAGCACCACTTTCAGCGGGAGGGCTACGAGTGCCTGCCCAACATGACCCTGCTGGGCGTGCACCTGGCCGGCCTGACGAAGCAGCTCAAGTTCGGCGCGGCCTTCAACATCGTACCCATGTGGCACCCCCTGCGCCTGGCTGAAGACTACGCCATGGCCGATATTCTTACCGGCGGCCGCCTGATTTTCGGCGTGGGGCGCGGCTACCACTCGCGGGAGGTGGAAACCTTCGGGTCCCCGGTCATCGACAACGACGCCAACCGCGAACTCTTTGAAGAGCAGATGGAAATCATCCTTAAGGCGTTTAACGAGGACTCCTTCAGCCACAAGGGCAAGTACTACACCATTCCGCCGGACATTCCCTACCGGGGCTACCAGGTGGAGGACGTTACGCTGGTTCCCCGACCCCTGAACCGGCCCGTGGAAATCTGGCAGCCCATCGCCAGCGGCCGCACCCTGGAGTGGATCGCCCAGCGCGGCATCAAGGCGATGGTGGCCCTGACCGGCGAGGTGCTGGTGGACCGGATGTTCAACTCCTACCACCAGGCCGCCACCGGCGCGGGTCGGGACATCGCCCTGGGCCAGGATATGTGCCTGGGCTTCGGATTCTGCCTGGACGACACCCAGGAGAAGGCCATCGAACGGGTGCGCCCCTACCACGACGAGCGGTACAAGTGGTTCGCCCCCTTCGGCTTCGTCCGTTACACCGACTCACAGGGCCGGCCGTGGGGCACCCCCGGCGCGCCTACCGGCGTCCCCAGGATCGAGGACGGGGTGCAGCAGAAGGCCTGGTACTGCGGGTCCGCCGACGGCTTCATACCATTCCTGCAGGAGATGGAGGAAAAGTACCCCGGCCTGGAGGACGTCATGCTCCAGTGGCCGGAGGGCATGCCCTGGCTGGAGTTCAAGGACCAGCTTTCCCAGTTTGCTGCCGAGGTGATGCCCGCCTTCACGGGCAGGGAGGCCGCTTCCGTGTCCGGCGACGACAATTGACAAGTAACTGACGTGGAAAGATGTTAGAGTAATGGAGTGGACGCATTGCTTTGATAAACCGGCTTTTCCATGATTGCCGTTCTTCTCTGATTTAGAACTTTCGACATCCCCAGAGGTACTGACCCATGGCAACAATGGAACGGGAACCGGACCGCAACCTGGATTATATGGCTGGCCGGCTGGACGGTGTCCTTGAAGCTCTCCAGGACGTAAAGGAGACCTTGGTTCTGCTCGCTCACCGCATCGACCAAACCAATGAGCGCATAGACCAAACCAACGAGCGCATCGACCAAACCAACGAACGCGTCGACCGGACCAACGAGCGAATTGATAAGCTGATTCTGGCCTTGTTTGGGGTCGGCGGCGCGCTGCTCGTCGCGGTGATCGGAGGAATGATCGCGCTTGGCTGGGCGATCCTTCAGGTTAGCTAGTCTTCAATCGAGTATTCCCGGTATCCGCAGGGCCTACCGGATCAGCGGGGAGCATCGCGGCAATTCCGGAGCAGGCGGAATTAACCAAGCTGCTTTGCCCACACGGGGAATATTTCACGCTGGTCCTACTCGGTGGGGGAGTCTCTAATCCCGTTTGATCGCTATCCATGGCCCTTGAGCGAACCGCTTTCCTGCCAGTCCGGTCAATCCTTTTAGCAAAGAGGCTCACCACCGAATGTGGCAGGCTACTGAAGATGTGCTGGCGCCCATCGCCATTGGCGCCGGAATTCTGGGCACCGGCGGCGGCGGCAACCCCTACATCGGGCAGTTGCGGGCGCGGCAGGCATTGAAGCGCTGGGGTCCCGTTACCGTGCTGGCCCCGGAGGAAGTGCCCAAGGACGCCCGGGTGGTCTGCGTCGGCGGTATCGGGGCGCCCACCGTGGGCATCGAAAAGGTGCGCGACCTTCAGTCCTACCACGCCCTGCGGGCCATCGAAGAGTTCACCGGCGAAAAGGCCACCGCGCTTATCTCCAACGAAATCGGCGGCAGCAACTCGGTGGAAGTGATGATCGCCGCCGCCAAGGCCGGGCTCCCCATAGTCGACGCCGACGGCATGGGCCGCGCCTTCCCTGAGTTCCAGATGAAGACCTTCTTCGTCTACGGCGTGCCTTGCTGTCCCATGGCCATCGCTGACGAAAAGGGCAACTCCATCATCATCCGCGAGACCATCACCCCGGCCTGGGCCGAAAGGCTGGCCCGGGCCGCCACCATCCAGATGGGGTGCGTGGCCTGCTACGCCGTGGCGCCCATGTCCGCCGAGCAGGTGCGGACCACCGCCGTCCCCAACACTCTGACCCTGGCCCGCGACCTGGGCCTGGCCGTGCAACGGGCCCACGACACCGGCGACGACCCGTTGGCGGCCATCCTGGAGGCCTGCCCGGGCCGGACGCTGTTCTCCGGCAAGGTCGTGGACCTGGACCGGCGCACGACGGGCGGCTTCGCCCGGGGCGCCGTGGCCATCGACGGGCTGGACGAATTCGCCGGCAAGCGGATGGTCATCGATTTCCAGAACGAGAACCTGATTGCCCGGGTGGACGGGGAGATTGTCTGCACCGTCCCCGATCTCATTTGCGCCGTGGCCACCGACGGGGGTGAGCCGGTAACCACCGAACTGATGCGCTACGGCCTGCGCGTAACCATCCTGGGCTTTCCCGCTCCCGCCCTGTGGACCACGCCGCAGGGTCTTGCCGAAGCCGGCCCCCACCACTTCGGCTACGACACCGACTACATCCCGCTTCAGGTTGAAGGCGCGTAGCATGTACATCGGCGTGGACGTGGGCGGCACCAACACCGACGCCGTCCTGATGGACGAAAGCCGACTGGCCGCTGCCGCCAAGGTGCCCACCACGCCCGACGTTACCACCGGCATTGTCGGGGCGGTTACCGAACTGCTGCGACAACACCCCGGCGGCCAAATCGGCGCGGTGATGGTCGGCACCACTCACTTCACCAACGCCTTGCTGGAGCGGCGGGACCTGGCTCCCACCGCCGTACTGCGGTTGTGCCTGCCGGCCACCCAACTGCTGCCGCCCCTGGTGGACTGGCCGGACGAACTCCGGGCAGCCGTTGGTGGCCACACATACATGGTCGGCGGCGGCAACGAGTTCGACGGGCGGGAAATTTCCTCCCTGGACCGGGACGGAATCCGGGAGGCCGTGAAGAATATGTGCCGCCAGGGCATCCGGGCCGTGGCCGTGTGCGGCGTCTTCTCTCCCGTTGACCCCCGCCACGAAAACGAAGCGGCGGCTCTCATCCAGGAAGAAGCCCCGGACCTGAGGGTCTGCCTTTCCCACGAAAACGGGCGCATGGGCCTGCTGGAGCGGGAGAATGCCGCCGCGCTCAACGCCTGCCTGGGCGACGTGGCCCACCGCACCGTGCAGGGCATTTCGGAAGCCCTGCTGCAACTGGGCATCAACGCCCCGCTCTTCATGAGCCAGAACGACGGCACCCTGATGGACACCGACTTTGCCGCCCGCTTTCCGGTGCTGACCATCTCATCGGGGCCCACCAACAGCATGCGGGGCGCCGCCTGGCTGTCGGGCATTACCGACGGCATCGTGGTGGACGTGGGCGGCACTTCCACCGACGTGGGCGCGCTGGTCAAGGGCTTTCCCAGGGAGTCGGCGGTGGCCGTCCACCTGGCCGGCGTCCGCACCAACTTCCGCATCCCAGACATGGTGTCCATAGCCCTGGGCGGAGGCACCGTCGTCACTCCCGAACCCTGGCGAATTGGGCCGGAAAGCGTGGGTTATCGCCTTACTGAGGAAAGCTTGGTATTCGGGGGCGGTACAGTCACCACTACCGACCTGGCCGTGGCCGATGGGCGAGCCGACGTGGGCGACCGGCAGCTTGTCGCCATGCTGGGCTGCGCGCTGGTTGAACGCACCATGAACGAAGTCCAGGCCCGGGTGGAGACCGCCGTGGACCGGGTGAAGCTCAGCGGTGAAGACGTGCCGGTAGTCCTGGTAGGCGGCGGCAGCATCCTGCTGGGCGATTCCCTGGCCGGCGCTTCAGAAGTGTTGCGGCCGGAACATGCCGGCGTGGCCAACGCCATTGGGGCGGCCATTGCCCAGGTGGGCGGCCAGATGGAGCGGGTCTATTCCCTGGAAACGGGCGGCCGCGCCGAAGCCATCGCCGACTGCTCCGCCGGGGCAGTGCAAAGGGCCGTGGCCGCCGGCGCCGATCCAGCGTCCGTTGAAGTGGTGGACGTGGAAGAAGTCCCGCTGACCTATGTTCCCAGCAATGCCACCCTGGTGCGGGTGCGCGCCGTGGGCAACCTGGCGCTCTCTTCCAGGGGGGCGTAGTTTGTCCACGAATGCCCAAGAATATTCACTAATGTATGTTGGCCCTGGCGGGCCATACAATCAGATAACGTCACGGACGCCAAATCAACCTTCCCAGCAGCGTTCATTTCATTAGTGATCATTCGTGCCAATTCGTGGATAAATCCCGCTAAGTGGCGGCGGTGCGCTGGTGTTGCCCGATGTAGCCAATGACCACTTTCTGCAGATGCCGGTCCCAGTCGAAGGCGATGCGGATGGTGCGGCGCGGGTCGAAACTGTTGCCCTTGCCGATGTGTTCCCCCAGCCAGATAACCCGTCCGCCAACTCGGGTGGTGTAGGACTCCCGAAATTGGGTCATGGTGGTCTCGTGCTGACTGGTCTTGTACCACATGCCGCAGGCTTCGCGGCATGCCTCATCAATGTTCGGGATGGGGTGGTCGCCCAGGTGGGACGTGAGGTAATCGATGGCCAGCCAGCGCAAGGCGCTCCAGACCTGATCGGGCCACTTGAAGGCGCTTTCTTCCGCTTCCGATTCGGCATTAAGCTGGAACAGGAGCTGCCCCGGGTACCGTTCCTTTGCCAGTTCCACTGCCGCGGCGACGCTTTCCAGTTCAGGAACATCCTCCGGTTCCGCGGGATTGTCCCGGTAGGCCACTGCCCAGCGCAGGCTGTCCTGGTGGGTGCGGCTCTCGTATAACTGCTGCTCCAAATCCTTTACCTGCGCCATCAGGCCCCTGTTCTGGTGCTCCAGGTCCTCGTAGTCTTCCTCCAGATCCTCGACGTAAGACCGCAGGTCCCGTATGAACTCAATCTCACACGCGGGAATATAGTCGCAACCCTGAAATGATTCCTCGGACCTGGCAGGAGTCGTGACTGCGAGGTCGCTAAGGGCCGGCACTATCTCTGCTGCTATTTTGGCCCCGGTTTCGTCCGGGGATTCCGTCTGCGGCGCCAACGCGGTAAACAGGGTTGGGCTGGCTGCGGCCCGGGCCTGTTCGCGCGCCGGCTTTGTCTCTTGGGCTGCTCTCACCGGGTTGGTGGCGCCGCTTCTACACACAGGCTCCGTGTCGTTTTCGGAATCCTGCCCGGAGTCGGCTTCGGGGCTCTCGTAGTCAAGGAACATAAGGCCCAGGGCTTCGGCGGCCTCCATCACCTGGGGCATCAGTTCGTTGCGTTGCCTGGCCCGCTCCAGTTCCTCGGCCGCCGCCGCCGCCCGCTCGTGCAGGGGGGCGTAGCGGGTCAGCATTTCTTCCAGTTGCCCGGCCTGGTCCCGAACCTGCTGGTAGGAGAAATTGGCGTCAATGTTGTCGACCGACCAGGCGGCGATATCGCACTGGAAGAACAGCAGCAATTCAGCGCGTTCCCGCTGAATTTCCGCCAGGTAGTCCGCCACTGATGCGGCTATGTTCCGCTCCTTATCCTTGTCTTCCATGAGGCTGGACAGGGAGGAAACAAAGCCGGGTATGGCCTGATCCCATTCCGGGGCAGTGGGGGACAGGTCTGCCAGCGCAACCAGCAAATCGTCCAGCAGCCGTCCCACGTCCTCCACCTCCGCACCCTGGGGAGGGCCGTCCATGTCGCTCAACACTACCTTGCCAGCCAGGAGTTGTACCATCAGGGCAACCTCATCCTTGTCGCTGTCGGGGAGATTCTCTACACAGGCCTCCAGGGCCCCCGCCACCGGGGAACGCCGAAAGGCTAATTCCAGGGTCCCCGGCAGAGAGTACGTCTCCCCGGTAAGGATGCCCTGCTGCTCCAGTTGCTCGCGAACCGCCTGCCTCAGGTCGGGCATGGACTCGCACCAGGCGCGCAGGGTTGGCGCCGCCAGGTCCTGGGACAGCTTCACCCGTTCGCAAATCGTTTTTAAGATCCGGTGCAGTGGAGCCGTGCTGGCGCTGCGGAATCCCTGGGCGCGGACGTGCCGGTCCAGGGCCCGGTCCAGGTCAGCCCTGACGGAGGCGGGCAACCTCCCCCGGGATTCAAGCGACCGACTCACAACCGATTCCAGGAAGGCGTCATTCATTGCTCCGAAGAGCACGACTAAAGGAGGTTTAGAGTCGGTAGATACGGTGAGTATATCGGCTGTTTCCGGCATCATGAGTACCTGCTCGTCAGTTGGAATGCTGGTCACAATCTATTCTAAACACACTTCTGTTTCGATAGTATTTCCATGTGGACTGCCGAGGCGGCAGCGCTTTCATCCAGGTGGACCGCGTCAAACTGGCAAGGGTTAAACCCAGCCCAGCCGGTGGATCTGTAGCCGGAAGCTTGCGCTCAAGATGATACGCAACCCGCCGGCCACTACTCTAGTCATCCTCCATATCAGGCATTAGCATAAACTCCGGGTAGGACTCCATCCGCAGTTCCCCCGCGTCCTGCCCCAGGCGTTCCACGTCGTAGGAGACCCGGGTCTTGATGGTCAGTTCCATCAGTTGCCAAAGGCCCCAGGAAACGGTGAACACCAGCGCCCCTATCGAGAGGATGCCCAGCGCCTGGATGTGGATGGGCGCGCCGCCGGTAATGCTCACGGCCAGGGTGCCCCAGATGCCGGCGAACAGGTGGGCCGGCACCGCCCCCACCACGTCGTCCAGCCTTAGCTTTTCCAGCAGCTTCAGGCCCAGCACCACGATCAGGCCGCCAACGGCCCCGATGATAACCGTCCAGTAGTGCTCGGTAATGTCGGGGCGGGCGGTAATGGACACCAGGCCGGCAATGGCGCCGTTCAGGATGGCGAACAGGTCGATGCGGCCCAGCAGGGGCCGCGATACCGCCAGGGCCACTATTACGCCGGCGGCGGCCGCCAGGTTGGTATTGACGATGACGATGCTCATGGCCACGGCGTCCTTGACGCTGGCCAGGCCCAGTTGCGACCCGCCGTTGAACCCGATCCACCCAAACCAGAGGATGAATACGCCCAGGGTAACCAGCAGTATATTGGAGGGAGGGGTAGACCGAACGGTGCCGTCGGCGCGGAACTTGCCCAGCCGGGGACCCACTACCAGTATGCCCGCCAGGGCCGCCCACCCGCCCGTACTGTGGACAATGGTGGAGCCGGCAAAGTCGGAGAAGCCCAGTTGGCTCAACCACCCGCCGCCCCAGGTCCAGGCCCCCACGACAGGGTAGATTATGGCGGTCAACACCAGGACGAACAGGAAGAAGGACCACATTTTCACCCGTTCGGCCAGCGCACCGGAAACGATGGAGGCCGCCGTGGCCACGAAGACCATCTGGAAGAACCAGTCGGACATTGCGGAGTATCCTGGGCCATTGGCCAGCACATTCGCGGCCGCTCCGTCGTCCCCACCCATCAATGCCAACTCATCACCGGAAGGCCCGTACATGAACCCGGGTATGCCGATGACCTGCATCACGTCGTTGTACATCAGGTTGTAGCCGATGAAGAAGTAGGCCAGGGCGGCGATGGAGTACAGGCCAATGTTCTTGAGGCAGATCATGGCGGCGTTCTTGGTTCGCACCGATCCCGATTCCAGCATGGTGAAACCGGCGCACATCCACATCACCAGCGCGCCCCAGATCAGGAAGGCAAAGGTGTTGAACACGAAAGCCGACTCTTCGTCCACCCCGGCGGCGTAAGCTACCGCCGGCCTGGCCAAAAGCAGGACAACGGTGGCGATGCCGGTGCCGGCGGCAATGATGGCGAAGCGCGGGCCGGGAAGCGAGTTGATCAATCTGAACATGGTTCTCTCCCTTACGGGCGTCGCGTAGGACGAGGCCATTTCGAATTGACGCAAAAGACCGGAGGAGGAACGGAAACTGAATTAAGGTCTCGGCATTGCCGGCAGGAACAATGACCCGCAAAAGATTTGGAGAGTATTGAGGCTCTGAAGGGGGTATGCGGGCGCCATGCCTTCATGACAACGCGGCCTTCTCGTAGTACTCCAACGCCAGTCGCTTGCGGAGACGCTTTGATTATATTGCCTGCCGATACACTTAACCATAACCGGAGCGTCGGCCCAGCAAATCCGGGGCCTTATAAAAGCCAAGGCAAGAGTGTTAAGATAGGGCATTAGTCTGGAGCAAGAGAGGTTTACCGGCCCATGTTCAGCTACATCGACCACCTGGAGTGTACCCAATGCGGCAAAACGTATCCCCACGACCAGGTCAGCAAAATCAGCGAGTGCTGCGGCAAGGTGCTGTTCGCCCGCTACGACCTGCCCCGCCTGGGCCGTGAAGTGAGCAGGGACGTTTTCGCCAGCCGAGACTCCAACATGTGGCGGTTCTCCGAGTTGATGCCGGTTACCCAGCATGACAACGTCGTAACCCTAGGAGAGGGCGGCACTCCCCTGATGCAGGCCATCAATCTGCAAAGAAAGCTGGGCCTGAAGAGCCTGTACATCAAGGAAGAGGGCCTGAACCCCACCGGAACCTTCAAGGCGCGGGGTATCTCCGCCGCCGTGTCCAAGGCTGTGGAACTGGGCATCACCGGCTTTACCATGCCATCGGCGGGCAACGCCGCCGGCGCCGCCGCGGCCTACGGGGCCCGGGCTGCTCGCCCAACCAAGGTCTTCATGCCCCAGGACGCGCCCCCGGCCAACAAGAAGGAGTCGGTGATGGCCGGATCCGAGCTTAACCTGGTTGACGGTCTGATCAGCGACGCGGGTCGCATCGCCGTGGCCGTGGCCGAGGAGCAGGACCTGTTTGACCTTTCCACCCTGAAGGAACCCTACCGCGCCGAGGGCAAGAAGACTATGGGCCTGGAAATAGCCATGCAACTGGGCTGGAAGATGCCCGACGCCATCATTTACCCCACCGGCGGCGGCACCGGCATCATCGGCACGTACAAGGGCTTTCAGGAACTGCTGGAACTGGGCTGGATTGAGGGGACGCCCCCCAAGTTCATCGCAGTGCAGCCCACCGGTTGCCAGCCCATCGTCAAGGCCTTCAACGAAGGCGCCGATACGGCCCAGATGTGGGAGAACGCCGCCACCCTGGCCGACGGCCTGCGCGTCCCCGGCCCCTTCGCCGACTACCTGATCCTGAAGGCCATTCGGGAAACGGGCGGCACTGCCCTGGCCATCGAGGACGACGACATGGTGGCCGCCATGTACGAAATCGCCACCGAGGAGGGCATCATCGCCTGCCCCGAGGGCGCGGCTACCCTGGTGGGCCTGAAGAAACTGTTGGAACAGGGCTTCCTGGGCGCTGACGAGACCATCGTCCTGCTCAACACCGGGTCCGGCTACAAGTACCTGGACTTGATAAGGGATAGCAACGGGTAGGCAGATAGCCTACCCGGTGGTAGGACCGAGCCGTTCGGCCGATTGTAAACCGGTATTATGAAGGCAATGGGGTTATAAGGGGTCTCCCTCCGGCCCCGTACCCTGAGTGAACCGGCAAGAATCCAGAGGTCACCGATGACCACCAAACCTGTCCATAAATACACAATCGTCACCGAGATTGACTACAGCGCCCTGGAGTTCAATCCCGACGCGCCGGAGCCGCTTCCCGACGGAATGTTTCAATTTCCCATATTCGAAGAAATCTATCCCGTCCTGGGCTCATATCTGGATACCCTGGGCGACCCGCAGACGATCTTCCGCAGCAGCAACACCTTTATTTGCTATGACCCTGACAACCTGAACGCGCGGGTCGGTCCCGACTACTACGTGGCCTTCAACGTTGAGGCCCAGGCGATAATGAGACGGTTGCTTTACCTGCCTTGGGAGGCTGGCAAGCCGCCGGACTTCGTGCTGGAGGTAGGGTCGGAGAGCACGGGCGCACAGGACACGGGGAATAAACGGAACATATACGCCAGTATAGGAATAGGGGAGTATTGGCGGTTCGACAGCACCGGCGGGGAAATATATGGAGAGCCGCTGGTGGGGGAGCAACTGGTAGCTGGTGAATACCGGCGCATAGGGATGGCCACGGAGCCGGACGGGGTCTTGAAGGGGTATAGTTCAGCTTTGAGGTTGTGGCTCTGCTGGCAGGATGGGATGTTGAAGTTCTACGACGAGCGGACCGGTGAATACCTGAAAAACATGTCGGAGGAACAAGCTGCCCGGCAGGAATTTGAAGCCTATCTGGCCAGTGAGCGGGCCGCCCGGCAACAAGCTGAAACCAGGATTCGCCAACTGGAAGAGGAATTGCGCCGTCAGCGGGGTAACTCTTGAAGCTCGTTCAGGGTGGAAGTGGGAGGAATTAAGGGAGGCATGGTCATGGAAATAATCCTTTGCTCCCCTCGGGGCTTTTGCGCCGGGGTGGTGCGGGCGATCCAGGTTGTAGAGGAATGCCTGGAGCGGTTCGGCCCGCCGGTCTACGTCAAGCACCAGATCGTTCACAATCCCTACGTGGTGGGTGAACTTGAGGCAAAGGGTGCGATTACCGTGGAAACGGTGGATGAAATCCCCGAAGGAGCCAGGGTTGTCTTCTCCGCCCACGGCTCACCCCCGGAAGACTTTGTACAGGCCCGCGAGCGCAATCTCCAGGTGATCGACGCTGTCTGCCCCCTGGTAACCCGCGTCCACAACGAGGCAAAGAAGTACAACCGCGAGGGCCGCAAGATTATTTTGGTGGGCCACGAAGGCCACCAGGAGGTCAAGGGCACCATGGGCCAGGCGCCTATGGAACTGGTAGACGAAACATCCGAGAACGCCATCCCTGTCTGGGATGCTGATACTCCCATCGCGGTGCTCACCCAGACCACGCTCTCCACTGGTGACACGGCAGCGGCCATCGACCACATCCGGGAGCGCTTTCCCCAGGCCGAGATCCGCAACGACATCTGTTACGCCACCACCAACCGCCAGGCGGCCGTCAGCAGGATGGCAACCATGGTGGACCTGGCCCTGGTAATCGGGGCCCAGAACAGCTCCAACTGCAACCGCTTGCTGGAACTGGCCCGGTCTCTGGGCATCCCCGCATACCTGATAAATGGGCCCGAAGAAGTGAATCCGGAATGGCTGGAGGGCGTTGCCAGGGTTGGCATAGCTTCCGGCGCATCCACCCCCGAAGTGCTCGTGGACGCGGTGATCACAGCCCTTAACCCCCAGAAGGTTACTCCCCTGGAGGTGGTTGAGGAAGACATCAGCTTCACGATGCCCCGGGAGTTGCGGTAGGGCCGTACCCGCCCGAACCCGAAGAGCTATGAATCCCGTGCTGTTCCTACGTGGATAATTTGCCGCTTGACCAGGAACGGGGCGTGCCCGTTTCCATAGCCCGCCGGGTTTTCTCCCTGCCAACCATAATTTCCCTGGCATTGGCGGCGGCTTTCCTGTTTTTCCTGGCCACCCGGTTGGATGTCGACCTTAACGCCATTGGGCGACAGTTGCGGTCAGCCAACCCCCTGTACCTGGTCCTTGCCTTGGCGGTGCACTACACCACCTTCCTGTTCCGTGGCCTGCGCTGGCGGCTTCTTCTGAACAACGCTCGTGCCGAGGGGGAGGAGCCGGCGGGGATTTTCCAGTGCAGCCAGTTGGTGCTGCTCGGGTGGTTCGCCAACTCGGTGGCCTGGCTGCGCCTGGGCGACGCCTACCGCGCCTACCTCTACCACGAGGACCGCCGCGCCCCCTTCGTCCGCACTGCAGGCACCATCCTGACGGAAAGACTGCTGGACATCACCACCATCGTCGTATTGCTGGCGGTATCCCTGCCCTTCCTGGTCAGCGCGGGCCAGGGCGGGGCCTGGGCCGTTGCCGCCACCGCCGCCGCGCTGCTGGCAGTCCTGGGGCTGGCCCTGCTTTTCATCGCCGCCACCAGGGGCAGGGGAGAGGACCTGCTTCAGCGTCTGATTGCATGGCTCCCCTCTGGTATGTCGTACTGGGTACTGGAACGTTACCGTCAGTTTCGGGACGGGGCGCTGTTGAGCTTCAATAGGGTTCCCCTGGCCGCGTTGTGGGGACTGTTGGGCTGGCTGGCCGAGGTTGCCCGCTTCTTCCTGGTGGCCCAGGCCCTGGACCTTCATCTGTCGCCGGCCCTGGTAATATTCGCCACTGTCGCCAACTCCCTGCTTACCCTGGTGCCCACCCCGGGGGGCGTGGGCGCGGTGGAAGCCGGCCTGGCCGGCCTGCTAAAGCAGCTTTCCACCCTGGCGACGCCGGCGGTGGCGGCCCTGGTGCTGGTGGACCGTTCCATCAGTTACTTGAGCGTCATAGCTGTTGGTGCGGCCCTGTTTCTGGTCCGGTGGGTGGTCAGGCGGAAGGGACGGTCTTATCCTGACAATTCAACCGCCCCTTCCGACGAAGGAGTATGACGCCGCATGCTGTACACCGCCAGCTATTACGACCCGCAGGACTGGGTGGGACAGCCCTGCCGCGTGTCCCGCGCCCACCCGCGTGGCCGGAAAACGCAATGGGATACCCTGTCCTTTCTTTATCCCCCGCTGGAGTTGCTGCGCTCCTACCGGGATGGCCGGTTGGACTTTAACGCCCTGAGCAGCGCCTACCGCCGGAACCTGGACGAAAAGCTACTGGTCGACTACAGACTCAGAAAATGGCTGGAGCAATTGCCTGACCTGGGCGATGTTACCCTGCTGTGCTTCGAGCGGGGCGACGACTCCTGCCACCGAAGGGTGGCGGCCCTCTGGCTGCAGGAGCGCGTGCCAGGGCTGGAACTGGGAGCCCTTAGGTAGGGCTGCGCCGTGGCGCCAGCTATGAATCCCCTGCGCCCCGCAGAATTACGGCGAAGACCTGCTTCCAGGCTTTATCAGGGCAGATTTGCCGTCGTCGCCGCCAGATTGCCGATTCGGATATCCATTTACTGTCGCTTACCTAATTCCCCCATCTGAAAATGTCTTGTATAATCCTGAGGTACAGGTCTGTTTCCGGTTTAACTTTTGCCGAGCCTCTAAATCTGCAGCAGGTGGCGGGGTTGAAATGCCTGAAAAGTATCAGGACGAAATTGAAGAGATTCTGAAGGGCATTGAAGAGCAGGAACCGCCCAGACCCGCCCGCCGGCCGCAGCCGATAATTGACGACATGCCCAGGGCGGCCAGCGAGGAGGCTCCCCCCTACCGCGAACAGTCCCGGGGGCGTGGTGGGGCAGGTTCCCGCTGGAAGCACGTAACCCCAGGCCGTATTGCCCTGGCCGGCTTCATATTCCTGGTGCTGGGTCTGGCTCTGAACACAGTGGGCTTTGGCTGGCTGGTGTGGCTGGGCCTGTTGAGCCTGGCCGGCGCCTACCTGCTTTTCTTCGTCCGCCCCCGTACGTTTAACAAGGACAAGAAGTGGCGGGGCAGGTCCGTCGAAACCCAGGGGCCATCCCACTGGGAGCGGTTCAAGCGCTGGATGAGCGAGTAACCGGACTTCCCTGCTTAGGTGAGGGATTACCATGAGAATTCTAAATGCAAGGGAAGTGGCCCAATACTTGCTGTCAAATCAATATGCGGCAGGGGCTTCAGAACGAATAACAAACATGAAGCTGCAGAAACTGTGCTACTACGCTCAGGGGCTGGCTTTGGTAAAACTCCAGCACCCGTTGTTCTCTGAGGACATAGAGCATTGGCAGCATGGACCCGTGGTTCCCGCCCTTTGGAGGGAGTACAAGGGATTTGGAGGAAACCCCATTCCCATTCCCGACAAGGCCTTGGGCGTGGGATCCTTAGACGTTGACGTCAAGAGGCTCCTCGACCAGGTTATCAATGACTACGGCCACTTGACTGCATGGGAACTAAGAAACCAAAGCCATTCTGAACCCCCCTGGAATGATACTCCAGATGGATGCGCTATCACTCACCAAAAAATGCGCTCTTATTTTCAAATGATAGTAGACGATATGGCACTAGGTGTTGATAAGCAGCAAGATAGCCACTACGGTGATTCGTTGGCGGCTAAAATGTCTGGAGATGCCAACTTCAGGGAGTTGACGGAAATAGGGTTGGCGGAACTTGCCTCCGGAAAGTATTACTCTTGGGCGGAGGTTCGCAAGTCCCTTGCCGACCTTTGATGCCGTATTGTCAAGGTCAGCTAGAGAGTTTATAGCGTCTCTGGATTTGGCTGACCGTTTCTCGTTTGAACTTGCTCTCGATAATCTCCTGAAAGACCCAAATCCTGACGGGGTTTCAAAAGTTACCTTGGACTTCTTCCCCCATAGTCCAGGTGTCGTCGGCGCCAGGGTCGGCGAATTCTGGGTAACCTACTCCTTTCTAAACGCTTTTACCATACAAATTGCTAGCATTTATTGGAGTCCCGATTCGCCGAGACGCAGTGGAGAGTTTTACGAAACGTAGAAACCCTCGATTCGCGTGTAGTTTCCGCGCATTCAACACTGCCATGTTTCCATATTGGCGCCTGAAGGAATAGCATCTTTCAAGGCACGCAACATATGTGCCGTCCGCTCCCTGCAACGCAACCTCAATAAATGTGTCATGCACCGGCAGTCCGACGAACCAAAGCCCTTGGCCACCACCACCCCACCTTTTTCCATGATTTCCTCCGCCCAGCGGCACTCCCAGCGTTCTTCGCTCTCCATCCACCACACTTCCACCACCGGCGCCACGGCTGTCAGATAATCGATGTGCCAGTGCCGTTTCTTGTCCCGTCGCAAATGACGGCGGATGCGGGTCTCCAGGCCGTTGAGGCCACTGCCGCAGTAAAAGTAATGGCCGGCGGGAAACTCAGAGGTTCCCAGCCGGCCAATTGTCAGCCGTGCGTCCGCCGCCAGGTAAAGGACCAGAATGTAGCTTCCCTTTTTTGCCGCCAAGGCCCCGAATCCCTGGCCCGAGTATCTACCCGGAAACCGCCTGCTTGAACTGCTCGATAGCCTTGATATGGGCGTCGGGATTGGGCAACCCCGCCCGCATGGTGTTGATGGACAGGTGGGTCGCGCCGCACTCGGCCCAGGCCTCGGCAGTGCGGTTCCAGGCGTCTGGCCCGTCTGCAAAGTTCAGTCGACCCTCAATGCCGATGTTGGCGGGGTCCCGTCCGGCCTTGGTGGCAATCTCCCTCATCTGGCCGATGCGCTCCTGGCCGGCGCTGTCGGGCTGGAACTGGGGGAACCAGCCGTCGCCCAGCCGTCCCAGGCGGTCCACCACTTGGTCGGCGCCGCCGCCGAACCACACGGGAATGGGCCGCTGCACCGGCGGCGGATTGATGCCGGCGTTAGAAACCTTGTGATACCGGCCCTCGAAGTTGACGATATCCTGGGTCCACAGGGCCCGCATCAACTCAATCTGCTCCTCGCAGCGGCGCCCCCGATTGCTGAAGTTCTCCCCCAGGGCCTCGTACTCCACGTCGTTCCAGCCAATGCCGATGCCCAGGCGCAGGCGTCCGCCGGTCAGCACGTCCACCGCCGCGGCCTGCTTGGCCACCAGGGCCGCCTGCCGCTGGGGCAGGATGAGGATGCCCGTGGTCATCTGCAGCTTTTCGGTAATGGCGGCCAGGTATCCGAACAGGACGAAAGGTTCGTGGAAAGTGTCCACGTGACTGTAGGGCCGGTTCCACTCCTCCCGCTTGCTGGCATCCGCGCCCAGCACGTGGTCAAATACCAGCAGGTGTTCATAACCCAATGACTCGGCGGCCTGGGCGTAATCCCGCACCGCCCCGGGGTCGGAACCAATTTCAGTCTGGGGAAAAACAACGCCTAACTGCATGGGGCGCCTCCTTGATGTTCAATAGAATTACTCTTTGCAATGGGGTGAAATTGCCTTCGGCATCTCAAGTGTTCAACTTTAGACTAGCCGATTCTCTTTTCTTCCTTGCCCCTTTCCTCCCACACGCGACCGGTCGCCAGATTTTCGTCGGGTATACCAGCAGTCAGGGAGATAGAGGGGGCTTCACTATATTCCACCGGGCCGACCGCAAACGTCGCTCCTTCTGATGTCTGCATGTTCATCTTGAATACTTGGTCGGCTGTCCTCCCTGGCCCGGAATAAGCGGCCACCGCCTCCCTGACTATTTGGGACATAGACATGCCGGTTGTAATGCACATGTTTTCCAGCCGCGAAAAGTCCTCTACAGATAGCCTGACAGATACTACCACGGTATCCCTGGCCTTCTTGCTTTGGGCAAGTCGGGTTACGTTCTCACCTAAAGCGTATTCTCCGTTTTCAATAGACATTATTATTCCTCATTGAATCGGCGCCGGTGGTGTGCGTTAGCCTCAAAAGCGGTTACTGGACGCCAGATTCCCCTTTTGCCGGTGGGCTCTATAGGAACGCGAAGGAGACGACCATTAACACATGGGCCGAGCATGATCAAGGGCACTCGGCCGGTAGGAGAAGCATTAAGGGAAAACCTGGGACTTCCCGCAAATGCCTGCAGGATTTCCGACAGGGCATCTTCATGCTTGGCGTAAGTTCCCCGTTCCAACAGATGTTCCCACAAAGCATCATCCAGTTCAAGTTCATCGACTGTGCCGTGGGTGGCAAAGAGATCCTGTAAGTTCGGTGGGGTCAAAAATTGACGCCTCTCCCAATGGGTCGTACACTTTGTTTACAAAATATACACATTCAGGGAGGCGACATCAATGTCCCTGGAAACCGTCTCGATTGAATTCCTCATGCTCAGCGACCACGCGGAAGTCGTAAGCGGCAAACTTTACATGATGGGCGGCGGATATGACCGCAGGTATATCAGCGACATTAAGGCCCCGCTGACTCTCAGGACGGTGGTGAGTGTCCTGGTGCCCTGGAACCTGACTAACCAGACCCACTCCGTCAAACTGCGCCTTGAAACTGAGGACGGCACAATGCTGGGACAGGAGGTGCAGGGCAACTTGACGGTGGGTCGCAGCGTACAGGCCATTTCAGGCCAGTTGTTCCGGGTGATGGCCGTCATAAACTTTACCCTGACATTGCCGCAGCTGGGCGGCTACCGTGTCACTGCCACACTGGACAACGGGGAAAGCAAGGCCACCACCTTTTACGCGGTGAGCGCAGAATCCCCGTCCAGGCAAGGGTCTTAGGCGTGATGGGAAAATGGCTGGGGATGGAGGGTTCGAACCTCCGCTTCCTGATCCAGAGTCAGGCGTCCTACCACTGGACTAATCCCCAGCGAGAAGGGGAGGCCACCCGTTCTTGGCGGCCGGTCGTTGGGACTGGCCGGGCGGGTCGCCTTGAGGGTACGTTCCATACTATAAACCGGTAAGCTGACTGTCAAGTGAGCCCGTTTCCGGCCAGGGTCTTTCGATTTTCCACGATGTCCCTTCCCCCTTGATGGGGGAAGGTTAGGATGGGAGTGAAAGAGCAAGACAACGAGCCATCTTGCCGAACAACGCCCCCCTCACTGTGCAACCGGAGAGATGGGTTACATTTAGACCAGGGAGATAGGTAACACTTTTGTTGGGGTGCGGACCACCCTTTTGGTGTAGGTGTCCAGTTGACCTATCTCCAGGGGGCCGAACTGGATGCTCAGGTACCGTTCGTCCTGGGCTACCAGCCCCACCGGTTCTCGGATCAATGCCTCGCTCAGGTATATCT
>DAOUHR010000029.1:0-5759 GCA_034428635.1 Dehalococcoidia bacterium
GACAGCGTCTCCCCGACGAGGAATCCCTCTGCCGGGAGATTCATGCCCTGGAACTGGAACGGAACGAAGCTAAAGCCTGCATCAACTGGCGCTTCAACATTCTTGATGCCCGCACCAAGCTCCATCGACTCTATCCCATCAATTCCTAACTTGACCGGGTACTAGCCCGGCGTGGCGTAGGTGTCGGGCAGGGCGCCTGCTCCCCGCTTCAACCCCTTGAGGTAGGCTATCTGCCCCTGGTGCTGGTAAAACTCGCCAAGCAATTGCCGATAGACGCTGCCTACCGTCAGGTTGGGACGGCGTTCCCTGGGGACGTGCTCAAAGTCTTCCGCGGACAGGCCCCGCAGGTGTTCCAGGGTGCCGGCCCGAACCGCCTCGGCATAGCGCAGCAGTTCCGGCAGGTCCAGGGCGGGGAAGCTGGCCACCTGCTCCGGCGTGTGGCCGAAGCCGTTGTCTCGGGTGGGCAGACCGAACTTCTCGTGCCAGCCTTCGCGCTCCCAGATTTCTATCTGGCCCTGGATGAAGAACTGGACCCACATGTCCTCTACCCGGATAGTGTGCCACAGCATCCAGCCCATGGGATTAGTGTCGGGGCCCGGCTGCCAGGTAAACTCCTCGGGCGTCAGGTCCTCGACCGCTTCCACCAGCAGGCTTTGTTCCGTTTCCAGGGCGGCTTCGATAAATTCGTTAAGGGTCATGGCATGGCCTTTCCAAGGATAGGATACTCTAGCTGAATGGGAACTCGGATTGGGTCGAAGTATTGGGAGGACACGAGGGTCTGATATAGTCGGCAAATATTATCCAAGACCAGGGATCAAATTCCCTGGTGAACCTGTTCAAGGCGTATGGAGAAAAGGACTGTCCGTTGAAAATCGACCTAGCCGAAAATTCTTCCCTTGCCAAAGGGATGAACGCATCATCAATTGTGGCCTCATAAACAAAACCGACATGCCTTGATGCGAAAATCGAAGAGTGATCTATAACGATGCCTACTGGCTCCAATTGGGTTATCTCGTGTACCCCAAGTTCCTCAAGGATTTCCCTTCGCAAGGTAGTGTCAAGAAGCTGAAGGAAACCGAAATCCCGGACAGTTCTATCTACATGCCCACCAACTACGAGACTGATTTTTGAGCTGAGGTCCCTTCGGCCTTCCTTCACCCTGCGCATGACGCGGAATTGTTCATTCCCGCTCCTGATTACGGCGCATGGGATTGCCTGAAGGAGTTCCTCAGATTTTTCAGCCTCTTCCCTGATCACCCAGGTCATTCTGCTTTCAATGGACTCGAGCAAGGAAAGTGCGGAATCCCACTGCAGAAATCTTTCTCCGGTCCTCAAGGTGTCACGCGGAAACACCAGAATCTCACGACTGTCGTTCACAGCGGTCACCCCAAATCAAATCGATCAAGAATTATACCGGCAATTTGAGCCGCAGTGGACTGCGGGGTTGTACTCTCGGATGCGCTGGTGTTTATGGCCTGAAAGTGACTGAAGTCGCCGGAATATTTTTCGCGTACCGAGTTATATGCTGCGTTTAGGTTTTGCAAAAACTCGAGGTTCATAGTAGTACCCGGCTCGTCTATCAAGGCGTTCTGATTTTCCCTCTTCATCGAAGTATCCGGGTCTGCCGTAAACAAGAACACCTCATCGACGACCGAGCGCCATTTTTCGATTAACAGGAAGCTATGGACTTGATCACAAGTTACTTGATCTATTTCATTCCGATTTACCAGGAGTTGAAACCATGCTAGAGCGTCAAACATGCCCCTGTCCAAGATCACTAGCTGATAATTGTAAGGATCATGCAGGCTCTCCAAAATGTGGGTAAGGGCATATGAGGCAGACCAAGTATTAAAGTCGACTAGATCCGCCCTCAAGTGGTAAGGAGTCCTCCTCGATGCGCCCTCACTTGGGGAAAGCACCCTAAAGTGAAGTCTACGGAAAAAGTGAGAAACAATCTCTATACAGGAACTCTTGCCGCTCTTCGGAGTTCCAGAAAATTCTACGATAATGGGTCTACTTTTGGGGTTTTCGTTAAGGCTCTTCAGAACTGATTCGGCTCGTTGCCGCAACTTTTCACGGTCATTCATCGGTTCCTCCATCACAGCGTTATTTGGTTGCTTTAGCGGAACTCTGCCTCCGCCAACTGAAAGTTAGATACCGTTTTCCGCCATCAAACAAAGGAACCTTAGCTCTTTAGACCAACCATATAAATCAGCAAACAAATTACGCAATATCAGGAAGCTCAGTCCTTGAAGAAACCGGTTATCGCCGCAAAGAAGTCATCCGGCCGCTCCACCTGGGGGATGTGGCCGCACCGGTCGATGACCTGCAGGGTGGCGTTGGGCAGCAGTTGCTGGAAGGCCGGCCCGTAGGCCGGGGGCACCACGCCGTCGGAGTCGCCCCACAGCAGCAGGGTGGGCATGGTGATGCGGTGGGCCCGCTTGGGCAGCCCCTTGTCGGGGATGGGCCAGACGAACTTGCCCACCGACGCCAGGGTCTGGGTGCGGGTCAGGTCCGCCTCCATCCGTTCGTGGGGGTCCTCAGGCGGGGCCATGAAGGACTGGGCGACGTCCGCCTGACCGTCGTGCCACAGCAGGTTCTCCCGCTCCGAGCGGGTGAGGATGAAGAAGTCGGCAACCGGAGTATCCTCCAGCCACAGGCCCAGGGAGCCAACCAGGGCCAGCCGCCTAATGCGCTGGGGGCACTGGGCGGCCAGTTCCGCCGCCAGCAGGCCGCCGTAGGAGTGGCCTACCACGAAGGTGCGATCCAGGCCCAGTTCGTTCAGAAGTTCCTCGTAGAACAGCACCAGGTCCCACAGGTCATCCAGGTGCTCCAGCCCGGCGGACTGGGCAACACCGGGGTGAGCCGGAGCGATGACGTGGAACTCGGTGGCCAGACGGTCGAGGCAGTCGTCCCAGCCGGTGAAACCACCGGCGCCGTGAAGATAGAGCAGGTTGTCGCCGCTGCCGCCCTCCACCAACTGGACGTTGAACTTGCCGCTGCGAAAGGAGACGAATCTTTCCGTGTGCTGGGCCAAGGGGGGAACCTCCGGCGTGGAGACTTGATTGCAGGGTTAAAGCATGGTGCGGGGCGGGTAGCCCGGGTCTTTCTGCAGGTTGGGGCCCTTGGCCGCCGCCACGGCCAGGCGGTCGCAACGCTCGTTGTCGGGAACGCCCGAATGACCCCGTACCCAGCGGAACTCTACATCATGGGTGTCGCACAAGTCCAGCAGGGTTGCCCAGAGGTCGGGGTTGACGGCCTTCTCGCGCTTGTTGCGCATCCAGCCACTGGCCCGCCACTTGACGGCCCAGCCCTTCTGCATGGCGTCGACTACATATTTGGAATCGCTGTAGAGGACGACCTGGCAGGGCTGGTTCAGGGCCTCAAGCCCTTTGATGGCGGCCAGCAGTTCCATGCGGTTGTTGGTGGTAAGGCGGTAGCCGCCGCTAAGTTCCTTGCAGTGGTCGCCGTAGCGCAGGACGACGCCATAGCCGCCGGGGCCGGGGTTGCCCAGGCAGGCGCCGTCGGTGTGTATTTGGACCTGGTCAGGCAGGGGGATTCTCCGGTCTATTGATGAGTTGGCAGGCATGAGACCTGGACTTATTGATCTGGCAGATCTCGAACTTTACGCTAGTCAATGTGCTGCGAGAGGAGAGTTCTGACGGCGGGAACCAACTCGTTGGGAATCAACATTACGGTATGAGTCTTGTCTTCGAATGCGGCTTCGTCTTCAGCCACTGCTTCATCTTCGGACTGAGTTTCGTAGTGTTCCAGCAACCTCTCAACTCGTTCCTGGTCCCATCCTGGCGGGAACCTGTTCTCGAAGGTCATCAGTTCCTCCTCATCCAGCGGCGCATGAAGGCCCTAAGGGGCCTGCCAGTTAGTTCGTAGGCTGTAACTACAAACACGCTATCAGGCTCGGGGTCCCTAACGTATATTATGCGTATGAACCGCCCTTCCTCTGTTCTGCCGACCAGTAATCGCGCCCCGTCACGACCAGGTCGGTCTTCCGTTGGCGAAAGGAAAATTTCTTTGACCTCTTCCTCCGAAACCCTGTGGCGCAGTATATGGGGGTCGCCTGTTTCGGGATCTATATAAAACCTGAAATTCATCCCTATTCACTTGGCTGTTTCAATCATAACAGATGGTTCTCGTGCCCTGAACACAGTAGATTCTGGAAAATTCAGGGCAAGAACCTGTTACGTACCACTCCCCGTCCAAAACCGCACGGGTTGGCCGAGCCGTGAATCCCCCTCAGAAGCCCAACCCTTGCCGTCAACTTTGCAACGGCAAGGGAACTGTGTCCAATGCGGGACGGGAACGGGCAGCTTCGAGATTGCCCCAAGCGAACGCTATGCGGTGGGCAGCGGCCGGGCACGGCGGCCGGGACCGCCGGCGCTCTCGCGGATGTCCTGGGCCGTCTCTTCGTCGACTCCCCGGGGCCAGCGGCGCTTGAGCGGGTCGCTTACCGTGAAGTTGAAACTGCCCACACTTTCTACGCCTACCTCGATGGAATCGCCGTCCTGCATGGCGCCGAGACCCTGGTGGTTGGTGCCCATGAAGAGAACGTCACCGGGGCCGATCTCCTCAATGGCCGCCACGTACTCAATGGACTCGGCTATGGAGTGGGCGAGGTCGTCGGTGTTGTAGTTGACGCGCAGTTCGCCGTCCACGCTAAGGGTAATCTGCAACTTCTCGGGGTCTGCGATTTCGTCTTTGGTCACGATGCAGGGGCCGAGGGGACAGAAGGTGGGGTGGGATTTGTGCTCTGCGATGGGCAGGGTGTTGGGCACGCGCCCTCCGCTGCCGGCCGGCATACGGGCCAAGACGTCCACACCCACCGTGTAGCCGAAGACGTAGTCCATGGCTTCAGAAGCCGGGATGTCCTTGCCGCCTCTGCCAAAGACCAGCACCAGTTCCGCCTCGTGGTGGAAGATGTTGGCGTCTATGTCGGGGAGGACCACGGTGCCGCCCGGGCTCAGGATGCTGTGAAGCCTCTTGATGAAGCCCCACATTGGCGAGGGTTCCCGCGCGCCAAACTCGCGGAAGTTGCCGCCCATGCAGAGGATCTTGTTGGGGCTTGGCAGCGGCGCCTGAAGTTGGGCACCGGCAACCACTGTGCCCTCGGCGGCGCGGGCCTCAAGCTGGGACTTCAGGTCATCGAAGTTGGTGATGAGATGGACCATGGCGACCTGACCACCGCCGGGGCAGAGGTCGCCAATTTCAATTACGCCTGCATCGGTCAGAATACCTGGCTGGTTGTCGTTGAACATTACGAACTTCATTGCTTCCTCCTGCTTTGCTTAAGTTTCCAGGGATATATGCCGGGCCCCGTGCCCCGTTTACTGTGCTGCAGACTCAACCATGGACTGGTCCACACCAGAATGCCGAAGTCCTGCTGCTAAAGTCAACCTTTTCTGCAGCGGCGGCAAGGTCGCAATTCAGGCAGTTTCCTGGAACAGGGACCGCCGGTTGGAAATTCATCACAGCCAAGAGTTCCTGGATACCGGCTTTCGCCGGTATGACGACACTCAGGACTGGCTGATTGGGATTCTTGCCTGAAATTGGGGCAAGTTGACAACAAAGTGCTGCCGTGCTGGAATGGCCCTATCTTATAACGTCGGCAAATTTCCCCGGCAGATTTCGCCGATAGAAGGGGGGAGTATGACTACCGAAAAGTCCAGCAACGGCAAGAGCTTCGTCTACGTGGGCCTGGCAGGAGAGACCGCCCCCGGAAGAGCAATAGCCAGCGGGCTGTA
>DAOUHR010000030.1:0-8120 GCA_034428635.1 Dehalococcoidia bacterium
GAAAGATCGCCGACCAGGGCTTCCGCCTCACCACCTGGATGCACCTGCACAACTACCTGGACAAGGTTAGGGAAAAGGGAGACATCCCCGAACCCCGGCGCATGCTGCTGGCTCTGCTCCCCTGGGCCTGGGAGAGCAAGTACGACCACCTGCTAATGCGGGAACTGCCCGCCCCAAAGCCCAAACCCGACCTGTCCCTGCTCTGGGCCCGCTGGTTCGCCATGGCATAAGGGGAATTGCACCCACCGTAGGGGCGGCCCTTGTGGCCGCCCTGGACCACCGGCGACCACCGTAGGGGCGCACGGACGTGCGCCCAACCCCGCCAATTAACCGCGGGTTCAATACTCAAGAATGGGACAAAATGAGCCAAAATGGGCCATAAATCAAAAATCCCACCTTCGTGGCGCATGGCTCCCTTCGTGCGAATTGGCGGAAAATTAGCCCTTTCACCTGCTCGAGCCGCCCCAAGGTTGCTAAAATACGTTAAGTTTATATAAAATCGAGTTTAACTTGACGAAGTCAAAAGTTAAGGGGGAAATGCTCTATGCCCAATATAGAAGCCCGGAACCTGAGGAATGTGGCGTTGCTGTCTCACAGCGGCGCCGGTAAGACATCCCTGTGCGAAACTCTCCTCTTCAACACCAAGGCCATCAACCGTATCGGCCGGGTGGAGGATGGCAATACCGTTTCCGACTACGAACCCGAGGAAATCAAGCGTGGCGGCAGCATCCAGACCACTCTTATTTCCTGCAGTTGGGATAGTTTCAAGGCCAACTTGCTGGATACTCCCGGGTATGACGACTTCTTCGGCGAGGTGGTCAGCGCCCTGCGAGTTGTGGAAAGCGCTACTATCCTGCTGCCTGCCCCTTCCGGTGTGGACGTGGGCACCGAGCGTTCCTGGAACCAGTGCGAGGAACTGGGCCTGCCCCGGGTCCTGCTGGTTAACAAGATGGACCGGGAAAACGCCAGCTTCTCCCGCACCGTAGCGGATATCCAGGGGAGCTTCGGCAGTCAGTGCGTTCCCTTCCAGTTTCCGCTGGGTGACGCCCAGGATTTTAAGGGTGTGATCAGCGTTGTTCATCCCCCCGCTGATATCCCCGCCGAAATCGCCGACGAATTTGAACTGGCCCGGGAACGCCTGATTGAGGCCGTCGCCGAGGCCGACGATGAATTGGCCGACAAGTACCTCGAGGGCGAGGAACTGACCGACGACGAAATCATCAGCGGCGCCAAGTCCGCTATCCTGGCCGGTACTCTGGTTCCCATTCTCGCCAGCGCTGCCACCCAGAACCTGGGTGTCGAGGAATATCTCGATTTCGTCGGTGAGTTCCTTCCGTCACCCCTGGAAGGCGTCCAGCCCGAAATGTCCAACGCCAACGGTGAGCCGGTGGAGTTCGAGGTGGATTCCGATGCTCCCCTGGCCTCCTTCGTCTTTAAGACCACGGCCGATCCCTTTGTGGGCAAGCTGTCCCTGTTCCGCGTCTATCGCGGCACTTTCAAGAGCAATTCCGAGGTATGGAATGCCAACCGCAACCAGGCCGAGCGCATCGGCCAGTTGTATCTCCCCCGGGGCAAGTCCCAGGAGAACATTGCCGACGTAGTGGCCGGCGATATGGGCGCCATCGGCAAGCTGGCCGCCACCGTAACCAACGACTCCCTGTGCGTCAGGGACAACCAGGTTACTTTCCGGCCCATTGAATTCCCCCGGGGCTACTACAGCGTCGCCGTCGCTCCTGCCACCAAGGCCGACCTGGATAAGATGTCCACCTCCCTGGCTCGTATCGTGGAAGAAGACCCCAGCCTGCGTTACAGCCGGGACGCCGACACCGGCGACAGCCTGCTCACCGGCCTGGGCGATGCCCAGATTGAGGTGGCCATCGACCGCATCAGGCGCAAGTTTGGTGCCGACCTCTTGCTCCGCATGCCCAAGGTGGCCTATCGCGAGACCATTACCCGGGTCACCAATACCGAGTACCGCCATAAGAAGCAGTCCGGCGGCCACGGCCAGTACGGCCATGTCCTGCTGCGCCTTGAGCCTATGGACCGGGACAACGGGTTCCAATTTGGTTCCGAGATCGTTGGCGGTCGGGTGCCCCGCGAGTACATACCGGCGGTGGAGAAGGGGGTAGTCAAGTCCATGGAAGAGGGGATTCTGGCCGGTTTCCCCGTGGTTGACCTGAAGACCGTCATTTACGATGGCAGCTACCACGACGTGGACTCCTCCGGCATGTCTTTCGAGATTGCCGGTACCCAGGCTTTCAAGAAGGGAATGGCCGACGCCAATCCCATTCTTCTGGAACCCATTGTCAAGCTGACCGTCAATGTGCCCGAGGCCTATACCGGCGACGTTATGAGCGACATGAACGGTAAGCGGGGCCGCATCCTCGGCATGAACCCGGGTGATCGGTACACTGTCGTAGAGGCCGAGGTTCCCTTGTCCGAGGTGCAGCGTTACGCCCAGGACCTTCGCTCCCTGACCCAGGGTCGGGGCAGCTACCGCCTCGAGTTTGACCACTACGAACCGGTGCCCATGAACATCCAGCTGAAGGTAATCGAAGAAGCCAAGCAACTGCGGGAAGAGGAACGGGTGTAGTAGCCATCGCCCCACCCTGGCCGGTTGCGTGAAAAATGCGAGGGCGGGAACCAACTTCCCGCCCTCAGATTGTCCGTAGCTTGTGCCGTAGGGTTTGCTGCCCGGCTTCGCTCTAAAACCCCCAGCCGGGTTGGTATTCGCCGAACACCTCGCGGAACACTCCCATCATCTCCCCCAGGGTGGCATAGGCCCTGACCGCCTCCAGCAATGGAGGCATGAGGTTGACGTCTCCCCTGGCCGCCACTTCCAGGTCCTTCAGGCGGCTGGCTACTTCCCGGTTGTCCCGGGTGCGGCGGATTGAGTTCAGGTTCTCTATCTGCCGCGCCTCGCCTTCCCGGTCAACCCGCAGCAGCGGAATGGACAGTTCGTCATCGGTCAAGTAATCGTTTACGCCCACGGTGATGCGGTCTTGTCGGTCTTCCTCCCGCTGGTATATATAGGCCGCGTCCGCAATCTCCCGCTGGAAGAAACCCGATTCCAGGGCAGGTACAACCCCGCCCACGTCTTCTATTCTGCGGAAGTATTCGTAGGCTTCCGCCTCGACCCGGTTGGTCAGGGTCTCCAGGTAGTAACTCCCGCCCAGGGGGTCCACCGTGTCCGTAACACCCGTCTCGTGGGCGATGATTTGCTGGGTACGCAGGGCTTGGAGGGCGGCCTGCTCAGAGGGCAGCGCCCATGCCTCGTCTTTGCCGTTGGTATGCAGCGACTGGCACCCGCCCAGCACCGCCGCCAGGGCCTGCAAGCCCACCCGCACCACATTGTTCTCAGGTTGCTGGGCAGTGAGAGAGGCGCCGGAGGTCTGGGCGTGAAACCTCATCCACAGGGACCGCTCGTTCCTGGCCCCAAAGGTGTCCCGCATTTCCCTGGCCCAGATGCGGCGGGCGGCGCGGAACTTGGCGATCTCCTCGAAGAAGTCATTGTGGGCGTTGAAGAAGAAGCTGAGCCGTGGCGCGAAGTCATCCACGTCCATCCCGCGGTCAATGCAGCGTCGGACGTACTCAAACCCGTCGGCCAGGGTGAAGGCCAGTTCCTGAACCCCGTTTGAACCCGCCTCCCTGATGTGGTACCCGCTGATGCTGATGGGATTCCAGCGGGGCATGTGGTTGGTGGCAAACTCCACCGTGTCCACCACCAGCCTTAGGGACGGTTCCGGCGGGAAGATGTACTCGTTCTGTGCCAGGTACTCCTTCAGGATGTCGTTCTGAAGGGTACCGCCAATCCGGTCTAGGGGAACGCCCTGCTTCTCCGCCACCACGATGTACATGGCCCAAATGATGGCTGCCGGACTATTGATGGTCATTGACGTTGTAACTTGGCCCAGGGGGATGCCATCGAACAGGGTTTCCATGTCGGCCAGCGACGATACTGCCACGCCGCACTTGCCGAACTCACCGGCAGCGCGGGGATCGTCAGTGTCGTAGCCGTACAGGGTTGGCATGTCGAAGGCCGTGCTGAGGCCCGTTTGACCGTTGTCCAGCAAAAAGCGGAACCGCTGGTTGGTTTCTTCCGGCAACCCGAACCCGGCGAACATCCGCATGGTCCACAACCGGTCCCGGTAGCCGCCCGGGTGGACGCCCCGAAGGTAGGGAAACTCCCCCGGCAACCCGACGTCAGCCCCAAAATCCACCGACTCCAGGTGTTCTGGCGTATAGACTGCTTCAACAGGAATCTGGGACAGCGTCTTGTAGGCGGCCTTGCGTTCCCTCTTGTCGGCGTTCTTCTCTCGCCACCGCGAACCCTGTTGCCGTATGAGGTTAAGTTCTTCGGTAGAAAACACGGACTTTCTCCAACCCTTGGCTTTTGTTCTAGTCTAACGAGGCCGGAAATGGGGAGTCAATGACAAGCGGGGCGGGGGAGGCCAACAAAGTGTAGAGGAAAGCTTCAAACGCGGCCTTCTACATTGGAGAATGATCTCACCAAGCGACAAGCCGGGAACAACATGCCCACTTGGTCCCTGCGCAAAAGACGGGATAGAGACACAGTTACCGGTATGGTCCACCAGGGCGTTAGGAGAAATCTCAATTCTGCAGAGACACAAACCGACGCCGACCAACCTTCACGGCGGTACCAGGTTCCGGTGGCTGGAACTGGACGTCTTCGGTCAACTTCTCGGAGGGGCCAGAGGGAGGAAACAGTTCTACAGCCCCCTGGTTGATCATCCGCTTGCCCTCGCTAACGCTGGATACCAAGCCTGCTGAGACCAGGACGTTGCTCCAGCGGGGGCCGGTCAGGGTGGACATGGTAACTTCCGGCATGTCGTCAGGCAGGGCTCGTTGCTGCACCACCCGCTCGAACCGTTCACGGGCGGATGTTGCGGCGGCCTTGTCGTGGAAAACCTCTGTTATCTCACCGGCCAGTCGCTTCTTGAGGTCCATAGGGTTGACGGCCTCGCTGGCAATGCTGCGGGTCATGTCCTCCAGTTCCGTTTCTGGCGCATCCGTAAGATAGTCAAAGTAGGAGACAATCAACGCGTCTGGCAGGGACATAATCTTGCCGAACATATCGTCGGGTGGCTCTTCCACGCCCACGTAGTTGTCCAGGCTCTTGCTCATTTTCTGGATACCGTCGGTGCCCACTAGGATAGGCATCAGGAAGCACTGCTGGGGCCGTTGCCCCATCATTCCCTGAAGTTCCCGGCCCACCAGCAGGTTGAACATCTGGTCGGTGCCCCCGAACTCAACGTCCGACTCGATTGCTACCGAGTCGTAAGCCTGTAGCAGGGGGTAAAGCAGTTCGGTAATGGCAATGGGTCTGTGTTCCGCGAAGCGCTTGGCAAAGTCGTCCCTTTCCAGGAATTGGGCAACTGTAAAACGGCCGGTAAGGCCAATAACATCGGCCAGAGAGAACTTGCCAAACCACTCGCTTTGGTACACTACCTGGGCCCGTTCCCGGTCCACTACCTTGAAGAACTGGCCCAGGTAGGACTGGGCGTTTTCCATCACCTCGTCATGCGTGAGCATGGGCCGGGTGGCCGAGCGGCCGCTGGGGTCGCCGATCTGGGCAGTCCAGTCCCCAACTATCAGAATAAGCTGGTGTCCCAGATCCTGCAGTTGGCGCAGTTTTCGCAGTCCGACCACGTGACCCAAGTGGATGTCCGGCCGGCTGGGGTCAAAACCCATCTTCAGCCGCAAGGGTTTGCCTTCCTCCAGCCGCCTGACGAACTCATCACGGACTATAATGTCGCTGACACCTCGTTCGGTGATGCGTTTCAAGTCCGCCGGGCTAAGGGCCATTGGCGCCTCCAGAATTGGCCAGGGTTTCGCGGGTATTCGCCACGTCTTGATTTATCTGTTCAACCAGCGCTTCTAGGCTGGAAAAAGTCTCTTGGTCCCGCAGCTTGTCTACAAACTCGACCTCAAGCTGCTGTCCGTAGAGATCGCCGTCGAAGTCCAAGATGTAAACTTCCACCAGTCGTTCGCTCAGGCCGAAGGTAGGGCGCACTCCGATACTGGTCGCTGAGGGACGGCGTTCGCCGTCCACCAGCGCCCACGTGGCGTAGATGCCGTCTGCAGGATGGGCCATAGTCTTGCTTACGTTCACGTTGGCAGTCGGGAATCCCAGGGTACGCCCCCGCCGGTCGCCAGTAACCACCGGGCCGGCTAGCGAAAAGGCGCGGCCCAGCAGGTGGTTGGATTCTGCCACCTCGCCGTCGTTCAGCCGCTGTCGGATTACGCGGCTCTTGACCAGCAGACCGTCAAGTAGGAGAGGCTCCACGATTTCTACTGAAAAGCCCAGTTCCTCGCCCAGTTCTCCCAGTCTTGCCGAGTTTCCTTCCCGGTCTCGTCCCAGGGCGAAGTCTGAACCAATGACTAGGCCCTTCATTCGCAGCTTTTCCTGGAGCAGTCTCACAAATTCCCTGGCCGACAATTGGGCGAGTTCTTCGGTAAAATCCAGCGAAACGATCTGCTCTACGCCCTTTTCACGAATCAGCTCTTCCTTGCGTTCCAGGGTAGTGATCTGGGACACTTGGCGTCCCGGCTGGAGAACCGTGACAGGGTGATTGGCGAAGGTGATTACGGTGGGCTGGTAGGCAGTTCCCGCCGCGGCAATGAGGTGTTGGAGGAGGTGGCCATGGCCCAGATGAACTCCATCAAATACGCCTATGGTTATCACCGTTTCCCGTTCCGGAGAAACGCGGTCAAGCCGCTGGCGAAAGTTCATCGTGACTCTATATCCTGAGGTACAGCACTCTGAAGCGCTGTAGGGACTGGAGGGAGCGCTTTGCTATCGTTTCGGATACTAGCATAGGCCCCTAGGAGCGTCAACAGGATTTCGCTGCCATTAAACACTGGTTTCAATGCGGGAGGCAGGTGCAAGAGCTGAGTCGACGGGCCGCGGCTGATCATTATTTCTTGTGCAAAAGCTACCGCCCGTTTAACATTAGCGCTAGTTTGAACCAGATGCCTTTGAGCGATTGATAAAACTTGATGGAGGCTCAATTTGGAACCAGTAATCAGGAATTACCGCGACCATTTCTCCCCTGGCAATGCGGCCAGGTTGATTAACATAAACGACAACCCGCCCACTACCACTCTCAGTTACTCCCACATCCAGCCGGGGGAGACCAGCAGCCATCACATACACCCCTGGGAGCACGAGGTCTTTATCATCAAGGGTTCCGGCACCCTAGTGTGCGACGGCGTCAACTACCCCGTCAAAGGCGGCGACGCTATCTATATCCCGCCCAACGTGGATCACTATACCCTGAATGACGGTGGGGAGGGCGACATCGAGCGGATCGAGATCAATCCCCTGCTGTCAACCAGGAGCGGCGGCGCGAAGAACAACGGTGGTTCCGGCACGGGCCGACCCCCGGTGATCAAGAACTTGGCCGACTTGGACACCAGCCCAGGCGCGGCCCGCCCAGTTCTCACCGAGAAAGACGGCGCCAAGCATTACTTGCTGGCCCATCGCGGAATGGCGGAAGGTGAGGTGAGTCCCGACCACACCCACGCCGGGGAGCACCTGGCTTACTTCCTTGAAGGCAGTTGCATCTTGACCTGCGACGGTCAGGAATACACGGTAACCGAGGGGGATGCCATCCTGGTACCCCCAAATACCGCCCACGAATGGAGCCGAAGTTCGGGAGGGGTGGCTAACTGGCTGGTGTTCAATCCCGTCCGTAACGGCTAAAGGGCTAGCTAACCTTCCGCCCCGGTGCCTGGTTAGACCTGGTATTCGGGGCGGCGCAGTAGTTGGCGGGCGATGACCAACCGCAGGATTTCGTTGGTGCCTTCCCCAATAATCATCAGGGGGGCGTCCCGGTAGTATCGCTCAACCGGCGACTCCTTGATGTAGCCATAGCCGCCGTGGATGCGCATGGCCTCCATGGTTACTTCGCCGCAGATTTCGCTGGCGAACAGCTTGGCCATGCCAGTCTCCAGGTCCACTCTTTCGCCGGAGTCCTTCTTGGTCGCGGCGTCGTAGGTGAGGAGGCGGGCGGCCTGAATTTTGGTAGCCATATCGGCCAGCTTCAGCTGGATGGCTTGGTGCTGCGAAATGGGCGCTCCAAAGGTTTCCCGCTGTT
>DAOUHR010000031.1:0-31825 GCA_034428635.1 Dehalococcoidia bacterium
TGGTCTTGCGAGAGGCATGCCCCTCACCGAAGCTCGTCAATGTGATAGGTTGTATCACTTGATCCTACAAAACGCCGGGGTTCAGTTTTCCGGAACAAAATCCGTTGCTAGTCCTCGGTGGCCGGGCAGGCGCCGCAGTTCACGTACAGCTCAAGGCGGTGCTCAACAATCTCTCCCCGGATGTCGGCGCTGACCGCGCTGATTAATCGCTCGACCGCCGCTACCCGGAGTTCCTCCACCACACCGCATTCGACGCACACCGAGTGGTGATGATGGCCAACGCTGCAGAGAAGGTACAGGTGGGCCCCTTCCAGGAGGGGCAGCTTGCAGATAACGCCCGCTTCAAGGAAGAGCTTGATGGTGCGGTAAACCGTGGCCCTTCCCACCCAGGGCAGATCGTCACAGAGTTCCTCGGCAGTAAAGCCGGCCTGCTTCTGATCCAGGAGGCCGACTATTGCCTTCCTGGGCGCCGTGGCCCTGCAGCCCTGTTCCTCCAGCACCGCCATCAAGCTCTGATACGTTGGTTTGAACACCATAATGATACTAACCATCAAGGCAAACGCAGAGTGTACCCGGGGATCCCCTTAGTGAAGTGATATATAATGTCAATGAAAGAGTTTCTTGTCAACTACCGAGGGGGAACATGGGTTGTCAATACGGATTGCCCATGGCAGGGGCAGGAGAGGAACCATTTGCCTGGCAGTAGCAAAGGTGTATCCAGTATCAAGGTCATGGAGCTGGGAAATGCACCTGGAGGCGTAACCCATTAAGCCTGTGGCTTTCAGGGGCTAGTGTGCCCTGCCACACGGGTCCGGATGGCGGCCAAACCCTGGAAACTCATGGAACCTGCCGTCTACCGGGGCACTTTATCGGGAGGCAGAATTGCGGCTGCGAGAGGTAAGGCGTACGCCCCACATGAGAAATACGGATGCGGTGGTGAGAGTGGCGGAAATCAGGAAGGCCCAGAAATAGTCGCCCAGCAGGTCGAAGAGCAGGCCCGCCAGGATTGGGCCGAGTCCGATGCCTATGCCCCGTCCCACCTCCATCATGCCCATTACTGTGCCCAGCATCCGGGTGGGGTACAGGTCGGCGGCTTTGGCGCCAATGAGTAGGCCGCTGATACCGTCGCTCAGGCCATTCAGGCCAACGAAAATTACCAGAACCCACCATACTCCGCCACCGCTGAAAAAGAGGACCAATACCACGGCGGCCACGGACATCGTCATCCCGATGGTATAGACAATTTCCCGGCCAATCATGTCGGACAAGAGGCCCGTTGCCGGCCGGCCGCCGATACCTAACAGCCCGGCGATGCCAATGGCCAGGGCCGCCCGGATTTCGCCATAACCGGCCAGGAAGAGGAACGCCAGGATGTGGACCATTATCATGTGGTTGCCAACGGAATTGACTGCCCGCGCGCTCATCAGCAGCCAGACCGCCGGTTCTCGCAACACTTCGCCAACGGAGGACCGGGGCGGCGTTTCAGCTTCGGTCTCAGGTTCCGGTAGTTGGCGCGGGTCGCCGGGCTCTGCTGCAACCACCGGAGTGGCGGCGGCGTTCACCCGCTCGCCGTCGGGCGGTCGTTTCTGGAGAAGCAGGTTGGGAATGACCACTACCAGGAAGAAGGCGACGCCGAAAATCCGGAAGGCCCACTGCCAGCCCAGGGTCGAGACGATGACCTGGGCCAGGGGCACCACGATGGCCTGGCCGGCCGGGTTGCCCGCGTCGGCCATTCCCAGCGCAACACCCCTGGACCTGGGAAACCAGGGCGCCAGGGTCGCCGTGGCTGAGAAAGATGAAATGCCCACCTGGCCCACGGTGGCGACGACACTATAGAAGATGAACAACTGCCACACTTCGCTGGCGAAGCTGCTGGCCAGCCAGCCGACCAGGATGAAACATCCGGCCAGGGGAAACAGGGCCCGGGCGCCGAAGCGGTCCAGGAACATGCCCAGCAAGGGGGCGATAAAGGCCCCGAACAGGCCCGAAACGGAAAAAATGGCTGCAGTCAGGGCCACGCTGCTGCGGAAATGGTCCCGCAAAGCGACCAAAAACACGCTCTGGACGTTCTTGGACCCGCCCTCCACCGTAAGGTTGGAAAAGGTCAGGAGGAAGATTACCCAACCGTAATGAAGCCTGCGCTTGACGGCGGTTAGCAAGAGGCCCCGATTTTCAAGATTTTGCCGGAAATGAGCATGGCAGGTAAAAGCGGATGAGAGATGGCGAGAACTTGTAGAAGCATACCCGATACCGGTGATTCTTGAAATGGTATTCGTTGACGAATCGAGTTACGTGTCGCCTTTCAACTAACCCCCGAACAGGGTAGCGCGCACCGCTGAATAGGGCTATTGCATTTCATCTTGGGGGAAGTCGTAGTCTACGGGAATCAGGTTGGCGGAAGAATGCGATTTCCACGGAACCGAAACGCTGCCGCATGACACTGGCCCCTTGATACCAGGGAATTCACATCTCTACCATGATTTTCAGGTGGACCTGCTCCCCTTCTTTGGGATAGGGAGAGCGTACAAAGTCAGCGGCGGCTTTGCCCCTCCTGCCGGCCGTGGCCCAGTCTGGGACATTTGGGGCCACCTTAGGCCACCTTCAGGACCATTCCCTATCTGGGATGTGGCCCATCGGCGGCTCGCCGGTGAGCCATCCGGTGCCATCCCGACTCTGTTATCACATACGAAACGGCACAAAATGGCACAAAATGGGACAGAAATTAAAAAATCCTTGATCTCTGAGTTCCGGCAGGTAGGGGCGATGTCCCACAACTGGGTCTTCCGGACAATCTTCACTCCGGTTTTCGCCGTTATTTGGAAATCCGGCGCTCTCCTGGTGATGGTCGGGGCTATCGCATAAATGGAATGGTAAAGACCCGTCTTTCCCGCGAAGGCGGGAACTTCGAACTCGGGGCAGGTCTGTCTTAGCCATTTGGGAAAGGGCCACTTGGTCAACTATTGCCGAGTGCGATAACCCCGTAGCGCTGAACCCGTTCCGTTGCGGCGTCCCTGTCCTTCAGTTAGACTACCCTACGGTCCGAACAGGGGATTAAATTTGGAACGTCCAACCCCGGAGAACCGACCGGCACAAAGTCTAACCGTTTGCAAATCAAGGGCCGCGCTCCGGTTATCCTTTACTGACATTCCAGACTAAAAGCAGGTAAACGGAGGCAACATTAATGTCCAGCGACAACAGCATCACTTCCGAACTCATCCACTACCTCGCCGGCGCCCTTGACGCCGAGCTTCCCCCCAATGTGCTGGAAAAGGCCAAGCACCACATCCTGGACACGCTGGCGGCCATGGTGTCCGGTTCCGTGCTCAAGCCTGGCGTACTGGCCCGCCAGTACATTCAGCAGCAGGGCGGGCCGGAGGAAGCGCAGGTTGTGGGCAGTTCGATGGTGGTATCGGCGGTGAACGCCGCCATCGCCAACGGCATGATGGCCCACGCCGACGAGACCGACGACTCCAACGGTTCCGCCGGTATCCATCCCGGCTGCGCCATCCTGCCCGCCGCCATGGCCATGGGGGAGCGGGAAAACGTCAACGGGTCGGACTTCATCAAGGCCGTGGTGCTGGGTTACGACATTGGCAGCCGCACCACCAAGGCCCTGGGCCGGGAGGAGATGCGGGCCCGAAACCACCTGCCCTTCAGCATTGGCGGCACCATTGGCGCCACCGCCGCGGCCGGCTGCCTTGCTGGCCTGAAGGAAGAGCAGTACCGCGACCTGCTTTCCTACGGGGCCCAGCAGGCCTCGGGCATTATGACCTACCCCAGGGACGTGGAACACATCGAGAAGGCCTTCATCTTCGGCGGGATGAACGCCCGCAATGGCGTCATGGCTGCGGAGATGGTGCAGATGGGCTTCACCGGGGTTTTCGACACCTTCACCGGCGACGGCAATTTCCTGGTGGCTTACGCCGATAACCCCAGGGGAGAGCAGCTTGTGTCCGAACTGGGCAGCCGCTACGAGGTGATGCTGACCAACATCAAGAAATTCTGCGTGGGCTTCCCCATCCAGTCTCCGGCCGAGGGGCTCCTCCTGATCATGGACAAGCACGGCATCGGCGCCGCAGACGTGGAGAAGATTGTGGCCCGCCTGCCCGAAGGCGGGGCCCACACCGTCAACGACCGGGACATGCCGGACATCAACCTCCAATACATCTTCGCCATCGCCTTGCTGGACGGCCGGGTTTCCTTCGAGGCCGCCCACTCCTTTGAGCGTATGACGGACCCGGCCGTCATGGACCTGCGCTCCCGGGTTACGCTCATTGGCGACCCGGAACTCAGTGGCGCCCAGCCCGACTACCAGGCCATAGTCCAGGTAACCACGAAGGACGGAACGGTCCATGAGGAGCGGGTTACCAGCTTCCGGGGCCGGGCGGAGAACCCCCTGTCCCGGGAAGAGGTGGGCGAAAAGGCGCTGGACTTGATTGAACCGGTCCTGGGCTCGGCTCAGTCTGCGGAGTTGATTGACGCCATCAACCGGCTGGAGACGCTGCCCAGCGTTCGTGAGTTGCGGCCGCTGCTGTCGGTGTAACCGGCGGTCCGTTTCCGTAGATCTGTAAAGTTGTAGGGGCGCACGGCCATGCGCCCCTACGTTTGATTGCCAGGATTTCCTTATTTCTCCTATTACACGACGGCCGGCTCAACCTTGTGGCAGGCGGTCAGATGGTCTGCCAGGATTTCCCGCCAGTCGGGTTCCACGTCGTGGCACATACTGGTCTCCTGGTATATGGGGCAGCGGGTGTGAAACCGGCAGCCGCTGGGGGGGTTGATGGGGCTGGCAACCTCGCCTCCTATGGTGGAGCCCATGGGAATGTCCGGGTCGGGATTGGGCACCGACGCCAGCAGGGCGTTGCTGTAAGGGTGCAGGGTGTTGCCGTAGAACTCGTCCCGGGTAGCCAGTTCCACCATCTTGCCCACGTACATCACGCCCACCCGGTGGCTCATGTGCTCGACGATGGCCAGGTCGTGGGAGATCAGCAGGTAACTTAGGCCCAGGTCTCGCTGCAAATCCACCAGCAGGTTGAGAATCTGGGCGCGGATGGAGACGTCCAAGCCGGAGACGGGTTCGTCCAGGACGATGAGCCGGGGGCGGAGAGCCAGGGCGCGGGCGATGGCGATGCGCTGGCGTTGGCCGCCGCTGAACTGGTGGGGAAAGAAGGAAGCGGTAACCGGGTTCAACCCCACGTTTTCCAACAGTTCGCCCACCCGCATGCGCAGGTCGCGCCCTCGCAGATGCTGGTGGACACGCAATGGCTCGCCGATAATATCCAGCACCTGCATACGGGGATTGAGCGAGCTGTATGGGTCCTGGAACACCGCCTGTACCAGGCGCTTGTATTCTCGCAGGCCGTTCCCACGCAAGCGGCTGACGTCTTCACCCTGGAAGGCGATGGTACCCCGGGTGGGGCGTTCCAGAAGCAGAATCATCTTGGCGACGGTGGTCTTTCCGCAGCCGCTTTCACCCACCAGGGCGAAGGTTTCCCCCTCTTCCACGTGGAAGCTGACGCCGTCCACGGCCCGGATGGAGTCACCCCCACTGGTGAGCCAGTTGCCACCGCCCCGAAAGTGCTTCGCCAGCCCTTCAACTTCCAGTAAACGGTTGGCCACGCTACCTTCCCTCCTCGGTCAACCAGCAGTGCACAAAGTCCTCGCCGCCCAGCGAAGTTCGGGGCGGGTACTGTTCCTTGCACTTGTCCATGGCCTCCGGGCAGCGGGGCCAGAAGGGACATCCCTGGGGAATGCTGCGCAGGTCGGGGGGCTGCCCATCAATCTGGTACAGCTTGTCCCGCCGGGCGCCCATCAGGGGCACCGAGTCCAGCAGGGCCCTGGTGTAGGGGTGCTGGGGCTCCTTGTAAATCTGCCTCACCCGGCCGCTCTCCACGATGCGGCCGGCGTACATCACGTTCACCCGGTCGCACATCTGCGCGACAATGCCCAGGTCGTGGGTTACCCAGATGACGCTGGTGCCGCTGTCCTGCTGCAACTCGCGAATGAGGCGCAGGAACTGGGCCTGGATGGTAACGTCCAGGGACGTGGTTGGCTCATCGGCAATGAGAAGTTCCGGCTCAGTGGTCAGGCCCATGGCGGCCACCACCCGCTGGCGCATGCCGCCGCTGAACTGGTGAGGATACTGGACCAGGCGTTGTTCGGGCCGGGGTATGCGCACGGCCCGCAGGGCGTCCAGCACCCGGTTCATGGCCTGCTGGCCCCGCTCCTTCAGGTGCAGGCGCACCGGCTCGGCGACCTGCTCTCCGATGGTATATACCGGGTTCAGGGACGTTTGCGGGTCCTGCATGATGATGGCCATGCGGTGACCGCGGTACGCCCGCATCTCATGCTCGGTAATGTCCAGGAGATTCTCGTCCTTGAACCAGATTTCCCCCTCGACAATACGGGCGCCGGGCTGGGGCACCAGGCGCATCAGGGAAAGGCAGGTCATGGTCTTGCCGCTGCCCGACTCGCCCACCAGCCCCACGGCCTCCCCCCGGGCGACGGTGAAGCTTACTCCGTCTACCGCCTTCAGCACGGCGTTGCGCTGGAAGAAGTAGGTCTTCAGCCCCTCTACCCTTAGCAGTGTGTCGTCTTCTACGTTGCGGTTAACCATTTACCATTAAACCTTGGGTGATTTCCTACAGCTGACGCCGCCTGGGGTCCAGCGTGTCCCGGAGCCAGTCGCCAAACAGGTTCAGGGACAGCACTGCCGCCAGGATGCACAGGCCGGGAAACAGGGTAATCCAGTAAGCTGATGTCAGGAACTCACGGCCATCGGCCACCATCAATCCCCACGCCGGCTGGGGCGGGGGCACGCCCACCCCCAGGAAGCTGAGGGACGATTCCAGCAGAATCAGGTGTCCCACTTCCAGGGTTGCCAGGACTATGATGGTGTTGAAAACATTGGGCAGGATGTGGCGCAGCAAAATCATCCAGGTGGGAGTGCCGATGACCTTGGCAATGGCGACGAAATCCCGTTCGCGGACGCTGAGGGTTTCCCCACGAACGATGCGGGCAAACCGGGCCGCCAGGAAGGGGGACAGGATGAGAATGACACTCTCAAAACTGCGGCCCACGGCAAACACGAAGACCAGGGCCACCAGAATGGTGGGCATGGCGAGAATAACTTCAATGCCCCGCTGCATCACGGCGTCCACTTTGCCGCCGGCGTAACCGGAAATCAGGCCCAGCGCCACGCCTACCCCGCCGCCCAGGGCGATTACGAACATGGAGAGGGAAAGGGATACCCGGGCGCCCCGAATCAACCGGCTGAAAATGTCACGGCCCAGCTTGTCGGTGCCCAGGAGGTTGTTGGCAGTGCCCTCCTCGTGCCACACCGGCGGGGAGAAGGAATTGGCCATGTCCACTGCCACCGGGCTGTGGGGCGCGATCCACTGTCCAAAACCGGCGAAGATCAGCAGGATCAGCAGAACCGCTGTTGGAATCTTGGGGACCCGCCGCATTACGGTAAGGCCCGAACGAACGCGCATTGCCCAGACAGAGGCCGGGGATGCTACTTGCATTGTCGTGTTGGCCATAGGTTACCTGCTAATTGGTGTACTTGATGCGGGGGTCAATAACCGCGTACATGATATCCACGAACAGATTGATCAGGATGAAGAAACTGCCGAAGACGATAACCACGCCCTGGATGACGGGGAAGTCGCGCCGTACCACGCTCTGCACCGCCGCCGTGCCGATACCGGGCCAGGCGAACACCTGCTCCACGACCACCGAGCCATTCATAAAGGCGCCCAGCACCAGGCTGCTGTAGGTCAGAACGGGCAGCAGGGCGTTTCTCAAAGCGTGCTTGCCGATCACAACGGCTTCGGGCAGGCCCTTGGCCCGGGCCATTGCCACATAGTCGCTGTCCAGCACGTCCATCATGCTGGAACGCACCAGGCGTACCATGCCGGCCATCACACCCCAGCCCAGGGTGAAGCCGGGCAGTATGTAAGACTGCCAGCCGCCCTTGCCGGCCGGAGGCAGCATCTCCCAAACCACGGCGAAGAGAATTATCAACATTATGCCCGACCAGAAGGGGGGCATGGACTGACCCAGGAAGGCCATTACCTTGGCAATCCAGTCAATGGCGGAATCTCGATACACCGCACCCAAGATTCCCAGTGGTAAGGAAAACACCAGGGCGAAGATCAACGCCACCAGCCCCAGGGTAAAGGTGGCCGGCATCCGCTCCACCAGTATCTGGGTAACGGGAATGCCGTTGCTTACCGAATCCCCCAGGTCCAGCCTTACCAGCTGGCCTAGGAACTTCAGGTACTGCTCGTGGACAGGCCGGTCCAGCCCCAGCTTGGCGGCCATAATTTCGCGGGCATCCACACCGGAATTGCGGGCGGTGAAGACTTCCGCCGGGTCGCCGATGGAGCGGGAGAGTATGAACACCAGGGTTGCAATGAACCACAAGCCCAGCAGGGCCTGAAAGATGCGAAACCCGATGTACTTGAGCATGGAATAGTCCTTAAGGTGGGTCTGCCGGGAAGTTCAACTTCTCCGGCAGACCCTCGCCGCGATTGCAGTCTGCGTCAGCGGACGGACTCCGCTTACGGCCTTATCGTCCAGTGGTTATGGGGATAGGGCTTTCCCGTGATGGGAGTCCAGGTTCCGACCTTATCGCTGGCTCCGAACACGGCCCCAGCTTCCAGTAGGGGACCGGCCCAGAAGTCGCGGTTAAGCAGCCGGTGGAAATCGGCCATGGCATTGTGCTGGTCCAGCAGATCAAAGGAGGAGCCGGCCTTGTCCAGCAGGGGATCCAGAACGTCCGGCAACCGCATCATCTGGCGGCGACCCTCCGAGTGGTAGTAAATGTGCGAGCCACGGTAGGAGTGCAGGCGGGTGTCGCTGCCCCTTACCGCTATCTGGTAAGGAGGCTCGTCCTTGATTATCGCCTCAATTTCTTCATCCGTCTTGATGGCGTTGTCGAAGGTCTCCCGCAGCACCGGGCCGTCCACGACGGACACGAAGGTGTTGAGGCCGATGGCTTCCAGGTACCCTGCAATTGCCTCTGACAGGCCGGGCTGGTCGACGAAGTCGGCGTCGCCGGAGAAGGTCAGGATTTCGATCTCGGCGCCCTCAAATCCGGCTTCCTGGATCAGCTGCATGGCCCGGTCCGGGTCGTAGGGGTGGGGTTCCACGTCCCCCGGGTAACCGATGTTGCCTTCTACCACCCAGTAGCAGCAGGCGGGGGTGGTCTGGCCGGCGTAGAGACCCTGGCCGATGCCCTCGCGGTCAACTGCGATGGAAATGGCTTCGCGGATGCGCTTGTCATTGAAGGGGTGGCCCGGCACCCAAGCGTAGTTGTACCAGATCCAGGAAATGTTGGCGGCTGGCGATTGCAGGACCTGGAGGTCTGCGCTCTCGAGTTCCTCAACGCTGCGAACCGAGGCGGTGATCAGGTCGGCGTTGTCGCTCTTGAGCATGGCCATTCGGGTATTAAGCTCGGCTACGTCCCAGATTTGAAGAATCTTGTAGCCGGGGTTCTTTTCGTAATGCTCCTCGAAGGCCTCCATCTGGATGTACTGGCCGGGAACCCGGTCAGCCCACTTGTAGGGGCCGGAGCCCACGGGGGCTTCGCGGAAGTTATCAATCCCGCCTACGCTCTCAAAATAGTCCTTGGGGAATACCACGGAGCGTGGTGGAGATGCCGACGCAAAGAACAGGGGCAGGGTTGACTGGGGTTCCTTGGTGGAAACGCTCACCGTGTTGCCCGCCACCTCAAAACCGGAACTTAGCAGCGGCCCAACTTCCAGGGCGAATCCCCCCAGGGAGTCCTCCCCAACGGCCCGAGTCCAGGTCCAGGCGACGTCCTCAGGTGTAATGTCGTCGCCGTTGTGGAACTTCATCCCCTCGCGGATGGTGAAGGTCCAGGTCAACTGGTCCGGCGACACTTCCCACCCGGTGGCAAAGCCCGGCGTCAGGGTGCCGTCGGGGTTCTGGCCGATGGCGTAGTCGAACACCTCGTCGTAGTACACCTTGGTGGCGCTGTCCTGGGAGATGTTAGTGTCAACCCCCTGGAAGCCCAGGTAGGAACTGACCGAGATGATGGAACCGGCGGGGTCCACCCTGCCGGGGAGCCTCCCTGACTCCGGTATTTGCGCCGGCGTCGGGGTGGCCACCACTATTTTCTCGACTTCTTTCTCAACCTCGCGAATGGTCTCAACTTCGCGAATGGTCTCAACTTCTACTGGGACTTCTTTCTCCACTTCGCGAATGAGCTCAACATCTATTGGAACTTCTTTCTCCACTTCTACTTCGCGGATGGTTTCCACCTCTACCACCCGCTCTACCTCCACTACCTCGGGCTGGGCGGTACCGCACGCCACCAGCAGCATCAGGCAGAAAAGACTTCCAAAAATAAGCAACGACCTACTCATACTACTCACCCTTCCGTTGTTTGTTAACATGGGCTGACTGACGACTCCAGTTTGCTTGATCGAAGAAACCACAACGTCGTTGCGTTGTTTATTTCGTTTTCAGCAATAATTTCACGGTAATCCGTTTATCTGTCGGCCCTTACCCTGAAAATATACTGCAATTGCCCGCCGCAAAGGTGGCGGGATTATACCCACGCCAAATCTTGATGTCAATTTGAGTGAGGTACCGGCACAAAGGGCAATTGCACTCTCGGTTGTTGTCTTTTCGTCATTCGTGGGCAATAAGTCTCTTGCGTATTGGACGCCCCCGCCGGAGACAGAAATTACCGGCTGATCAATCCGTACTTTGCCTCGGCTTCCGGCGCCTAATCGGTTGACACGGGCCGGAATGCCGGGTGGAATAAGGGGTGCGGGCCAGGCGGGCCGACCGTGCTCTCCGACGGTTCACGCCAGGACTTGCAGGGTTTATGTGATCCAGCACGCGATTCAAAGGAGGACAAAATGGCAATTTACCGGTTTTATTCGGACGATGATGGCGAAAGTCACGTTGAGGACATTGTTCTGGAGGAACGCCCGGAGGTGGCCGCGATGCTCAATGTTTCCGAAGTGAGCATTCGGGAGTTTGACGGGTCGCGCCACATGGACTTTCATCCACTGCCCGAGCGGCGGCTGATCATCCACCTGTCCGGCGAAGTGCAGGTCGGGACCAGCGATGGTTCCAGTCGAGTGCTGCGGGCCGGGGATGTCCGGCTGATGGAGGACGTGAGCGGCAAGGGCCACAAGCATGACGATCTGTCCCCGTCCTCGGCGGTTTATGTGGTGCTGACAGACTAACGGGCCAGCCTGTGGTGAATAGCCTGGGCAGACGGGGCGGCGACAGGCATGCCGGCCCGCCGGAAAGCGCTTTCCGCAAGGAACACGCTGCGGGTCCTGGGCCTGGCAATGCCGCCCCCAAAACCGAGACATTAACGTTGCCGGCCTAGGGGCCACACAAACGTCATATCCGGGAGGAAGGCAATGAAGTACAACTACATCGTCATCGGCGCAGGGTCGGCTGGCGCCATCCTGGCAACCAGGCTTTCAGAGGACCCCAATACCTCGGTACTGCTGTTGGAAGCGGGCCAGGACTACCCGGATATCGACAGCCTGCCGGAAGAGGTCAAGTACGGGTACAAGTCCACCAAGAGCGTCTGGGACAGCGACCACAACTGGCAGTACCGGGCCCGGGCCACCGACCAGGCAGAGATCGAGATTCCCCGGGGCAAGGTAACCGGCGGGTCCAGCGCTATCAACGGGCAGATCTTCATCCGGGGCATTCCCGAAGACTATGACAACTGGGCCGAGTGGGGCAACGACGAATGGAACTTCGGGAAGCTGGTGCCCTACTTCAACATGGTGGAGACGGACACGACCTACCAGGATGATCCTGGGGACTTCCACGGCAACAGCGGGCCCATCATTTGCCACAGGTTCCCTGAAGACCAGTGGCGGCAGGGGAACAAGGCGTGGTTTGCAGCCTGGCGGGACAATGGACATCCTTACTGCGAAGACCACAACATGCCGGGCACCACCGGCGTGGGACCCATAACCCTGAATAACCCCGACGGCATACGCTGGTCGTCGGCCATCGGGTACCTGGGACTTTCCCGCCACCGGCTGAACCTGACCATCCGTAGCGGCGTAACGGTCAAGCGAATCATCTTCGACACCACCAGGGAGCGGCCAAGGGCCACGGGGGTGGAGGCGGTTTCCGGCGAGGAGAGCTTCATTGTCGAGGCCGACGAGGTCATCCTAAGCGCCGGAGCCATCGGGTCGCCGCAGATACTGATGCTGTCCGGTGTGGGCCCCGCCGACCACCTGGCTGAGCACGATATTGAAACTGTCGTCAACTCACCCGGCGTGGGTCAGAACCTGGCCGACCATCCCCTGATTAACATGCTGTGGGCCACGAAACCCGAAGTGGACTTGACCCCCTTCCTGCCCAGCGCTCAACTGCTGGCAAGGTATACGGCCGAGGGCTCTCCCCTGGAAAACGATATGATCGTCTACCTGAACGCTGCTGCGGGAATGGCACGAAACCGGGGCGGAATGCGCGGCGGGGCAGAGGGCATGAGCTCGGTAGTGGGCCTGGGCGCCAGCCTGGGCCTGAACCTGGCCCTGTCCAAGGGCGAGATAAAGCTGCGCTCCGGCGACTACCGGGACTATCCTTACCTTAACTACAATCTGCTGGACCACGAGGAGGACCTGCGACGATACCGGGACGGCATCCGCATGATCGTCGACCTGGAGGACCATCCCGCTATGGCTGCCGTCATCGAAAAGCGGGTGTACCCCGAGGACACCGACCTGGAAACGGACGAGGCCCTTAACAGCTGGATGAAGCGGTGGGTTGGCACGGGCCACCACGTATCCTGCACCGCCAGAATGGGGCCGGTCTCCGACCCGATGGCGGTGGTGGACCAATACGGGAAGGTATACGGGGCCGACGGCCTTCGGGTGGTGGACGCCTCCATAATGCCCGAATGCGTCCGCGCCAACATAAACGTCACCGTCCTGATGATTGGCGAGCGGATTGCCGACTTCATCAGGCAGGGCAGGTGAGCAGGCGGCTCCCGACGCGGCCCAAGGGAGTATAATGCCCGCTGTTCCCGATCCCACATATCGCACCGTATATGGTCGGGGCACCCGGTCCCCCTGTTCAGACAGGGCTCCTACTATTCCAAGGAGGCACCCGCACGGCTTCAACCGAACCACGCAGCGCCGAGACGGCCCCTGACCCTGGAGAACGACCCGGGCCGGAGCGCCGGCAGGGGCGGCTACATCCCGCCCGCTTCAACACCTTCACTTCCCTGCGTCACCGGGACTTCCTGCTCCTGTGGCTGAGCAACCTGTGCAACGCGTCGGCGGTGTGGTTCCAGCAGATAACCATACCCTGGGTGGTCTGGGAGATTTCCGGCTCCCCCCTTCCTGGTGGGAATCGCGGCGGGGATGCGATCCATTCCTTTTCTGGTCATCGGGCCCATGGCCGGGGTGTTTGCGGATCGGGTAGACCGCCGCAAGATAGTATAGTCCTGGTAACCCAGTCGGTGATGGCCCTGGTGGTGCTCGCGTTCGCCGGTGCGGTACAGCTGGGCGTGGTTGTAGGCACCCTGGGGGTAATCTACGCCCTGGGGTTCTCCTTTATCACGGGCACCCTTCATTCCCTCATCCAGCCTGTGCGGCAGGCCATGGTGGCCAACACCGTCCCCCGGGAGGACCTGTGGAACGCCGTTGCGCTCAACTCCATCGCCGGCAACGTGGCCCGGGTGGTGGGCCCCGGACTGGGGGGCGTGCTCATCGCCTAGCTGGGGCCGGCCCTGAACTTCTTCCTGGAAGGCGTCCTGTATGTCCTGATGGTGCTGGTCATGATCCCAATAGCTCTGCCGTACAGGGAAGCCATTACGGCGCGGCGGGCCTCCATGTTTGCCAACCTGAAACAGGGGTTCAGCTATGTGTTGAGCGAGCAGGTGGTGCTGCGGCGGCTGCTGGTAGCCTGCATATCCGACATACTGCTGGCTCCGGTCATTCACCTGATGCCGGTTATCGCCACCGAGGTGCTGGGCCAGGGTTCCGAGGTATACGGATTCCTGGTGCTGGCCACTGGTGTGGGCGGAATAATCTCAACCATCGCCTTTGCGTCGCTGGGGGGCGTCTTCCGCAGGGGGTCCATCGGCCTCGTGGCACTGATGTTCCTGTCGGGGACGGCGATATTGCTGGGCTTCTCAACCTGGGTCTGGGTTTCCCTGCTGGCAATGTTCGGTTTTGGGTTCTTCCGCCTTGCCTTCAAGATAAACAACAACACCCTGGTGCAAACCACCATACCGGACGCGCTGCGAGGCCGGGTGATGTCCATCTACCACCTGGACCACGGACTCACGCCCCTGGCCAGCATGACGCTGGGGCTGATCGCGGAGTTCTGGCCCGCTAACTTTGTGGTAGTGCTGGTCGGCGCAATCAGCCTGGCCCTTACCATCTACGCCTTTATCGCCTATTCGGATATGCGGCGGATGAGTTAAGGGCGACTCTCACTGCTCCGCATTCAATACGGACACGCTACGGGCCTGGCAGGGTGAAAGCCTGGACGCCGCCGGCTTCGGCCAGTCGGCGCTCTGCGTCGGGGATGGTTGCGCCGACGACCACGGGTGTTGTATCTGCGCCGCTGAGCCACCGCAGCGCTGCGGCCCTTTCCAGGGCCCGTTCCACGTCGTGACGTTCCACGGTGATTGAAATTTCGCAGACCGCGTATGTTGGTCCCTGCCCCTCTATTATCAGGTCGGCGTTATGAATTTCGCCCAGGGCCTGTGCCGCCTTCCGGACTTGTGCCGCGTCTTGGGTTTGAGATATGCGGTCCATTGCTACTTGCAGCAGGGAGGTAAACCGGGGGTTTACGTTCCCTTTCCGGCTGAGGACAGTCCGGGGCGAACGCATACCGAGGTCCAGCATTGCCCTGGCAATCAGCTTGGGTTCCACCAATTCTTCGTAGCTGTACCCTGCCAGGTTGCCCAGGTGCCCCTCCGCTTCATCCATCCTGTCGCTAAGGCGGTCCAGGGCCGGTGACAACCTCCCGGTAGTGGCGCTCAACCCCCTGACCGCCATTGACAGGGCGTCGACGTTTACGGGAAGCTCCGAGAGGTCCTTTCCGACCAAGGCCAATTTCAACCGCTCGGCCAGTTCCGGTCAGTCTTCCGGCGGGCGCATCAGGTCGTCAAAGTCGTTGATTTGGTAGTTCTGCATACCGGTATTCTATTCCTTCTTTGCATTCCACGAAACCCGGGCGAGATAGAAGCCCTTGCCGAACCTGCGCCGGATTGTCATTCCGGAGATTCTTTATTTCCCCCTACCTCCCCACTCCCAGGTAGTCCTGTGCGCCTTCGAGGTTCAGCTTGCCGTTGGACATTACTGCGGCGCGGGTGGCCCAGGCCAGGCCCAGGTCGACGTTGTGGGTGGTCATAACTATCGAATGGCCTGAGTCGGTCCATTCCCGCAGCAGGTCGGCCAGGGCAGCAACCGAGTCGCGGTCAAGGCCCGACTCGGGTTCGTCCAGCAGGAGCAGAGAGGGGCGGTGCAGGATGGCCCGGGCAATGGCCAGGCGCTTCTGCATACCGTGGGACAGGCTGCGCACCCGCCGGCCGGCGCGGCGGGACAGGCCCACTCGTTCCAGCACCTCTTCAACCCGTGCCGGAAGGTCTTCCACCGCGTAGAGGCGACCGTAGAAGGCCAGATTTTCGCGGCAGGTTAGGTCGTCGTAGAGGTAGCCGCTGTGGGCGACCACGCCCACCTGGCGGCGGGCCGCCGCCGGCCGGCGTCGCAGGTCGTAACCGGAAATCCTGACGCTGCCTCCATCAGGGCGGGCCTGGCCGGCCAGGGTCCGGAGCAGGGTGGTCTTGCCGGAACCGTTGGCGCCGAAGAGGGCCAGGAACTCGCCCCAGCCCAGGGACAGGTCCAGGTCCCACAGGACGGGCAGGTCGCCGTAGCCCTTGCGCAGGCCGGCAACTTCTATAGCATTGGCGGCGCCGGACGGACTGCCGTTGTTCGAATCCAATTGAGAGTCCTTTCACCAATCACCCTGACATTTTCCTGAAAGGGAGTGGGGATTGGCATTTTTTTATTTCCGTCCCATTCTGTCCCATTTTGTCCCACTTCCGGTAGGTGGGCCTGATATCGCGTTCGCGCCTTTGCAAGAAGGAGACACTCTGGTCGTTAGAGGTACTGGCCTCTCAAGGAATATGGTAGGGAGTTGTCGCCCAAGGTGGCAAGGGCTGAGACCCTATTGAGGCAACGAACTCCTAATACCGGATCATTGTATATTGCCTTACATAACGATGTATTCGGGAATTCTACGGCTTAGTCGTATATAATTTCGTAACTCGCAGACCGGATTGCCATCAGGGGTTGAGAGGAACCAATTGACCAAGGGCGGAAGCGGACTGCGGGTCTCCTGAAATTTCAACAAGGGCACCAAAGATTGTCCACGCCCCGCAAAATTGCCATAGCCGTCCTTTTCGCCCTGGGCCTCGCGCTGGCGGCCGCCTTCTTCCTGGTCTATTTCGGGGACGATGATACTCAGGCGGTGGAGTTGACTGCCCCGGATTCCGGCGCCGGGGAAGGTGCCGAGTCAGGCAGTCTTGATAATTCTGTGGAAGGGCCGGTTTCGCCTGAAGACGGTCTGGAAGATTCGACGCCGGAATTAAGGGTGTACGTGGCCGGGGCAGTTCGACAGCCCGGCGTGTACCCGCTGACGTCAGGGGATCGGCTGGTGGATGCGGTGGAGGCGGCCGGCGGGGCTACCGACGACGCGGACCTGGAGGCCGTTAACCTGGCAGTGCGGGTGGAGGATGAAGGGTATTACTACATCCCCGCCAAGTCGACCCAATCTGCCGCCGATGCCGACCTGGAGACTGCGGATGATGGCTCTCCCACTCCCCAATTTCCTATGGCGGCGACAAACCGTCCCACCATTGGATTGCCCGATGAAACGGAAGAAACGGTTGGCGACGGCGAACCTGCCGGTCCGGTGAACCTGAACACCGCAACCCAGCCGGAACTGGAAACCTTGCCCAGCATCGGTCCGGCGCGGGCGCGGGCGATTATTGCCTACCGGGAAGAAAACGGCCCCTTTGCCGCCATCGAAGAAATCACTGCCGTTTCGGGGATAGGCCAGGGCATCCTGGATAATCTGCAAGGCTTGATTACCGTGGAGGATTCTCCGTAGGTCCATGACCGTCTTAAGCGGGGTCGCCCGATGATTGCCGTCGAATGATGACTGCTGATCTGCCGGTATGAAACTCACCACGCTGGCGGCGGCCTGGCTGGCAGGAATGGCCGTGGCCTACGGGTGGTACGACGCCGACCCACTGCCGTTGCTGTTCCTGGCCGGCGCTGCGGTGACCGTGGCCCTGGCTTGCCGCCTGCTGGGGTTTGCCGCCGGGCCGGCGCTGCTGGTGGCGGCGTGCCTGCTGGGACTGTGGCGGTACGAAGTGTGGCAGGACGTGCCGCCGCCCCTGGTAACGGAATACGGCGGGGACACCCGCGTCCAGGGCCGTATTGTCAGCGACCCGGAAGCCACGGCGACGCGCGTCAAGTTCACGATTCAGCTTTCCGATATAGCCCGAAGCCGGGCCGGCGGCACTCCTGGCTGGCAGGCCCACGACGGCAAGCTGCTGGTCTACGCGCATCCCCCATCGGAACTGGTGGCGCAGAGGGAGTTGCCCTACTTTCGGTACGGGGACGGGGTGAAACTGTCGGGTACGCTACAAGGGCCTGAACCGATAGAGAAGTTTGACTACCCCGCATACCTTGAGAGCCAGGGCATATACGGTATCTTCTGGGCCCAGGATGCCGCGGTCCTCCACGACGCCAATGCCGGTTCCAATGTGATGGCGGTAATCAGGGGCACGGTCTTCAACCTGCGCCGCAATCTCGCTCGGGGCCTGGACCAATCCCTGCCACCCACGGAGGCGGCGCTGGCCCGTGCCCTGTTGCTGGGCCAGCGGGGGCAGTTGCCCGATCCGGTGGTTGAAGGCTTCCGGCAGTCGGGCACATCTCACCTGCTGGCCATATCGGGACTGCACCTGGGCATCCTGCTGCTGATGACGGTGGGGTTGCTGCAGTGGGTCCTGGGCCGGCACACTCCCCTGCCGATAGTCCTGGCCCTGGGGGCGGTGTGGCTGTACGTACTGATCAGCGGGGCGCCGGTTTCGGTGATACGTGCGGCGATAATGGGCAGCGTCTACCTGGCGGCGCTGGGCCTGGGGCGTCCGCGGGAATCGCTGCTGCCGGCCCTGGCCCTGAGCGGTGTGGTGATGACCGCCCTGGACCCCGGGGCGGCTTCCCGAATATCCTTCCAGCTCAGCTTTGCGGCAATGGCCGGAATCGCGCTGGCACTGCCGTGGCAGGACGCCGTATCCCAAGGTATTGTCAGCCGTGTTGAACGCACTGGATGGAGGTGGTCGCCCTTGGCGGCGACGGCCCTGGGGTGGCTGGCGTCGGGCGTTTTGATTTCGGCGGCGGCCACGCTGGCCACCTTTCCCCTGGTGGCGTTGAACTTCGGGCGGCTTCCCCTGCTGGGGATACCGACCACCATCCTGGCGACGCCGTTGCTTCCCTTTGCCCTGGCCGGTGGGCTGTTTTTGGCGGTGGCCGGTATGGTACATCCCCTTGTCGGCCAACTGGTGGGACTGCCGGCGTCGATGCCCCTTACGGCCCTGCTGGCGTTGGTGGACGCGGTGCCTAAATGGACGGTGGAACTGGACACGGAAGGTTCGGGCTGGCTGTGGGGCTGGTATGGGGTCCTGCTGGGAACGCTGGTCTTGTCGGATACGAGGTGGTACCGGACTGGCGTGCTGGGAAGGCTGAGCCGGTTGCTGGGAATGTCAGGTTCGGCCACACGGGGAGCTACGGGTTCTGGCTCGTCCGGGGCTTACCTTGCCCTGGGCGGCGTCGGCGTGGCGATGGCGGCAACCCTGATTTACGTGCTGGCGGGAGCGTGGGGCAGTGCTGACGGGGGGTTGCATGTCTATTTTCTGGATGTGGGTCAGGGCGATGCCATGTACATCGTGACGCCCGGGGGAAGGCAGATACTGGTGGACGGTGGCCCCGAGTTTGGCGGCGCGGCGCGGGCGTTGTCGAAACGCCTGCCGCCGTGGGACCGCAGCCTGGACCTGGTGGCGTCAACCCACCTGGACACAGACCACAGCCGGGGCCTGCTGCGGGTGCTGGAAAGCTACAGGACGGGGACGGTTGTCGCGGGGCTGCCTGACCCCGATAGCCACCTGCATCCCCAATGGCGGAAGGCGGTGGAGCAGGGGGAGCACCGCCTTGTCCACTTGTCCGCGGGCCAGGAACTGACGCTGGATGATGGCGTGAATTTGACGGTGCTGCACCCGCCGTCCGTGTCCTTGCGCGGCCCGGCGTGGGACTCCAACAACAACAGCCTGGTGCTGCGGTTGTCCTACGGGGAGATGAGCTTTCTGCTGACGGGGGACATCGAGGAGGAAGCCGAACGCTACCTGGCCCGAACCGCCACGTCTCTCCAAAGTGACGTATTGAAGGCGGGGCACCACGGCAGCAACTCGTCCACAACGCCGGCGTTCCTGCGGGCCGTCAAGCCGCGCTGGGCGGTGATATCCGCCGGGGCCGAAAACCAGTACGGGCATCCCCACGCGGACGTGGTCAGCCGGCTGGAGGCAGCGGTGGGCAAGGGCAACGTCTTCAGCACCGCCACGCAGGGTACTATCCATTTTTCCACCGACGGGCAGCGGTTGTGGGTGGAGACGGAACGGTGAGGATTCAAACTTGGATTAACAGGATGTACAGGATGATTTGTTAATGCTTGGGCAGGACTCCTGGATTAAACAGGCAGGGTAGTCCTGATTGTCCGTGTTTGAGTTACTATAGTTGGCATTAAGCTGCAGAAGGCAAAGGTGAGAAAATTGGAAAGACAGGATGGCCGGCAGTGGGACCAGCCCCGGCCCATTACCATAACGCCGGGTTTCCAGCGGTTCGCTGAGGGTTCGGCGCTGATTGAGACGGGGCTTACCCGGGTGCTGTGCGCGGCGTCGCTGGAGGAGCGGGTGCCCCAGTTTCTGCGGGGCCAGGGCCGAGGCTGGGTTACTGCCGAGTACAATATGCTGCCCCGTTCCACCAACACCCGCACCCCCCGGGACCGGGACGCGGGGAGAATCAGCGGCCGGTCGCAGGAAATCCAGCGGCTAATCGGGCGCGCGTTGCGGGCCGTTACGGATATGGAGGTTCTGGGGGAGCGAACCGTTACCATTGACTGCGATGTGCTGCAGGCCGACGGGGGCACCCGTACCGCCGCCATTACCGGGGCCTACGTGGCACTGCGCCAGGCGATGCAGGTGCTGGTGGACAATCGGGTGCTGCGGCGGGCGCCCCTGCACAGCGCGGTGGCGGCGGTGAGCGTGGGCCTGGTGGACGGCGAACTGCTTCTGGACCTGTGTTACCAGGAGGACTTCGAAGCGCAGGTGGACTTCAACGTGGTGATGACGGACCGGGGGGAACTGGTGGAACTGCAGGGGGCCACGGAGGGCGCGCCCTTCCCCCGCCACCGGGCGGAGGAGGCGCTGGCCCTGGCGGCAAGGGGTATGGAACCCCTGTTTGCAGCGCAGCGGAGGGCATTGGGGGCCGTGAATTAAAACATGGATGGACAGGATTCTGGGTTGGTTGACCCTAAGACTGACTTCGATCCTGCGCCTTTAACTGCCAGAAGGCTTATTTGGTCTACAGCTTCTGGTGAAGCGCTTTAGTTCAAGCTTGGGATTGCCGAAGTTAATCAGCAGGCCAACTTCAATGCCTGTGGCGTTCAGGTAATTGATTATCTGCGCCTGGTGCTCGGGAACAATGGCCCTGGCTGCCTTCAACTCAACAATTACTTTTCCGTCTACCAACAGGTCAGCGTAGAAATCTCCCACCCGTTGCCCACGAAACGTTACGGGAATGGGCACTTGCGACTGTACGGGCAAGCCCGCTTCCGACAACGCAAGCACCATTGCATTCTCATAGACCGACTCCAGGAACCCGCTCCCCAATTCGTTGATGACTTCAAAGGCGCAACCAATTATGGATTGCGTAAGGTCATCGTAAAGGTGGTTCCATCTCCTTTGAGTCATGCCTTAGGTCAAGCGAAATCCTGTCTATCCTGTCCATCCATGTTTGAATGCCTACCCCAGCGTCGCTCCTTCGCTGTCCAGCAGGACTACTGGCAGGTCAAGCTCCCGCAGGCCGGGTTCTACCGTGGAGCGGTCGCCTACGACCAGGACGTTAAGGCCGTTGGGGTTGATCCTTTGGTTGCCCGCCTGCCTTACGTCGTCCAGGGTTATGGAGGTGATTCGGTCGCGGTAGGTCTGGAAATAGTCGTCGGGGAGACCGTGCTGGAGCAGGTTGATGACCTGGGACAGCACCTGCCCCGGCCGCTCGAAACCGGCGGGGTAGCCCAGCATCATGCCGGCGCGGGCCGCTTCCAGTTCTTCATCGGTAACCGGGCGGTCGGCGTGAATGTCCTGGAACTCCTTCAGGGTTTCCACCACCGATTCCCGGGTAACGTCCGTCTGGACACTGCCACCGGCGACCAGGAGGGAGGGTTCGCGGAACCAGGAGATACCCGAGTTGAAGCCGTAGCTGTAGCCCTTGTCCTGGCGCAGGTTCTGGTTCAGGCGGGCGGAGAACTGGCCGCCGAAGCAGAAGTTGAGCAGGGTCAGGGGCCCGTAATCATCGTGGCCCCGGGGGACGGTAACGTGGCCGGCGCGAATGACCGACTGGGCAGCGCCCGGCTTGTCCACCAGATAGATGGTGGTGGGCTGGGGAGTCAGGTCGCCGTTCACCGTGACAGCGGCGGCTGCCCGGTCTTCCGTGGTCGCGTTCGCCCAGGCGCCGAAGGCCTTCTCCGCCTGTTCCAGCACTTCGTCCAGGGTTACGTCGCCCACCACCACCAGGTTTGCCCGCGAGGGGCCAAAGTGGGCGCGGAAGTGGGTTTCCAGGTCCGACCGGGTGTAGGCGGCCACCGAGGATTCGGTGCCAAAGGAGGGGTGGCCGTAGCGGGAATCGGGGCCGAAAACCAGGCCGGGCATTATGCGCTCCGCCACGAAGGTGGGGTCGTCCTTGCCGCGTCGGATGTCGGTCAGGTGTTCCCGCCTGACGCGCTCAACCTCGTGCTCCGGGAAGGTGGGATTGCGGGCCACGTCGGCCATCAGTTCCAGGGCCGCGCTCCAGTGCTTACTGAGGGTTTCCGTGGAAAGCAGGCTGACTTCCTTGCGGGTCTCGGAGGACAGGCGGGAGCCGATGAACTCGAACTCGTTGGCAATGTCCTGGCTGGAGCGGGTGGTGGTGCCTTCGGGCATCAGTTGGGTGGTGAAGGAGGCCAGGCCGGGCAGGCCCACCGGGTCGGTGATGGCGCCGGCCTGCACCACCAGGGCGAAGGCGACGATGGGTAAGCCCTTCTTTTCAACTACCGTTATCCGCAGGCCGTTGGACAGGGTGCGGTGGACGGGCGTCGGCGGAGTGAATTCCGGTTCTTCCGCCGCGTCCGGCATTACGGTGCGGTCCAGGAAGGTGGCGGGGGCTGCTTGCAGTGGATTTTCGGGCAGCACCCGCATCCGCACCTGCCGCTGGTCGAGCACCCGCCGGCCCACCCGCAGGATGTCGTCCCGCTCCACTGACAGGTACTTTTCCAGGCCGGTGTTGATCATGTTGGGGTCGCCGTAGAAGACGTTGTAGTAGTTGAGGACGTCGGCCCTTCCGCCGAAGCCGCCGATGCGGGCCAACTGGCGGAAGTGGGAGCTTTCCAGCCGGTTCCGGGCCCGCTGCAGCTCTTCGTCGGTGGGCGGGTCCTGCCAGATGCGGGCTATCTCCGCGTCGGTGGCGGCTTCAACTTCGTCCAGGGAATGGCCGGCGGCGGCGATAACGTCAACGATGAACTGGCCGGCAATCTCCGCCGAGTGGTTGCGGACGCCCACGCTCTGGGCAATCTGCTTTTCGTAGACCAGGGAGCGGTAGAGACGGGAGCTTTGGCCGTCGGCCAGTACCGCCCGCAGCAGTTCCACGGCCCCTTCGTCCGGGTCGTTGTCGGGCAGGGCGGGCCAGACGATATACAGCCGGGGCAGGGAAACGCGGTCGCGCATTTCCAGTTCCACCCGTCCGGCCAGGCCCGAGTCGAAGCGACCGATGCGGCGCACCGCCGGACCGGGGGACAGGTCGCCGAAGTAGCGGTTGACCATCTCCAGGGTCTCGTCCCGCCGGATGTCCCCGGCAATGGCCAGGCTGGCGTTGGAGGGACAATAGAAACGGCGGAAGAAGTCCTTGATGTCGTCCAGGCTGGCGGCGTCCAAATCTTCCTGGGAGCCGATGGTCATCCAGTGGTAGGGATGGGGCAGGGGAAAGACGGCCTCCTGGATGTTCCACTGGGCCATTCCGTAGGGGCGATTCTCGTAGGACTGGCGCCGCTCGTTCTTCACCACGTCCCGCTGGACTTCAAAACGGTTCTGGTCCAGGGCGTCCAGCAGAAAGCCCATGCGGTCCGACTCCAGCCAGAGGGCCAGTTCCAGGTAGTTGGAGGGGACGTCCTCCCAGTAGTTGGTACGGTCAGAGTTGGTGGAGCCGTTCAGGTTGGCGCCGACCTTCTGCAGGGGTTCGAAGTGGCTGCTGTTGTGGTGGCCGGAACCCTCGAACATGACGTGCTCGAACAGGTGGGCAAAGCCGGTGCGGCCGGGCACTTCGTTCTTGGAACCAACGTGGTACCAGACGTTGACCGAGGCCAGCGGTATGGAGTGGTCTTCGTGGAGGATTACGTCCAGACCGTTGGATAGGGTAACTTTTTCGTAGGCAATGGAGACCATATCAATACTCCGTTTCAAAATCAGTAAGGGCCTGCCCAATTCTAACACAGGGGTTGTGGTGGGCTTCCTTGAGTGTCAGGTTGGCAGACAGGGGCGAAGCTCATATTTGGGGTTAATCCGTCATACCGGCTTTCGCCGGTATCCAGGAATACTGCCATCGGTCAACCCTTTGTGGCCCTGCAGTTGCGTTCCGAACAGGGTGGTCTTGCGGCGGGCCAGGGCAGACACGCAGGTCTGCCTTTACCGTTCCGTTAGGCCATGCCACCTGTGGGCTTCGGAGTTTCTGGATACCGGCTTTCGCCGGTATGACGGTTGTGCCGTCTGCCTGATTTCCGCCAATGGCCAGCCTTGATTGACGGATGCAATTATGCCAGTGTAGATTTGAGCAAACGGCAACGACATTGATGAAAAGGAAGGCCAGCAATGGTTGAAGCAGATACGCGAATCCTGCTGGACTGGGACGCGCTGGAGGTGGGCGAGACCTTCGACACCTACGAGTATGTCCTGACCCAGGAGATGATTGATACCTACCGGAAGGGCGTGATGGATCCGGAGGCCAGTTTCCCCACCATCTCCCACAAGGTTGACGTGAAGCAGTACAACGCCAGGTACCGGGACGCGGGTTCGGTCAACGCCCGTTGCGCCTTCTATTGCTACAATCCCCCCGCGGCGGGAAAGACCATCACGGTGCGGGCGTGGATTGCCGACAAGTACCTGCGGCGGGGCAAGAACTACATCGTCACCGAGGCGGTGTCGGTGGACGAAGACGGGCGGCTTATCGACCGGGTCATAACCCACGAGTTGAAGCAGCCAACTGAGGTGGGGAAGAAATGGGGGGGCTAGTCCGCAACTATGCAGTGGGGGATGAACTGACTCCCCTGGTAAAGGAAATGACCCAGGAGGCCATCAACCTGTTCGAGGGCAGCGCCGGCGAGTTGGGCCCGTCCCAGTTCACCGACGAGGAAACGGCCCGGGAGACCCTGGGCACCGAGGGCACGGTGGCTTCGGGCAGGATGTCCCTGTCCTTCGCCATCGAAATGATGCGGAGGTCCTTCGGCAGCAACGTGTTCAACCACGCCGGTACGGTGGACCTGCGGTTCCTGCGGCCCGTCCGCCCGGGCGACACGGTTACCTTCACCGGAACGATCACCGGCGTGGACCGGGAGGTCAATGGCAGCCGGGTTTCGGTGGAAATCAAGGCGGAAAACCAGCGGGGCGACACCACCGCCGTGGGCCAGGGCAGCGCCGTTGTCCCTAATGCCTACTTGCCGCAGGATGAGTAGGGCAGGGGGCGGCTAACCGGCCAGTTCCTCCAGGGTGGTCTGCTCGCCCTCGGGGCGGCGGACCCGGGCGGCGGCCTGGTATGCGGACTGGCGCGGGGGCAGGTCGAAGTCCTGGCCGGCCAGTAACTGCTCGATGGTGCGGATCTGGATTTTGGGATAGGCGCGCTGCCAGACGTCGGACTGGTAGAAGCCGCCGGATGCTTCCTCCTCACGCATGGGGCGGGTGGGTTCCTGCAGGGATATGAACAGGCCCAGGGCCGCCTTCTCCCGTTCCAGCACCCCCTTGAGGTCGCGGACGTCGCGCACCTGGGCGCCGCCGCCCTTGACCTGTACCACCACCTTCTGGGGAGTGCGGCGGGGGCCGTCAATGAAGTAGAAGAGGCCGTCAATGCCCCGGTCGGCGCCGCGCTTCTGCTGGTCCTGGGGCAGGGCCTCCAGCAGGGAGACGGCCCAGAACTGGAACTGGAAGGGGTCCTGCTCGAAAAGGGCGCGGGCGCTGCCCACGTCCCGGGGTTCGCCCACCACCTCGTAGTCCCGGCCCGGGTCCAGGTTGAACATGTCCTTGAGGCGGGACTTCATCAGGGAAACGGCCAGGTGGGTGATGTCGATGCCCAGCCACTGGCGGTTGAGTTTCTGCGCCGCCGCCACCGCCGTCCCGCACCCGCAGAAGGGGTCCAGAACCACGTCCCCCTCGTTGGAGGAGGCCTGGATGATGCGTTCGAGGAGGGCCTCGGGCTTTTGGGTGGGGTAGCCAAGGCGTTCCTTGGACATGGCGTTCATGGGGTTGATGTCATCCCAATGGTCTTGCACTAAGGCTCCTTTCGATTCTTCCAAATAGAGGATTCTCTGCGGAACCTTTCCTGATTCAAACCAAATTCTCCCTTCCGCATCAAGTCTTTCCATGTTGTCTTGGGTGAACCGCCAATTCCGTTCGAAGCCCTTGAATTCATACATCGGCCCCCGCCCACCAGGCGCAAGCAATGAAGCCAATCTAAACATTCTCCCGTCAGCTCCCTCTCTGTAGTGGGCCCTTACGCTTGCTTCCTTTTGTGGGCGGTACTGCGCATTAAACAAACTTTGTTGAGAGCGGGCATATAGAAGAATTGAGTCCCTGCTGCGGCCAAATCTATGGGCATCATTGTGAGGGAGCGACCTAACCCAAGTGATTTCATTCCTGAAATTCCTGGCCCCAAACACGGCATCCAGCAAAATCTTCAAGTAATGGCTGGCGGTGGGGTCGCAGTGGAGGTAGAGGCTGCCGGTGGGCTTGAGGACGCGGCGCAGTTCCACCAGGCGGGGGGTCATCATCACCAGGTAGGCCATCATCGCGTTGCGGCCGATGAAGTCGCGGAAGGCGGTGATCATCTCCTTCACCGCCCGGGGCGTGCCGGGGTTGAGGATGATGTCCTCCTCGAAGGTCCGCTCCGTCTCCAGCGTCCACTCCCAGGTATCGGTGAAGGCCCTGATCTGGGCCGGCGACTCCTCGCCTGACTTTTCGCGAAAGAGGACGTTGTAGGAGGCGTTGGAGTTGAAGGGCGGGTCGAGATATACCAGGTCCACCGACTCGTCGGGGATGTGGTCGCGAAGCACCTGGAGGTTGTCGCCGTAGAAGAGGGAATTGGGCATGGGTTATCGGGCCGCCTTTCATAAAGGAATATACACGAATGCCCGCCGGTTGTTAACAGGAGGCATGCGCTGAAGGGGAATGCCCCGGCGCCGGTCTGGCACGCGGGACGATTGCAGCCTTGCGAAGCCCGTCCATGCCGTGGACTCGGCAGCGCTGGTCCGCGACCGCCAGGGGGGTCGGTTGATGGTCCCATCTTGCAGGCGCTGGATATGCGGTGGGCGGTGATTGCAGATGGCCTGGTTGATGTCCGGCTGTCTCCGGACAATACCGGCTGGGAACGATGAGTCTCGGCTTTTGAGGATGCTCAGTTTGCTTCGGGCTCTGGTGAACGTACCTTCCCTTTGGGAAGCGTGATTGTAATCTCGGTTCCCTCGCCGGGCCGGGATTCGACTTCTATTGTGCCCCCGTGCTCTCGGACTATGTCGTGGCTGACACTCAACCCGAGGCCGGTGCCCTGGTTGGCTTGCCGGGTGGTAAAGAAGGGGTTGAAGATCTTCTCCAGCACCTCAGGGGTCATTCCCGCGCCATTGTCGGCCACGCTGATTCGGACATTGGTCTCCTGCAGGCTTGTGGCCAGGCGGAGGAAGGGGTGGTAAGGGTCGCCGCCCTGCTGTTGTTGACGGTCGCTGAGGGCGTGGCAAGCGTTACTGACCACGCTGGATACTACCCGAGCTACATCTTCGGGGACCGCCGTTATTACTCCCTGGTCGGTATCGAGCCGCGGGTCCAGGCTCCACTGGAGGTCGGCGCTGAAGCCCGGTTCGCGGGCACAGGCGCTCTGATAGGCCAGGTTGGCGTGGCTCTGTAGAATGGGGTTGACCTTCGTGGGTTGAAATTGACCGGCACTGGAGCGGGCTGTTGCCGCCATGTCCTGGACCACGCGGTTGACTCTCTGGGCGTTGCTGACGATTCGTTGGAGGTTATCCTTCAACTCCTGGGCCAGGTCGCTGGCTTCCTTTGGGTCTTGCTCCAGGGACAGGTCTTCGTAGACCGTGATGGCATCCTTGGCGAAGTTCTCGATGAATTGCAGCGGGTTGCGGATCTCGTGGGCTACGCCGGCGGTCAGTTCGCCCAACTCGGCCAGCTTCTGCTGGCTGATGATTCGGTCCTGGGCCGTCTGCAGGTCCCGCACGGCCTGCTCAAGCTCTTTGTTGCGCTCCTGCAACTGCCCTGAGAGCTCTCTGACCAGGTCCAGTTCCATGGCCTTTATGGAGCTTTGGCGAAGGGTCTCGAGAGCCTCGCAGGCCAGGGATATTTCGTCCCTGCCCCGCGGTTCGATGCGGTATTCCAGGTCTCCCATGCCCATGCGGCGGATCCAGATTTCCACGCCGATGGTCCTGAAGCTGGCGTAAAGCACGATGCAGGTCTTTATCAGGAACAGGGTTAGTGTCAGGCCGGCCAGGGCTATCAGGGGCCCGTTGCCGGTGATTGCGGCGTAGGCATTGATTGTTACCAGGAGGATGAGGACCAGTAACAACAGAAGAAAATGCTGGATGGAGTAGCGGCGAAGGCTGAACTTGGATATTCTGATGGGCTCTTTCTGGTCTGCCTGGGGTTGTCCCTCGGGGCTGATTGCTTCCACTGTTGCACCTTCCCGTTACGGGGCTTTGTTGGCCGGTGTCTGTGGCTGAGATTATATAACGTCTTTTGCGAAATTCAGCGCTGGATTGCCATCCATATTTCGCCTGGGCAACAACCTTCCGCCTGGGCGCCGTCGCCGGGACGAACTGGTGGAGGACCAGGTCATTGCTGCGATACCAGTCGGTGGGCTGGCGTGTCTCTACAACCTCGTGCCCCAGCTCCCTGAATCTCTTGCCGAGCTCTTCGACCTGCGTGGTCTTACCCGAAGCGTCGAAGCCTACTATTGAAATCGATCTGCCAGGAAATCGGCTGGAGGAGGGGAAAACCCGCCCAACCTTGGCGGGGTCCAGTCTGGGGATTACTATTGAAAGAATCACCTCTCGCTATGTCAAAACTGTTTGTCCAATGCGGTCGGAGGATTGGCTGACGGCAGTTGACTTACATCTGTCTAAATTAAGGGGATTTGAGAGAAGCTTCTCTCAAATGACAGCAATTCCCCCCAGCCATTTGCCCATTCCTTCGATGAAGTCATCCCGGCGCCTGCCAAGCGTCCCGCAGATTCTCTCAATGAGGTCTTCCTTGAACTGTTGAGGGTCCTGTCCCGGGGGGACCCGATAAGTTTCTAGGGGATTGCAGGCCAGCGTCATATCAATGCCGGGGTTGAACTCGTGGTTCACCGTCATTCCCAATGGTTCAACGCTGCTGGGCCAGGTAGCATCAACAACTGTCCAGACCAGACCGGTGCGTACTTTGAGAAAGGTGTGAACATCGGAAACTGGACCGTCGGCCAACATGTTCTTTAACTCCTCCGGAAAGTGGCCAGTATTTCCCTGGTCGAATTGGTGAGGGCTCATCATCACGTCAACTTCCATTCCCATTTCCCGCAACACCTCGGCCAGGAGATAATGCTTGCCGGAGCAGGTGCCCTGCCACTCCTCGACTATGGATTCGGGCCGACGTGAACTGGCCCTTTTGTATGGCATGTCTCTTATCAGGGCAAAGGCCCGCTGAGCGGTAAGATCTTCCCCATGGGGAAGAAAATGCCGCCTCCGGGCTTCTCGTTCCAGGTAGTGAGCCAGTTCTGACATCACAGTCCTCCGTTGAGTTATGGGTCGCGCAGATACTCAGGCCTTCATTTGCCAGCGCTCGCCCCCATGGTTTTTCCGGCTGCCCTCTCACCTGGCACTCTCCTCACGAAGAGAGAGCATCCCGACATTGGCCGATGCTCACCTTTGCCCAGGTCGAAAGGCCAGGCATGGCGCCAGCCATGCCTGCAACCCTTGTGTTAAGGCCGTCACAGGCTCCATGGCTGGCGGCTTGAAGTCGGAGGCGACCGGTCGGCCTAACGCTGGAGAATATTGATATATGCCTCTTCCAATGTCGGGTCGCGGGACACCACGCTTTCGATATTCTCGGCGCCTATGGCATCCACGATGGTGTCCCGCAAGTCGGCGCCGAAGGTAATTGATATCGTCAGCTTCTGAAAAGGACCCTCGGCCGCTGATTCAACGCGCTCCACAGCCTCAATCTCCAGGATTTTGGCCGCCAGTTGTTCTCTGGGACGATTCACCGTCACCTCTATTATGCCCAGCCTGCTGAACCTGCGCTTGATTTCGCCGGGAGTCCCTACCGCCGCCAGTTCACCACGGTCTATGATGGCGATGGTGTCGCACAGCATGTCAGCCTCCGCCATGTAGTGGGTGGTCAGCAGTATGGTTTTTCCTTCACCGGCCAGTTCCGAGACATAATTTCTCAGTTCCTGGGCGCCGATAGGGTCGATGCCGATGGTCGGTTCGTCCATGAACAGGACCGGCGGGTCGGTAAGCAGGCCCCTGGCAATGTGCAGCCTCTGTTTCATGCCCCTGGAATAGTTCTCCACGGGTGTCCCCGCATGTTCGGTAAGGCCCACCCGGTCCAGCAGCTGGGTGGTTCGCCGCTTTGCTTCCCCCGGGTTAATGTGGTTCAGGGCAGCGAAGAACCGCATGTTCTGTTCGCCGGTTATGCGGCCGTAAAGGCCTCGCTCCCCTCCCAGAATGAAACCCGTATTCCGGCGCACCTGTTTAGCCTGGGTCTCTACATCGAAGCCCAGAACCCGGGCCGTCCCCGACGTGGGTGTCAGCAGGGTGGACAGAATGCGCACGGTGGTGGTCTTCCCCGCTCCATTGGGGCCCAGAAGTCCAAATATGGCGCCTTTGGGAATTTCCAGGTTCAGGTTCTGAAGGGCAACGAAGTCCCGCCGCCGCCCCATCACATTGCGGGACGAATAGGTGCGGGAAAGGTTGTTGCACTCTACGGCTATTGAGCCGGTTGTGTCCATGTGATCGCTCCAGATTCTGATGATTACAAAATGGAAGTCTCGTAGGCGCCCCGTCGCCTGGCGTCTGCCTCAACGAACCTGAAGGAAAGGTATCCAAACAGCCCGTAGCAAACTCCCACCGCCAGTTCCCAGAGCAGGTGGCCTGCCACAGCAGACGGCCCGGCGCCGTGGAAGGCCTCGCGGAAGGCCGCGACGCCATGCGTCAGCGGCAGGAAATTAGCTAGGTAGTGGAGGGAGAAGGGAAGTTCATCCACCGGTACCACCACCCCGGTAAAGAGAATGAGCAGACCCGAGGCTCCGGCGCTGATTACCAGCCAGTCCCGTATAACGATGGCGAAGACCCCGATGGCCAGCGCGAAGGCAGTACAGGAAAATCCGAAAAACAGTATGGAAGCTATCAGGGTCGCCCAGTTGATAGCGGAAAAATCCAGCCCAATGAACAGCCAGGCGAACACCAGGCTGGTCGCCACGGTAAACATGCCGTTGGGAAAGTGCATTGTGCCCCGGCTCCAGTAGACCAGCCACCGGTTTCCCGAGCTGCCAAGAACGTGGGCGAGGGTTCCGATCACCCGTTCGTAGTAGTTGCATTGGGTAATACCCCAGATCAGGATGAAGGGGGTGGAGTAAGCTGCCATTCCCTTGATGTAATAGTCCGACTCCAGGGGACTGTTGGCGAACCTTCCCGTCAGCATCAGCATGGTGATGTAGAGCACGGGAACCAGGAAGACATTTCCGGTGTAGGCCGGCCAGTTCAGCCAGAAGAACAGGGCACGATAGGTCAGGTAGGATTGAACGAAGAAGTTAGTCAAAATACGTCCTAGAAGGCCCTCATGTTGCCTTCGACCCTGACCCGGTGTTCGACCTTAATCAGGAGAAAATAAGCCAGCAACAGATACGCCAACGAGACCGCCAGGGCGATGGCAAGGTCCCGTGCGCCCTCCCAAACGTCCCCACCGGGTGCCAGGGCAATTATGACGGCATCCATGGCCCACGCCGCCGGGAGGATGCGGGCCAGGAACTCTATGCCAGGGGCGAGAAAGGCCACTGGATAGAAAAAACCGCCCAGGACCACGCCCACGGGCCTGATAACGTTAAAGAAGCCCTCTCGGCCTCGCACCAGCAGGAACAGGGGAGCAAAGATAATGGAGACGGATAACACGCTGAATGCCCCAACCCCGATGCCGAAGGTCAGCAGCAAGGGTTCGGACACCTGGATAAACCGCCCGGAAATC
>DAOUHR010000032.1:0-41120 GCA_034428635.1 Dehalococcoidia bacterium
CTCCAGCGCAACTACCACCGGCAACTCACCATCTACCGCATGCGCCGCGTCACCGAACAGGTCCACCACGACTACGCCCGTGCCGTGGCCGACCAGCAGGACCCACCCAAACCCCTGGAGGTAATCCGCAAGATCGCCGACCAGGGCTTCCGCCTCACCACCTGGATGCACCTGCACAACTACCTGGACAAGGTTAGGGAAAAGGGAGACATCCCCGAACCCCGGCGCATGCTGCTGGCCCTGCTCCCCTGGGCCTGGGAGAGCAAGTACGACAAATTGCTCCTGCGGGAACTGCCCGCACCCAAGCCCAAACCCGACCTGTCCCTGCTCTGGGCCCGCTGGTTCGCTATGGCATAGGAGACCTTGCCCCTGGTAGGGGCAGACCTATGTGTCTGCCCTGCCCCACCGCCGGTAATGGTAGGGGCAGACCTACGTGTCTGCCCAGCCCCACCGCCGGTAATGGTAGGGGCAGACCTGCGTGTCTGCCCTGGCCCACCGGCTGTCGTCAAATTGAAGGTAGAACCCTCCCAGCGTCCCTTTTCGTCGTTCCCGCGAAGGCGGGAACCTCGATGGGCTGAGGTCGAGGTTCCTGCCTTGGTAGCAATGACATTGAATATGACGACACGCCCTAAGGACAATGCCCCTTCACCCTCCGGTACAAGGCCCCGGGGTTGAAGAAAAAACCGGAACCAAATGGGACAAAATGGGACAAAATGGCACGAAAACAAAAAAATACCCATCTTCGTGCTCCTTCGTGTCCTTCGTGGAAAAAATGAAAAACCCACGTCTGCTATACTCGACCTTGACCCCGGCACATCCCTGACGGCGCGGTGACCCATTGCGAATCCTCCATTTCTCCGACCTCCACATCGGCGTGGAAAACTACGGGCGCATGGACCCTGCCACCGGTCTTTCCACCCGCCTGGCCGACTTCCTGGCGGCATTGGACGAGGTGGTGGACTATGCCGTCACCCAGCAAGTTGACCTCGTCCTCTTGGCGGGAGATGCCTACAAGGGCCGCGATCCGTCCCAGACTCACCAGCGGGAGTTCGCCAGCCGCCTGTACCGCATTTCGTCGGCAGGCATCCCCGTCTTTCTGCTGATCGGCAACCACGACCTGCCCAACGCCAGCAGTCGGGCCAACGCGGTAGAGATCTTTCCCACCCTGCAGGTGCCCAACGTCCACATCGGCGACAACCTGCAGACCTACCGTATTGAAACTCCGGCGGGCCCGTTGCAGATTGTGGCGGTGCCCTGGCCCCGCCGTGGCCGCCTCATCACCCGGGAGGAGTCCCGTGGCCTCACCATCGACCAGGTGCGCGCCGAAATTGAGAGCCGGATGACCGAAGCCATTGCCCTGCGAGTCAGCGAACTGGACCCGCAGATACCCGCCATCCTCACGGGCCACGTCACCATCAACGGCTCTACCGTGGGCACCGAGCGCTCCATGATGCTGGGTAACGACCACGTCCTCTTGGCTAGCGCCCTCCACCGTCCCGAACTGGAATACGTGGCCCTGGGTCACATCCACAAGCACCAGGTGCTGCGGCGGGAATCACCCATCATGGCCTATTCCGGCAGCGTGCAGCGGGTGGATTTCTCTGAAGAGGCCGACGATAAGGGCTTCTGTGTGGTTGACCTCGACCCTTCGGCTCCCCAGGGAAAGCGTCTGACTGACTTCCAGTTCCATACCGTCAACGCCCGCCGTTTCGTCACCGTCGACGTGACCATCGCGCCGGGCGAACCCGACCCAACCGCCGCCGTTCTGCGGGCAATGGCCCGCCGCGACGTGTTCGACGCCGTGGTGCGCGTTCGCATTAAGCTGTCCGCCGAAGCGGACTCGTTGCTGAGAGAAGGCGATATTCGGGAAGCCCTGGCATCTGCCCACTACATCGCCGCCATCAGTCGCGAGGTAGAGGGCTCCCGCCGCACCCGTCTGGCCAGTGGCGAATCTGAGGGACTGCAACCCCTGCAGGCGCTCAGACTCTACCTTGAAGGCAAGGATGGTTCGCCACAACGCAGGGACAGGGTCCTGCGCTACGCCGAAGAACTGATCGCCGAGGTGGAATCGGGCGAACCATCTCAAGCCGAACCCTTGTGACCCGGCAAGCCCCGCTGGGCGGCATGGCCAAACGGTGGACCATCCGCAGTTCGTCCGGCGGTGGCCCCGTATCCAACCAGCGTCCTTTTCGTCAACTTGACACCCGTATACCTTGCCCTTAAACTCCCCTTGCAATCCACCCGGTAAGGGGGGTTAGCAGCCGGGGCATCCGGCGATTCTCAATCCAGGCACGGTGGGCCGCTGGGATCCAGTGTTGACCGAGACGGCCAAAATCGAATGGCATTGTCTTTAGCAGCAACAAACCGGGCTGCGCCAGTTAGTGGCGCGGCTTTCTTTTTGTCCCCCAACCAACCTTCATTTACCAAAAAAGTTGGAAAAGAACAAAGCATGAACACCACTCTTACCTCCGTCTCTGGCCTGGAAGTTGGGCATTACACCGACCTGGCCAACGCCACCGGCTGCACCGTTATCCTCTGCCGGGCCGGGGCTTCCGGAGGAGTCGACGTCCGCGGTGGCTCCCCGGGCACCCGTGAGACGGACCTGCTCCAGCCCATGCGGCGGGTGGACCGCGTCCACGCCGTTGTGCTCAGCGGTGGCAGCGCCTACGGCCTCGACGCCGCCTCCGGAGTGATGCGCTACCTGGAGGAGGAGGACATCGGAGTCCGGGTGGGTACTGCCGTGGTTCCCATTGTGGCCTCGGCCATCCTGTTTGACCTGGGCCTGATCACAAACAAAGTCCGCCCCGGACCAGCCGATGGTTACGCCGCCGCCCAGTCCGCCAATTCAGACCCGGTGTCCGAAGGAACAGTCGGAGCCGGAACTGGCGCCACCGTCGGCAAGATGCTGGGGCCGGAACGAGCGGTAAAGGGGGGCATTGGCAGCGCTACACTGAGGCTGCCCGACGGCAACCGGGTTGCTGCCCTGGTTGCGGTTAACGCGGTGGGCGACGTGGTGGACCACCGCACGGCCCAGCTGGTGGCCGGTCCCAGGCGCATTGTCCTGCCCGGGATGCAGTCGACGGTGCGGACTTTGCTGAATGGGGAGAAGAAGGAAACAACCGATGCGGCTCCGCCCCTGAGCAACACAACCATCGGTGTCGTGGCAACCGACGCCACCCTCACGAAGGAGGAGGCCAACTGGCTGGCCCGAATCAGCCACGACGGTCTGGCCCTGGCCATCAGGCCCTGCCACACTACTCGCGATGGCGACACTATGTTTGCCATGGCGACCAACCAAAGACACCCGCCCGGAGACCTGACCACCCTGGGTGCGGCGGCTGTTGAAGTAACTGCTCAGGCCGTCATTCGGGCCATCGAGACTGCCTCTGGCCTGGGAGGAATACCGGCGATAGGCGAACTGGAACATGACGTTTGATACTGGCAGCAGGCGCATCGGATTCATTGGCGCTGGAACCCTGGGTTCTGGCCTGGCGCTGGCCCTGCACCGTAAGGGGTATAGCGTGCGGGTCGTTTCCAGCCGCACCAGGCAATCCGCAGAGAACCTGGCAGGTTCCATAGCCGGTTGCAATGTCCTGGAGTCATCCCAGGATGTTGCAGATGCCGCCGACATAGTGTTCATTACCACGCCGGACTCGGCCATCACCTCGGTGGCGGCATCGGTGCATTGGCGGATGGGCCAGGAAGTGGTGCACTGTTGCGGCGCGTCGGGCAGGGAGATTCTGGAACCGGCCGCCGACCGGGGCGCAGAGACTGGCGCATTCCATCCCTTCCAGACTTTTGCCGGCATTGCCAGTCCAGAACGGGCCGTGGCCAGGCTGGCTGGCGTCACATTTGCCATCTCCGCGGAGAGCCGACTGGCGGACTTTCTCGCCGGACTGGCGATCAATCTGGGAGGAAGGGCCGTAACTGTTGAGGAAGACAAACGGGCTCTCTATCACGCCGCGGCCATCCTGAGTTGCGGTTACCTGGTAACTCTGCTAGAGACGGCGCTCGACTCCCTGATAGACGCCGGTTTTGCCGAGGAGGAAGCTCTAGGCGCGGTGGTGTCCCTGTCCCGGACGACTCTGGACAACGTGGCGCTGCTGGGAACGAGTGCCAGCGTTACCGGACCCCTGGTGCGTGGAGACGCTGGGACTGTCCAGAAACATCTGGAGGCCTTGGAGCGGAGCAACCCGCAGGTGGCGGCGTTATACGGGGCTTTGACGGAGATTGCCCTCCCCGTGGCCTTGCAACGGGGGCTGGACAGTCAAGGCGAAGCTGCCATCCGGCGGGTCGTTGCTGAAACCGGTTCTCACCATTCACTGGGCAAGAGGTAGGAGACATGGCCAAAACGACCGTCAGGCAGCTTGCCGAGATGAAGGAACGCGGGGAGCGGATCCCCATGATTACCGCCTACGATTACACCACCGCCGCCCTGGCCGATGCTGCGGGCATCCCGGTGGTCCTGGTGGGCGACAGCCTGGGCATGGTGGTGCTGGGCTATGAGTCCACCATACCTGTCACCATGGAAGACATCATCCACCACACGAGGATGGTGGTTCGGGGAAACAAGAACTCCCTGATAGTTGCCGATTTACCCTTCATGACTTACCAGGTGGAACCGGCCCAGGCCCTGCGCAATGCGGCAAGGTTGTTGCAGGAAGGTGGAGCCCACACCGTCAAGCTGGAAGGAGGAGAGAACATCGCCCCCACCATCCGGCGCATAGTGGACTGCGATATACCGGTCATGGCCCACATAGGTGTTACCCCTCAGTCGGTCAACGCCTTCGGTGGCTATCGGGTGCGGGGACGGTCCGTCGAACAGGCACGGCAGATTGTGCGGGATGCCCTGGCCGTTGAGGCCGCTGGGGCCTATGCGGTGGTGCTGGAGTTGGTGCCCGCCCCTCTGTCCAGGTTCATCACTCAGCGGCTGACCATTCCCACCATCGGCATTGGCGCCGGTCCCGACTGCGACGGTCAGGTGCAGGTGCTCCACGATATGCTGGGCCTCTTCACCGACTTTGTTCCCCGCCACGCAAGAAGGTACGCCAACCTGGCCCAGACAATTAGCGAGGCATTTACTCAATACGCAGTCGACGTCCGCGACGGTTCCTTCCCCACTGCCGCCGAGAGCTTTACTCTGGACGAGAGTATCCTGGAGGAACTGGAAGATCTCTAGCTGCCTGCAGCGCCCGTACTGCGATCCCCAAATGGGAACGCCGGGCTGATCAGCCCGGCGTTCTTGTTGTCATCGGATTGCCTGGATTTTGGGAGATCCCTAGGAACGGGGCCGGCGGCTCTCCAGCTGGTCTATGATAGCCTGAATTTCGGTCAGGCCCGTCTCGGTGGTCACCGGGTCCTGGATCGTGACCCTGTACCCCGAAAGGTCGGCCACACCGGTGGGGTCTAGCTGCATATGGGCGCCAATGTTGCCATCGGCATTAGCCAGCGGCAGGTTCTGCTTGATGAGGGCAATCCGCATCTGCGAAGAGAGAAGACCCGGGGCGTGGGGCTGGGTGGTGTAGAACTGGCTGGACTCCACCGTACCTGCTTCTTTTTCAAATCTGATTACGGTAGCCGGAGCATCGGGATAATAGACGGTAAGCTCGGCGTTATCAATCAGCTCCGACTGGCTGTAATCCTCCACAATTATGGAGCGGCTGATAGCCTGGCCCGTGGGGTCGTAGAGGGCGAAGAACAGCACAATGTTCTGGGTGCTGGTATCCACCTGGAAGGTGTAGAAGGTACGTACCTGACCGGTCTGTAACTGCAGATCTACAAAGCCTTGTGCCAAGACCTCTCCCAGAATTACCTGGGGAGGCCGGAAGGCTTCAGGCGTGGTCGACCCCTCTTGCGGCGGGGGATCTGACGGCGCCAGCGTTGGCAGGGGCTGTGGGGGAGCAACAGCAGCGGGCTGAACAGCAGCCTGTGGAACCTGCGTAGGCACGACTGTGTCCTGGCTAGCTGAATTGCTGCCCAGCAACAAGAAAATAACGACCCCGCCGACAATCAATACAGCCAGCAAGACCAAAATCAATACAATAGGTGAACCGGAGCCGCCTCGATACTCCGGCATTCTCGAGACTCTCAATTTTGCCTCCAAAAAATCAGGAACGTCAGCGGCTCGGCATGAACTGCCGCGCCAAACATTTTCATTGGATTAAAGGTTTGGCAGCACGTCGGACAGCTTGGAAATGTCCTCCCAGCGCCTGCCCCGGCCCTCCCTGCGGTCGCGAGAGGTGTTCATCATGTTGGCGGCTTCGCGGTAGAACCACTCAATGCGGTCCATGGCTTTGCCCTCGCCTATATTGGCCACAATGGCGGTGACACTGATGGTGTCTGAAGTCCGTCCAGGGTAGGTTCCCTTGCGGCGGCCTGCGCCTGGTACCAGTTCAGCGAATGTATTGTCCATCATCTCGACGATCTCTTCCGTCGCCTCATTGGCTGGCCCACTGAACAGACCCAGCACATGCTGTGCGTCATAAAGCACCTTGCCGTCTTCATAGTATTCGCAGTCCAGCGAAAGCTCGGCCAAGGCTTGGGTAACAACGGTCTGGGCCCTTTCGATCTGGGCCTTCGAGACGGAAAAATGCTGCTGGGTACGATCACCGTTCCGGATGCGACCAAACAGCCCGCCGCTACGTGGCTTCCTGTTCATTGGCACTGCCGCATGGCTGACACCTATGACGGTGGGGCCCTTCAGGATTCGGATGACATCGTTGGCGTCCAGAACCTCTCCGATGAAACGGCGATCCGTTTCCTCGCCAACGCAGAGGATATCCATGAACGAGTCAGCGATCTTTCGGTTGATGGTTGCAAAGTTCACCCCCATAGCGTCCTGCTTGCGGGCGAACTTTTGATTGTCCACCAGGAACACCGCGTCGGCCTTGGAGTTTTCCAGTACCTTCTTGAGACAGGTGGCAGTGTTAATCACGCTGTCAGGCTCGTCGTACTGGTTCTCAAAGGGCAACACCAGCATGGCATATACGGGCTTTTTGAATTCTTCCTTGAGAACGTCAACTATGACACCCACCGAGCCGGAACCGGTGCCGCCGGCGGTGGTTGCAATAACCATTATGGCATCAGCGGAATACACGTCTCCGTGGTCCCGAATAGTGGAGACGATCTTGCGCGAATCCCGTCGGGCCTGCTCGGCGCCGTCGGCATTAACCTTGCCGGCCCCTCTGCCCCGGAACTCATCGGTAGTACCCAGCAGGATGGTATGGTCATCCGTCTGGGGAATATGTTCGAGACCATATAAGTCACCGGCGCCCAAATTCACTGCGAACACGCCCTTGGCGAGTGGGTCGGATTCGGTACCGGTGAATATTCGCACCCTCCGGTTGTTCCACACCCACTGCCCCAGGGCTACGAATTCATCAGCGATATTGGAACCGCCTTGACCCGTCCCAACGACAACTAGCTTCATGGCAAACTCCTACTCCTAAAGAGACAGTTAAAAAGCTGCGCGGCCATTGACTCGCCACCCGACCTAACTGGTCAGCCGAACTTGCCCATTATCCCTCAGGTAATGCTACCCGACATAGTATCCCTTACATTAACACAACCGATTGTAACATGCACAACAGATTGCGTCCAATTATGCTGCAAATAGAAAACCAGCCGCCCCGCCTCCTACCCTCCTAACATAATATACCTTCTTAGTCGATATATTAGTTGCTATTCTCTTGCCGATAATCGGCAAAAGTTGGGAGACTTGGGTGAAATCTTATGCCTTGTTCTTGGCAGCGTAAGGGTAGATTCAATCCAAAAGTTTGAATAGTGCCGACGAGTTACGAACGCTGTCATTTAACATTCGCGCCATTCGTTGACACTAACTTAGGGATGGCATATATTTGCTTTAATTTTGGGAAAGTATGGCAGGGGGAGAAGCCCACCTAAAGCGCCGGCCGGGCATTCCTTCCCGAATGATCCCAGTCTTTGGACTTGGGGCGGCGCTAAGTACGGGTGCACGGCAACGGGTTCGGCGGCAATGCAATCCCAAGCGTGGCCTCGCCGCTACAAGAGAGAGCGGACTTTTAACGAGGTGTAGGTATGCAGCGGTTCATAATCATCCGGTGCCTTTACGCACTTCTGGTGCTGTTCATAGTCAGCATCATTGTTTTCGCCCTGGCACGCATCAGTGGCAACCCCGTCGACGTGTTCCTGCCCTTCGATGCCGGCCCAGCCCAGGAAAGAGCTCTTGAGCGTTCGCTGGGTCTGGACCAGCCCTTGCCTATTCAATACTTGAAATTTGTCGGTAACGCGTTGAGGGGCGACTTCGGACAATCTATCAACTGGGCTGACAAGACTGCTATAGGGCTCGTAATCGAGCGCTTCCCGGCAACGTTGCAGCTGGCAGCTATTGCCATGGGCATTAGCTTGCTGATTGCCGTGCCTGTCGGGGTGCTTTCGGCGGTAAAAAAGGACACTGTCTTTGACTATATTGGTAAGATGATTGCCTTGGCGGGCCAGTCATTGCCTCCCTTCTGGCTGGGTATTGTCCTTATTTTCATTTTCGCCGTCCAGTTTGACCTGTTCCCCACTCAAGGCCGGGGAGGAGGCAAGAATTTGATCCTGCCCGCCATTACCCTGGGCTGGTTCCAGGTAGCGGCCATGATGCGCCTGGTTCGGTCCGCCATGCTGGAAGTGCTGGACTCGGAATACATCAAGCTGGCCCGCATCAAGGGCCTTCTGGAGTGGAAGGTAGTTTGGAAGCACGCCCTCAAGAACGCCTCCATTCCCCCCCTGACCTTTTTTGGCATCGTGGCAGGCCAACTGATGACCGGAGCGGTTATCACGGAGAGCGTCTTCACCTGGCCTGGCACCGGCCTGCTGGCCATTCAGGCCATCAACGCCCGGGACTATCCGGTAGTCCAGGCAGTTGTAATTACATTCGCCGGGATCTATATCTTTGCGAATCTGATAGTGGACATTCTTTACGCTTACCTTGACCCGAGGATTCGTTACTAGGCGAATCTGTGCGGGCTTACTTCCCTTGAAAAACGTGCGGGAACGCCGTTTCCGCCAATTGATCAGGAGTGGATAACCATGCAAATAACTGCGCCAGCGCGAAAACCGGCTTGGTACTCCCCCAGTAGCGTGGGAAACTTCCTTCGGGAAGCCCGGCGCTTCCCCCTCATCCCATTGGCGGTAATAGTGGTGGTTTTGATTATTCCCGCCTTTTTCGCTGCCTACGTGGCGCCCCACCATCCGACACGAGGCCAGTTTTCGGAGCGGTTGACGCCTCCGTCCTGGCAGGAAGGGGGCTCCGCCAGGTATCTCCTTGGTACCGACAAGCAGGGACGTGACATTTTGAGCCGCATCATCCACGGCGCCAAGTATGTGCTGGCGGTTTCTCTGACGGTGATTGCCATCAGTGGCGTAGTCGGCGTCGGTCTGGGGCTGATAGCGGGTTACTTTGGCGGCCGTTCCGACATGTTGATCATGCGGGGGGTGGATATCGCCTTGTCCATACCGGCTATTCTGTTAGCCTTGGCCATCGTGGCGGCCCGGGGCCCTAGTTTCGGTGTGGTAATATTCGTCATCTGCGTCATCCTCTGGTCTAGGTACGCCCGTCAGGTAAGAGGAGAGGTGCTGGCTATCAAGAACCAGGACTTTATTGGACGGGCCAAGGTGGCGGGGTCCTCGGATTTCCGTATCATCGTGCGCCACGTCTTTCCCAATGTGGTCAACTCCATCATCGTGCTGGCGACCCTGCAGGTAGGATTCGTGATTCTGTTGGAGGCGAGCCTGAGTTTCCTGGGAGCGGGAATACCGCGGCCGACACCGGCGTGGGGCCTGATGGTAGCCAACGGGCGGGAACTGGTGGTAACTGCCTGGTGGGTGTCCTTCTTCCCCGGGGTCGCAATCTCCCTGGTGGTGCTGTCCCTCAACCTGATGGGCGACTGGTTGCGCGACCGCCTGGACCCCAAGCAGCGCAACCTTTAGCTGCTCAGTTCACACTAAGGCTGAACAACCAGCAACCCCCGGGATCTCGGTCCCGGGGGTCTTCCTTGCGCCTGGCTCAAGATGTTGGGGCGCTTTCGGGATTTCAAACTAGAGGCACCGACGGCCTTTCAGGAGGCTTGAGGGTGCCGCTATCGCAATTCGTCGGCCCACAGCTGGTAGGCCGCTGCCACCACTCCTGGCCACAGACCGGCGGTCATGACTATGAGCCCCCAGCTAACTTCCACACTGCCCTTGAAATAGGTACGGGAATCGGCTTGGGGAACGAAGCCGGGATAGGCCCAGTTGACCGTACCGATGACCGCGGACAGCAATAGCAAACAAAGGATGCCCGAAAGGATAAAGCCGGTGGACTTGGGCGGCCATACCATCCGCCACAGGATGAGCAGGCCGGCCAAGGATGCCATGACCAGGACCACTGTCCCATCGCCAAAGATGGGAATCATGCCCGGGGCGCTTAATCCCGTCACCCAGAACACCCCCTCGCCGGCAGCTGCGTCGCCATAGCTGGCCGCGTAAGTGGGCACCCGTGCCCAGGGACCCAGGGAGCCGATAATCGCCAGGGCCACGCTGACGGCACACAAAAACATAGATATCGGCAGCGCGGCAAGGCGGGGGGCCGAGGCTTCCATCGTTGCTCGCAAGTCAATCTCCCTTGTTCAAATTATCTCCAAGAGTACAAAAAACGACGCGGAGAATCCCGGTGAAACCCCGCGTCTTTACAAGTTAACGGTTAAGTTCACTTAACGCAAGGCCGGCATTACCTCTTCCACGAATAGGCCGATGGAGCGCATTGCCTGCTCGTGAGACAGGTCGCCCCAGGCAAAGATCGAATTGAAGTAGTTGATGCTGCTTTCCTCGATTGTCCTTCCCACCTGCTCTCGCACCGTGGCCGGCGAGCCAACCAGCAGCACTTCCTTCTCCACCCAGTCATCGAAATTGATGGCAGCGGGCAGCGGGACATCGTGCTTGTCCCACAGGAAATTAATGTTGTAGAACCAGGCGTCGAAGGCGGCGCGGCATTCTTTCAGAGCCTCGGCGTCGGTGGGAGCAATATAGAGGTGTCTCGTGAGGCCAAGCTTTGGTTCGGATACGTGAGCGTTCAGGCGCCCATCGTCTTCACGGTGTTCCTGCCATATCTGCCGGTAAAGGTCAAAATGCTCCTTCACTCCGTCTGACGGGTCGAACACGGTGCTGGTGTTGAAGCCATGCTGGGCGATCCAGGGGACCGTCTCCTTGTTGTTGGTGGCGTACCACAGGGGTGGGTAGGGCCGCTGTTGAGGTTCTGACCATACCTGGATGTCCTCATACTGGTAATGCTTGCCCACGTAGTTCAGGGTCTTCTGGGTCATTCCCATGAGCAGGATGTCCAGGGCTTCCTGGAACATATCCCTGCCCTCTTCAAAGTCTACGTCATAGTGGGCCGCCTCCATGGGGACGATGCCTCGTCCTACGCCCAGGTCCAGGCGTCCGTTGCTCAGGTTGTCCAGCATGCAGACCTCGTGCAGCAGGCGCAGGGGGCTGTAGAAAGGCAAGAGATAGACCAGTGGCCCCAGGCGGATCTTGCTGGTGCGCTGGGCAGCGGCGGCCAGGAACACCCCGGGGGACGGCGCCAGGCTCAGGGGCGTAACGTGGTGTTCGGCCAGGTGATAACAATAAAAGCCGTTCCTGTCGGCGTACTCCAACAGCTTAAGCCGTTCCTCGTAAATCTTGTTGTGGGGCTGCTTCTCCCACTCAATCCAGTCAAACAGGCCGAATTCCAGGGACCGGCCGTTATCCGACTGGGATTCCTGTGTGCTCATAATCGGGACTCCCTACTTGGTCAGGATGGAGAAAGGGACACACTACTGATAAGAATGGGCAGGTCGCCATTACAGCGACCTGCCCAAAGTTGCGCCATTGGGTTTGAGCCAGACTCTAGCCCTTGTAGGCAGCCTTGACAGCGTGCATGTGCCCGTTGCGCGGCACCGTGCTGCCGGGGTAAATCCAGCTTTCCACCACTGCCGGGTCGCCCACGACGGTGTGGGGGAACCAGAACAGGGGCATGGTCATGTAGTTGTCAAAGGCCCAGTTGCCCCACTCGCGAGCGATGCGATCCCGCTCGGCGAAGTCGGACGCAGTGCGCCAATCATTGGCTACACGGTTGACCCAGTTGTCCTGGTAGTGGCTGCTGGCACCGAAGGTGCTGGTAAAGCCGGAAAGGTTTCCATACTCCAGCGGGAAGTAGATGATAATGTTGGGCCAGACCCGGTTCTGCATCTCGCGGCCCCGGTAGCGTTCCCGTACCTGGGAGGCGCTCAGGTCCTCAATATCCACTTCGATGCCCACCTGGGCCCAGTAGGTGGCGATAGCTTCCATTGCCTGGGGCAGTTCAGCTTCACCCGGGGAGACGTAGGACTGTACCGTGACCTTGACCGGGTTGTCGGGACCGTAGCCGGCCTCGGTCAGCAGCTGCATGGCCTCTTCCGGATTGTACTTGTACTCGGTCTCGTAGCGCTGCGGCCAGGTGTCGTCCCAACCGTAATGGCTGGGGTGGAAGTAACCGACGTACATCAGCTCGCCGATGCCCTTGTAAAGCACGTCCAGGAGCTCTTCCCGGTTGATAGCTTTGTTCATGGCGCGGCGGACTTTCCAGCCGTTGTTCTTGAACTGAGGGGAATTGCGGTCCTGCACCGGCTCCTGGCCGGCCCAGGGAGTCTCAGCCCAAGGCACCGAGGGGTCATAAGCTGCAACGTCCCTGGGGTCGTCGCTCAGGTACATGCCCCCAAAGAAGACGAAGAAGTTGTTTGAAGTAAACTGGGACCGGAACAACTTCATGCCGTTTTCAGCGGCATCCTTCTGCAGGTCCAGGGGCAGGTCGGCCAGATGGGCTTCGCCGGCCAGCAGGGCGGCGTAACGGCTGGCGTCCTCAGGCGTCCAGTAGAGCCTGATTTCCTGGAAATCGGGATCATCGGGGAGAACGCCTTCCGGCAGGTCGACGTTCTGGGTCCAGTGATCGCCAGGAGTCTTCTCCATGATGAAGGCCAGGGCTGGCTCGCGGCCCATGTATTGGTAAGAACCGGTGCCCTGCAGGCCCTCTTCGTCAAGGAGCGCTTCCCTCGCCTCAAGAGTTGCCGTGCAGGAGGCAGGAGCGGTCTCGCCACAGAAGTACACTTCACCATCGCCGCCGACGGACTCCCAGAACTTCTTGCTCCAGGGTCCCATTTCGGAGGAGGCGTTGCTCATCACGAACTCGGCGTCGAAAGTGGTGACTGGGTTTCCGTCCTTGCCGTGGAAAGTGACGGTGAAGGTGTAGTCGTCGATCTTGGTGAAGTACTGGTCGGGACCAGCCAGGGGACTGCTGTCCTCGTTTCGGCCGCCCACGAAGTAACGCCACGTACCCAACCGCGTATCGGGCCGGGTCAAAATCTGGGCCGTGTGCACGAAGTCATCGGCGGTAAGCTCGCCCCAGCCGTTGTGGAACTGGATGCCTTCGCGAAGCCAGAAGGTCCACTCGGACAAGTCGTCGCTGGCTTCCCACTTGTAGGCCAGTTCCGGCACGTATTCGCTGGTGGTGGGGTGAATGCCGATGGCATAGTCCAGCGTGGGGTCATACTGCACATAGGCCTGGCGGCTGCCCTTCCAGGGGCGGTTGGTCTCGTTGTTGGCGGAAGTGATAGCAAACTCGAGACGGGTTACCTGCTTGGCCGCAACGGCGGGCGTATCAGCCATGGCTGGAGCTGCGGTGGGCGCCGGCTCCTGTTGCTGGGTCAAGGGTTCGCTGCCTTGGGTGGTTCCACCCTCGCCGCCGGCCATGCCGGTGCTGGGTTGGCGCTGGGCCGCCGGCGGCGGACCGGCCGGCTGCTGCATCTGCTCCTGGGCGGCCTGCTCCGCGGCGGTTTCCGTAGTCCCGCCGGTTTCGGCGGGGCTTTCTTCGGCCGCGCCACAAGCGATCATTAATACTAGCAATAGGCTAAGTGAGCCATAAAGCCATGCCTTGGGTCTGGTTAACCAGTCAAAAGCCATTGTTTTTTCCACTGCCTCCTTTAAGGTAAACGTTGGATAGAATCGTGTGACTCCAGGCAGACCAGCGATTGCCCACACCATTTCCGCCTGATGGATATTTGGCTAATCCAAGTCTGACAATTGGACGAAATATAAGGGAGCTTTAATCAAAAGTCAACAATATTCTTACGACAATGCCATGCTCTTTTGCAGGCGGGAGAGCCTGCTGACTTATCCCGTAATCCTCCCCATAAGTTGTGTCGAAACCCCTCCTGTTATTGTCGGATAATGCCTATGCGAGTGGCCCGAAATCCGGGGGCATAACTCTCCGCCGCGATGCAGACTCGTAGGACGAGGCAATGTTCAGGAGAATATCCTCTTTGCCCGGTTCGGTGCGGAAAACCAGCGAAAAGGGCAGCCCCGGAGCGTCCAGGGCGGTGGGCGTGGTGGATGGTGCCGATTCGTAACGAACGCCGTCATGCGACAGGCGGAACTCTGGGTCATAGGCGGTGTCCACGTAGCCGGCCGGAATCAGCACCTCGGTAAGCCCGGCGTTGGGACCGTTGGTGGATTCCTGCCGGATGTTGCTGCCGCCGGCGCTCTGGTTGGCTCCCCCGATGATGGCTGGCGGATAGGGCGTGTGCAGCCGGACCAAGGCGTCCAGCTTGTTCTCCAAGATCACCATCATATCCACCCGCCGGAGAAACTCCCGCAGCATGATGCGTTCGTCCACTCCCTGCCTGCCGCCGAGGGGATTTCGCAGGTCTGTGACCTCCTCCCAGTTCTTGAACGCTGCCCTCTGGTCATCGCCCCAGAACTTGGAGCGGGCGTTGAGGGTGGGCCAGTCTACTAGGGTTTCGGTGTAACCAAGGGCCCGCCAATCGGCGGCGCGCCGGGTGAGATACTGCTTGATATGGTAACGGAAGGACATGGCCAGGACCTGGTCCTGGATGGTGGCCAGATCCAAGTTTGAGGGAGGCTCAATCAGCCCGTCGGCTAGTTCAACGAAATAGTCCACCGGCTGCATTTCGCCCGAACCGAAGAATTTGCCTGGGGCAAATTCGGTCGGTACGATAACCTCTGCAAACTCCTTGAATACGGGCTGCCCATCGGGCCCCAGCCTGTAGAGAACATCTGGCATGAACACGGGCAAGAGGGCAGCGATGGCCCGGCGGAAGTCCACCTTCATTGGCTCGATTTCAGGGTCCGCGGGGAAGTTCCTGTCGCCCGATTCCAGCAGGGTGGCCCCCAGGTAGTCACGCAAGACCTGCTTTATCTCCCGGTCGGCGGCGTCAACAATGGGCTTCTCGGTAAGAGAGCCAGCCGGGTAGGCCATGGATTCTCGAATGACGCCCAGGCGGACGCCGGACAGGGAACCTGTCTCTCCGGAAGCGCGGGCGTGGACCTGGTAAGAAGGCAGCACCGAAGATCGGGGCACGGTGGTAAAGGGGTCCCGGGGGTCGTAGTAGCCTTCCTCAGGGTCCTTGAGCGCATCCAGCACTTTCGAACAGTCCTGGATGCTGCGGCAGTGGATGCCGCTGCGGTCGCAGTAAATGTCGGCTCCGATGGCCCCGCCGTCAAAGCCCAGCATGGCCTTGTGGGGGAGGATAAGGGCCACCGAGTTGTGATTCGCCGGTCCGCGGGTGGAGGCCCGTGTCTCCTCTCCCAGGCTGGCCATGACCATGTTGGTGCTGACTGACAGGGCTGAGCCGGAACTGGAACCCAGTGACGCAGATCGGGAAGTATCGTAAGGGTTGGATGGATTGCCACCCCAGCTGCTACGCTGGTAGCCCAGCACCGACGGCAGCACCTTGTCCGGCTCGTGGCGGCCGCCTGGGTCGCCGGCCCGACCGTTGTATTCGGTATTGACTGCCTTGGCGAAGATTATGGCGCCCTTGTTTCTCAACTGATCCACCAGAATGTGGTCGCGGGCCGGGAAGTCGATGTCATAAGCCGCGTCGCCGCCGCCGGTAGATCGCATGTCCTTTGTGTCAAAAGGGTCCTTAAAGGAAAAAGTAACGCCGTACATGGGCAGGGTATCTAGGTCCGGGTTGTTGCCATACTGCCCGTCCAGTTCAGCCGCCCGCTCCAGCGCATCGGGGAAACGGCGGAAGTGCTCGCAAACCGGCGGCGCCCCAGGCGGCAGCGGCCCCTGGGAGGGGTGACGGTCGAACTCACCTTTGCAGGTGACGGACCGTTCGCCCCGGATATTGAGGGTGGCCAAAGCGTTTACCTGGCCTGCCTTTTTCCTGGCAACAATCATGCCGTATTGTTGCTGCACAGTTGGGTCGGAGGCGGTGGTTTCCATACGGCCGAACTCAAGGGGCTTGCCTCGGTACCGGTCAAGATCGGGGAATATCTCTGAAGCAGCCACCGTATCTGTGGGGAATTCGATGGTGTTGCCGCCTCTTACTGTTCCGCTTGCCTCGGAGATGGAAGCCCCGTCCTCCGTAACCAGTACGCTGGGGACGCCGTTGTAGGCGCGGACCCGGGCAATGTAACCCTGTACAATTTCCACGCAGGTGGTCTGGCTGGCCCGGATGGCGGCGTGAAGGTCGGCTATGGTTGCCTCTTCAAGTCGAAACCGATTCTCACTCATGGGATACCCTTCCTTCCGTACTGGCATTGTCTCTTGTTTGTTGGGATATGCGGTTTAGCTTTAATGAATCGAGGCAGCCACGACGTCCGCCCCGCAATAAACAGTCCTCCGTAGTGGTTGCATTTCCTTAGGGAACTGGAACACCTACGGGGAGCTCCAGGATTCCCTGGACTTGAGGCGTTGGTGGATGGTTAGCCCTTAGTCAACCACTACCTGGTCATCCAGAAGGACTCCCCCGTCCAGGTAGGCGTTGGTGATGGGGTCCTGAACCAGGGCTGCCTGGACGGCCTCTATGGGCATGGAGCGGGGATTGCCGGGCACGATAAGCCGACGCACCGCGTTTCGATGGACAACTCTTCCCTCGGCGGCGCTGCCCTGAGCCAGGTCTCTCCCGCCAGACATATTCAGCCCAACCTCCACCTGCAGGTCCCTTACGTCGTGGTCGCTGCCAAAGGGGAGAAGGCTGGCAAGAGTTGTGGCAGTCGATGCTGCCCACGCCGCTTGCGCAGTGGGAAAAGGCGGGGGGACCAGGCCGGGGGAACTGTGGCCCGCTAGTACTGTCCATCGACTGGTGTGGGTAGCGTTCTCCGTGACGATGTAGACCTTGGCTTCCCCCTCGTGCTCCATATTGCCTTCGTCGTCATATTCCTTGGTATCCAGCAGGTAGCTGGCATGGACAGTGCCAGGCCGGATTACCGGCAAGACTCCCTCCAGCGTCGGCAAATTCGCCTGGCTGGAGGGTACGGCGGTTATTTCGCCGGAACGCCATTGCACTTCGTCCTCAATTAACATGGAACCCCTCGTAAGGGCCTGCCCCACGGGGCAGTAACGGGATGCCCGCTGCAACCGCACCCGTTCGGCTTCAGAAATATTTCCCTTGAGGGTCACCCTCTCCTTAACTCCAAACCCTATGCCGCCGGCGTGTTCAACCGGTTCTACTTCAAAATCAACCTCTATGTCCTCCAGGGCGATGCCGCCACGGTAGGCCACGCCTACCACGGTAACCACGGTTCAAGCAGCCCATCCCGCCACCGAAAGATATTGGGCGGGAGGCCCGGCCATATCGGCGTACAGGCTGGGTATGCCGGTAACAAAGGGCCACGGGCCACGGGCGTTGTCGCCAGCGCCGATCAGAGTTAGCACAGTATCATTGGCCCCGGGCCTCGAAACGATGTTTCTGCGGGTTTCCAAGCTTACCGGGGGAGCATTGTTCTGGGTCATCCGTCCTCCTCGCCGTTAACGCGGTTGAAAATGTGTCTGCTTGGATAAAGCAAGATCTGAATGCGGAACGATTAACGGCACTATAGGCGACAGTATGGTGCTGGTCAACCGGAAATTGTTGCTGGCACAATACAGTCATGGTTAGCACATAGGACAAATAATCCAGCAAGTAATCCATAATAGATTATCAAATTAGGTCAAAATAAGGGAAATGAAGGTGTTAAATCGTAGACAAGTATTTCAAAAATAAATGGAATGGGGACTTTAGTATTGACACTGGTGAATGTGCAGGAATATACTCACCCAGATTTTCGGGTATCCCCAGTTAGGGGTGGGGATATAGCGAATCTGGGACCCCATTTTTTTGGACATTTGGGAGGTATCTCTAAATGGCATATTGGTTTACCAAATCCCGGGCGTTGCTGGTCAGTTCGTTAATTCTTACTCTTGCCTTCGTGGTAGCCTGCGGCACCGCAGCCCCCGAGGTCGTCGAGAGAGAAGTCATTAAAGAGGTGACCGTAGAAGTCCCCAAGGAAGTAGAAGTAGTAAAAGAAATCGAAGTACCCGTGGAGGTGGAGAAGGAAGTAATCCGCGAAGTGGAAGTAGTCAAGGAGGTTGAGGTACTAAAAGAAATTCCCAAGGAAACAGTCGTTGAAAGAACGGTAATCGCCACGCCCACGCCCATCCCCGTCAGCGCAGGTCCGGTAGAGGCCAAGGTTGACCGGGTGATATACGCCTTGGGCGAAGTGCAGGAAACTAACCGACACTGGACCGTGGGCCGACCTTCCTACTACCAGTTTGACCCATACTCGGAAACCCTGATAGGGATTGATTCGGTAACCAACGCACGTATCCCCCGTCTGGCCAAGAACTGGGAATCTAGCGCAGATGGCAGGGAATGGACCCTCTACCTCGAGGAGGGTGTACCTTTCCATTTCGATTGGGGAGAGTTCACCTCTGCAGACGTGATAGCGTCCTTTGATCGTATTCTTAGCGAGGAATCACAAGTATCTGCGGCGTCCTTCTTCGACGGTGCCACCTATGAGGCCGTTGACGACTATACGGTAAAAGTGACGTTCCCCTCCCTGGCGCTTGATACGCCCGCAATTCTCTCGCGTGGTTTTGGCGGCGGCGAAATCATGATGCTGAGCAAGCGCCAGTTTGATGAAATGGGAGTCGAGGGATTCGACGAAAAGCCCGCTGGCACCGGTTCCTACATGTATGGCGGCAGGACAGTTGGCCAGAACATTTGGTTCGAGAAGGCCCCCCAGCCCCACTGGCGCGGTGAGAACCCGGACTTCCAGGAAGTAGAGCTTCGCTGGGTTCGCGAAGACCTTACCCGGCTGGCTGCCCTGTTGACCGGCGAAATTCACATCGCCGCCCTGTCCCGAGAGCTACAATTGGAGGCAGCGCGGAACGGCATGGTAAACGCCGAGGCCGGCGCTCCCACCCACTACCTGACCATGTTCCTGGGCGGACAGTACTACGGCGCCTACCAGGATGACTATGACCCCAACGTGCCCTGGGCCAGCCCCGAGCATGGCAAGATTATCCGCCAGGCCATGAACAAGGCCATTGACCGGGAAGAAATGCTCCAGCACGTTCTTAAGGGCCAGGGCAGCCTGATGCTTCTTACCCAGTTCCACCCCGTCCTGGGCGTATGGAATGAAGAATGGGAAAATGACTGGGAAGAGCTTTATGGCTTCGATACGGAGGCTGCTCGGGAGTTGATGGCCCAGGCCGGATACACCCCCGAGAATCCCATGCCCTTTACTTCCTATAACTATTTTTCGTCTGATGAGCCGGAAACTGCGGTAATGCTCGAAGCCCTGATCAATTATTGGCAGCCCATCGGCATAGACGTTACTCTGCTCGACAGCGAGTGGGGCACCGTCCGCAAGAACTACCGCGAGCGCACCGACTTCATCAAGAAGGGCGGTTGGGGCAACGTAATCACCATGCGCTCCCTGACCAACCGCCTCCGCAGTTGGTCTTCTGCCCAGGGTGTGGGCGGTTCCGGATACTACTCCGACGTGATCGAGCAGAACTATGCGGAGTTCCAGGCCATGGCCACCGTGGACAATGACCGGATTCACGAACTTCTGATGGAAATGGGTAACGACAAGTATTACAACTTTGCCGACATACCCTTCTTCTGGTTCACCCTGCAAGTAACATTCAATCCTGACGTCGTGGAAAGCTGGACCTTCCCCGGTACCGCCGGTTCCAAGACCAGCCATTGGGACCTGTTGAAGGCAGCCCAGTAATACGCGGCCGGTTTTACTCGCCCTGTTAACCAGGGCCGGATCAAGGCATTTGTGGCCCCCCGGAAAAGTCCGGGGGGCCGTATTCTGTCACTTGTGGTATTATCCACGGACAAACAGAACTGGTACGGCAGGTAAGGCTTTTGCACTATCCACAGGAAGTTTATTCGTGCCTCACGGTGTATCGATGATTTAGGAGGAAATATGGCAACGCAAACCCAGGAAATCCGTAACATGCGGCTGATCTCCCACCATGACCTGAACGGTTTTGGCAACATCGGCGAGGGCGTCCACCTGCAACAGACCCAAGACGGCCGCCGAGTCCTCTACATGGCTCACGAGAGCGCACCCAAGGACATTACCAGCGTCGACGTAACCGACATCGCCAACCCCCGACTGCTGGCCCAGACGGAACTGGCTTACGGCCACCTTCGCTCCAACTCCTTGTCCATTGTTGGCGACACCATGCTGGTAGCATACCAGTCGCTGCAGCCGGGTCAGCCAGGCACGGGTATGGGCGTTTACAACATCAGCAACCCGGAGGAACCCCGCCAGATTGGCTTCATGGACCTGGGCGGGGAATATTCCCGCGGCTGCCATTGCCTCTGGTGGGTGGACGGCGACTACGCCCATCTCTCTACCGGCGCCGCAGATTTCCAGCCCCGTAATCAGAAGGACGATCAGTTCTACATGATTGTGGACGTTAAAGACCCCACCAGTCCTCAGGAAGTGGGACGCTGGTGGTTCCCCGGCACCCGTGAGGGCGACGCCGACCCCATGCCCGCCCGCCACCCCCAGTTCGATGCCGGTCACCGCCTCCACAACGGCAACGTGTACCCCGAGAGGCCCGACCGAGCTTACTGCGCCTACATGGACTCCGGGGTGATTATCCTGGACATCGAGGACAAGTCCAACCCGAAGATGGTCAGCCACATCAACTATGCCCCTCCCTTCCCCGGATTCACTCACACCGTACTTCCCCTGTTCAACCGGGATCTGATGTTGGTGACCCAGGAAGCGGTGCGCCTGAACGGCGAAGACTACCCCAAGCTGATGTGGATGATGGACATTCGGGACGAGACCAACCCCATCATCATCGGCACCTTGCCCATGCCGGACACCGACGACTTTTTCAACCGACCCGGCCGCTTTGGCGCCCACAACGTGTACGAAAACCAGCCTGGACCCACCTGCTTCTATTCCGACAACCTGATTTTTGCCACCCTGTTCAACGCCGGTGTGCGGGTGTACGACACCAGCGATCCCTTCCACCCGGAAGAGGTGGCCTACTTCGTGCCCGATATTCCGGAAGGCGCGCCGTCCAACGGCATTAACGACGTGTACGTGGACGAAAACGGCATCATGTACGTGGTTGACCGCTTGAAGGGCGGCCTCTACATCCTCGAACTCACGGTCTAGCCTCTGGCTTCCATATCCGGTGTTTGTCGCACCGGGACGCAGGGCTGATTGGCAGGACCTATTGCCCCGACCGGGTGCCTCGTAGACATCTGGTCGGGGCCAATTGTTTAAGAGGCTGGGTTAGCGGCGCTCCCTGAGCATAAGGAAAGCGAGGGGGACTGAGGAGGCCAGTATCAGCAGCAGCGCCGGCGCTGCCGCCTGGGCAAAGAAGGCCTCTGACGCCGCACTCCAGATGGAGGTGGCCAGCGTGGGGAATCCGGTGGGTCTCAGGATCAGGGTGGCCGGCAGTTCCTTCATGGTGAGCAGGAACACGATGGCCGCTCCGGATAATAGCCCTGGTCTGACTAGGGGCAGGGTAATAGAGGCAAAAACCTGGGGCGGCGTCCGGCCCAGGCTGCGGGCGGCATCCTCCACCCTGGGATTGACTTGTAGCACCGATGCGCGGATTGTTCCTACGGCGGCCGGTAGGAACAATACCAGGTAGGCGAAGATCAGCAGGGACAAGTCCTGATACAGGAAGCGGGCGAAGTTGGCCCCGAAAAATACCAAACCCAGCGCTACCGCAATCCCGGGGAGCGCAAACCCAACGTAGGTTATCCGCTCCAGCAGGGAACTTAGCGGGCCGGGGTGACGGACTGCAAGCGCGGCAATGGGAAAGGCCGCCACCAGTGCCACCACTGCGGCAAGGGCAGAAACCAGAAGGGAATTGCCGGTTGCTCTCCAAAGCAACAGCAACGGTTCACCCGCCGCCACGCCCCGCACAACCCAGTAAACCAGCACTCCTATAGGGAGCGCCATGGAAAAGAGGGCTACCAGGCAACAGAATCCAAATGCGGGCCACTTCCACTTTCCCAGCGATACCCGTTGTGCCGGCCGCGCCACGCCCTGGTCTACCCGGTAGTATCGAGACTTGCCCCTCGCGACATACTCCAACACCAAAAAAGCGATGGCTAGCGCTACCAGGGAAAGAGAGAAGGCCGCCCCCAGGGTCCGGCTGATGGCCGATTCGTACTGAACAAAAATGGCATAGGTGAAGGTCTCATACCTCAGCAGGGATACGGCCCCGAAATCGCTGAGGGTGTACAGGGCCACCAGCAGCCCACCGGCGGCGATGGCCGGACGCAGCAAGGGCGTCGAAACCCGCAAGAAGGTGGTCCGCCAGCGGTAGCCCAGCCCTCTTGACGCTTCTTCCAGTCCCGGGTCTAGCCTCTGCAGGGAGGCGCGGATGGTCAGCATCAGGTAGGGATAGCTGAGCAAGGTAAGAGTAAGCGCGGCTCCGAAAAAGCCGTTAATATCCGGCAGCCTTTCCAGCCCTATCAGGTCTTCCAGCCATCCCTGCAACATACCCCGCGGCCCCAGGGCGACCACATAGGCAAAGGCGGCCACATAGCTGGGAATAACCAAGGGCAGCGAGACGATTACGCCCAAGGCCCGGGCCAGTGGCAGGTCGGACCGCACCGTCAACCAGGCCAACGGCAGAGCGATGACAACGGAGGCCAGGGTGACTGTGCCCACCAGAAAAACCGTGCGGAGTAGCAACTCCAGCACCCGCCAGCGTAGCAAAACGTCCCAGAACTCCTGCCCGGCCCCAAGGGAACGGATCACCAAGTAGGCCGGCGAGAGCAACAAGAGAAGGCTTATCACCACTGCCGGAACCCACAGAACCGGCGAGGGACCACTGATGAATCCGACCCGGCGCAGGGCCGGGCCGATTAATTTCAAGACAGGTGCAGCCAAGGGAACGATTCGTCCTGATTTTCGAGACAATTCAACCCATTATGGCAGAACGCCCACATCCTGCAACAAGGCCTGCGTACCGGCCAGGTCTGTCAGGTCGCCGGCGGTAAAATCTGGCTTTAATATACTTTCCAGGGCCACCAGGACGTGCTGCGTCTTGACGCCTTCAACGAGGGGGTATTCAAAGGTTTGGGCCGCAAAATATTGCTGGGCTACTGGAGAAAGCATAAACTGAAGGAACTTTTCGGCGTTCTCCCTGTTTTCTGCGGAGGACAGGATTCCGGAGCCGGCAACCATTACTATGGATCCTGGTCCCCCCGCTCTTGGATGGTAGTTGCGGGCCGGAAAGTCTTCCCCCTCCTCAGCCAGGAACCTGAACAGGTAATAGTGGTTGACGAACGCCACGTCTATTTCCCCCGATGCTGCCGCTGCCACCTGGGGCGTGTTCTTAGGGTACACTTTGGGGTTGTTGGATTGGATTCCTTCCAGCCATTCTCGGGACCGTTCCTCTCCCCACTCCGAGCGCATTGCTGTAACCATAGTCTGGAATGAGGCATTGGTGGGCGCCCAACCTATGCGGTTTTTCCATGCGGGGTCGGTAAAGCCGAACATGTCGTCCGGCAGGTCAGCCTCAGCGAGCTTTTCCGAATTGTAGACCACCGTGCGTGCGCGGCCGGAAATGCCTACCCATTTGCTGTTCGGAGACCGGGCCCACTCAGGTACTTGCTCCATAATTTCGGGGGGCAGATTTGCCAGCATGCTTTCAACGGCGCCTAATCCGCCCGGGTCCTGTGCGAAGAAGAGGTCAGCCGGTGAATTGCTTCCTTCCTCCAAAAGGGTAGCCGCCAACTGGCCCGTGTTGGCGTACCTTACCTCTACTTCAATGCCGGTGGCCTCAGCGAACTGCTGAATTATGCTGTCTACCAGGGTTTCGCTGCGCCCGGAATAAACCACCAGCTTGCCGGGGTCTGTCTCTCGCTCAACGACCACCTCCTTGGGAACTTCTCGCACCACCTCAATCTCTACAACGTCCCTTACGGGAACTTCTCGCACGACTTCCCTTTCGACTACTACTTCAACCGGGACCTCCTTCACAACCTCCCGGGTGCATGCTGCCAACAGAAGGCCTACACAAGAGATTATGAATACAGTCGCCCAAAAGTAACGTCCCGCAAAAATAGATCGAGTCATATGCCCTCTCCAAATTGTTTATGTAGCCCCTGGATCTCCTCACCCGATGCATGAGTTATGCATTTGTTAAAGGAATGGGGCGCACCCGCTTTCACTTCCCGGGGAGGAGGAGGAAAATGAAGAGTGGGTGCGCCTCGAGAATATCAAACTATAAATGTATACTTATTTATTCGTGTAGTAGTAACATTTCCATGGGGGCAGACTATAGCATCTAAATTTAATAATGTCAACGTTATTATTGAAAGTTTGTCTATGTTAATTTAATCTTACTGTGCTGAGTATAATTTCTTTTGGTCATATACCTAAGAGGCATTATTTGTTCTTTGAATCAATTGCTTTGCGGACAACCTAGGCCAATGTACCGGAGTGGGTGCCACTTTGAATGTGAGGACTGAAGCAAGTTTGGGAAGCGCATCCTGCAGGATGGAGTTCGGCTGACCGGGAATCGGTGCTAAAGCCGACCACGCGGGTACGGCGCGTGCGCTCCTGGATGGGGCGATGTTGGCAACTCAGGTCATCCGTGGGAAGGAGAGCGACCTGTACCGCCAAAATGTCCTCCTGCCTTACCAATATTCCGCGCCCGTTGTATAATTCTTTCGTTCCCAGTTATCAATAGAGGCGAATAGCGGTATTGCCTGCGGTGATTGCGTGGGCCCGCTCCGTTACTTTGAGGTACGCCGATGCCAAGGTCACGAAGGGCCGCGCCCCGGGTAAGCGCGGATGCTGACATAGAAGTGGATGGCCTGGAGAGGTTCTCCGCGGTGACGGAGAACTACCTGCTCTGCCTGTACCGGCTGTGGGAGGATGCGGTTACCCCCACCGTAACCCAGCTTACGGACGCCATCAAACAGTTGCCCCCTACCGAGGGCCTGGGATCTTCAGTGCCGTCGGTGGCCGGGATGACCCGAAGGATGCAGAAACAGGGCCTGGTAGACATTGGTTCGGACAAGCGAATCCGGCTGACCAAGAAGGGCTTTGAGGGCGGTGAGGACATCGCCCGCCGCCACAGGCTGGCGGAGTGGCTGGTGGTACAACTGCTGGGAATGGATTTGGAGTGCGCATACATTGAGGCCCACCGGCTTGAGCACGGCATTTCCGGCGAACTTGAGGCCAGACTGCGGGAACGGCTGGGGCATCCGGAGAAGTCGCCCTTTGGACGTCCCATACCTGGAGCGGGAGCGCCGCCCTTGCCTCCCAACTGCATCACCCTGGATACAGCGGCGAAGGACACCGAGTACCTCGTGGAACGCATCCCCGAAGAGGACCGCAACCTGCTGAAGTTCCTGGACGAAGCGCAGATTGTGCCGGAAAGCCGGGTCAGCGTAGCTGATGCAACCCCCTACCTGGGCGTAATGACTGTGTCCACCCCCAATGACCGCGTATCTATGGGTTTCAATGTAGCACAGCAGATTCTGGTTCGCCCGGCGGAAGACGAGGGAGACCTGAATCACCAATAGCCGCCAGGTAACCGACAGCAAACGACCGGATTAAGAGCCAGGAATTAGAGCCATCTACCACCCTGCTGTTGGGTGACTGTCATGGTCACAAATGGCAGTGCCCGGTGTTGCCGGCCTCAGGAAGAGCGGCCAAACAGATTCCTAAGGAAGTTCAGGAAGCCTCCCTCTGGGGGAAGCCCCAGCAGGCTTCGCAGCGCCTGCCGCTCCTGCCCGGGCCTGGGAACAACGTTGTGCTTGCCACGGTCGAAGTAAGGCACCGCAATCGCCGAGGGCACATTCTGCCAGAGGCTCCAGTCAACTTCAACGGTGGCGACCTCTGGGTTTACCGTGAAATAAGTGATTCCAGCCTGCCGGTTGACGTAAAGGCCGGTGAACCCTTCTCCGTCCCTTCCCTTCAAGATACGGCTGGCGTGGGCCGCGCTTGTTCGCATCTGGCCCGTGTCAACGCCCAGCTCTTCGAGGATGCGCAGGTAGTCAGTTGTCGCTGCCATGACCCCTCCCCAATGTAGCGCAGATTAGCCGCTTTGCCGATGGAATTAAGAGACTATCTGAAAATTACTGATCCGGCTTGCAATTGCGTTTTCAGGAGTCATCAGACTGTTTCTTACCCCTTATCCAAACTTAACCCCGCAAATTGGGAGAGGAATTATCCAGAAGCTGCCTGGCTTTCTCCCAGCAAGGTCTCCCGCACCTGTGACCAACCTTCGGCCATGCTGCGGTCGGGGAAAGGGGCCAAATCCTGGTCGTGGATTACCTTTACGACCACGAATACGGGGCCCGTTTCCCGCATCACTTCCTCCATACCGATGAAGAGTTCCTCGGGATTGTCGAACTGGAAGGTGCGGGTGTAACCCGCGCCCTGGGCCATGGAGGCGAAGTTGATGTTGTCCAGCCCATCCAGGGGGATGCCCTGGGTGGAGACGTGGGTGGCATCGTCGAATACGAAGTGAACAAGGTTCTCGGGTCGGGACTCCCCGATGGTGGCGAGAGAGCCAAGGTCGGTGCGGAGGGTGGCGTCGCAGTCCAGCACCAGTACCTTGCGCTCGGGCTGGGCCAGGGAAAGGCCCAGGCCCACGCCCGGGGCGCGGTCCATGCAGTCGGTCAGGTCAATATCCAGGTCCCGCCGTTCGGAAACCTGGTTCCAGTCGCGCAGGGCGGATGAAGTTGAAACCACCACGGCGTCCTGGCGGTGAAAGCTAATCGCCCTTGCGGCTTCCGTCGAGGGAATCACCAGTCATCTCCTCCAGTTCCGTTTGCGGCAGTTCCGTTTGCGGCAGTTCCAATTCCCGCTGGGCATCTTGCTCTGAACTCCGGCGGGCGGCCAGCCGGCGGGTGGTGGCCATCAGGTACAGGCCACCGAGAATAAGAGCGCTGCCCGCCAGCACGCCCAACGCCAGCAGCAACAGATTGTCCTCACGCAGCAGGCTCTGGTACAGCACCCAGAAGCCGAGGGCAAATATGCCGAGGCTGATCAGGCGGCCCAGCAGGCTTCTACTTAAGTCTTTAAGCAAGGGCTGCCCCCCCGGTTCCTTTCATTGAGGGCAGGGGGAGAATATACGATGAGAGTTGTCCTGTTGGGTTGGACGGCTTACCGTCTTGGAGTTCTCCTCCAAAGAGGAGATGGGGCCTAGGGCGTGTCGTCATATTCAATCCTATTGCTACCAAGGCAGGAACCTCGACCTCAGCCCATCGAGGTTCCCGCCTTCGCGGGAACGACGGATTTTCCCCAACCGATCAATCCAAATAATTTGCTCCACTAGCACACATATACCGAGAAGGAGAGGCGGCCAGCAAGAGGCCGCCTCGTTAGTTGCCTGGTGGGGACGCAGATCCCCCAAATCTAGTCGGACCCAACGCCCAGGGACGCCGGTACCTCGTCAAAGGCCATCTTGACGGTGCGCTGGGCGCGGGGGCGGAACTGGACCGGAGTGTTTTCTACCTGCGGTTCAACGGCCAGGTGGACGAAGACCGGGCCGGTGGCCGCCAGGACTTCGTCAATGCCGGTGGTGAAGTCTTCCAGGTTGTCGTAGGAGAATACGGCGGCGTAACCAGCCGCCCTGGCCATGCCTTCCCAGTCCTGTATATCAGAACCCGGTATGGGCTGGCCGCCGGTGACCGCGTAGACCTTGTTGTTGAACAGAAAGTGGTAGAAGTTGGTGGGAGCCTTGTTGGCGGAGGTTATCATGGCGCCCAGGTTCATGAGCAGGCTGCCGTCGCCGTCCAGCACCATGACCTTGCGGTCGGGCTGGGCCAGGGCAATGCCGAGCCCCAGGTTGGAAGCCTTGCCCATGGCGCCGGACAGGGGCAGGTCCAGGCTCTGGTTGGTGCTGACGCTGGGCAGGCCGAAGCCCACGTTGTTGGCGTTCATGGTGGGGACGATTACGGAATCGTCCCGTTTGCTGTCGATAAGCCTTACGGCATCGGTGTTGTTAATCATGGTTGTTCACTCCTTGGCGGCGGGCTAGACGCCGAATTCGGTGCCGACCAGTACGCCGACGGGCTTCTGGGTGCGTTCCGCTTCTTCGCAGGCGATGCTGATGCGGTCTGCGTCGTCATCGGTTTCAATCAGGTAGCAGTTGATGCCCCAGGTGTGGAGGATGGGCTCGATGAAACGGGCGGCGGAGTCGGGGGTGACGCCGCGGCGGGTCCAGCCCCGGTAGCCGATGAGCATGACCAGCGGCTGATTGATGTCCAGGCCCAGGCCGCGGATGGAGTCGCCGGACTCGAAGATGCCGGTGTTCTGGATCAATACTACCGGCTTCTTGCCGCCCACCCAGAGGCCAGCGGCGATGGCCATGGTCTCGCCCTCGCGGCAGACGGGGACCAGGTCCAGGGACTCTTCCTCGGTGAGCAACTGGTACATGAAGTTGGTCTCGCTGTCGGGCAGCCAGACCACGTGAGTAATGTTGTTCTTCTTCAGCTCGGCAATAATTGCCGGTGGGTGCAGGACTGACTCGTAGGTTGTCATTGTGTCTCCTTACCTGGACAAATTTGGTTTCAGGTCGGCCCCATTATATTAAGGGGCAGATAGGCAGTCAATAAAGTGGTAAGTGGTGAAGAGAGCTCTAGGTTTTGGGCTCACAATTTCGGCGAGCGAACATTGGCATGAACCATCAGTATTAGGAACCGTTCGCATTGCAATAATTGGGGTTGTGGTTCGTATACCACTGCCATTGACACCCTACTTGATCATTTCAATCAATTGTCCACCGTTAGGTTTGATGCTAACATACCGTCAATCAAATCCGGCTCCAATACGCGAAATGTAATTTAAGCAAGGCGGCAGCATCAATGAGTACATACACCATCGAAGACTTTTGGATAGAAAGGTTGTCGGCTGCCAAGACCGTCCATTCGGCGTCGCCGATTCAAGGTTGGTCATTTCAACACCACGGACTTGTTACCTTCACTGAAGCTCCACTCACCTTAAGTGATGAAGTAGGCTCAGAAGACAGACCTAGTGATAGTTCTGTTCTTCTCGTTTCCGCGCCTGGAGCTGTTGGAAAGACTACCCTTGCCAAGCAAATTGCTTTTGCCACTGGGTCTGTTTACATAGACCTTGCAGAGGCAGCACCGGTAGGAGCAAATACATTGATTGGAGGAATAGCTAATTCGGGATTATACGAAGAATGGAGGAATGGTTCAATCGCGGTGCTGATCGACGGGTTGGATGAAGCTAGGTTAAAGGTTACCCAAGAAGCCTTTGATGCTTTTCTGTTGGATGTTGCCACACAATCCACAAATCGAGACATGCCTACGGTGCTTTTCGGACGTACGGGAGCCATCATACATGCATGGATAGTCTTAACAGATACTCTTCAAAATGTCCCGATACTTGAAATAGGGTATTACGGGATCGAGGAAGCTGTCGAATTCGCCGTATCCAGTCTGCGAGCCTCAAAGTCGGACGACCGATTCCAAGCCGTAGAGCGTGAAGCTGTATCTTTGCTCCTAACCAAGCTTCGCGAACAGACGGCAAACGAGGGCGGGCGATTCGCGGGATATGCTCCTGTTCTACAGGCGGTAGCCAAGCAAGTAGAGCTAGAAAGTGATCCCCAAGAATTGATAACCCGAATAAACCGAGGGGAACAATCGGTTACTTTGCATTCCATCGCGTCGGCCTTGTTGACGCGTGAGCAGAGCAAGCTTCGTTCGTTGCAATTGGAGGACGAATCTTTAGTCGAGAGACTATATTCACCTGTGGAACAACTCGGGCGGATAGCTGCTTTTGTATATAATGGCCCTGCACCTCAGTTGCCTGACATGAGCGCTGAAGACGAACGGTCCTACACTACCGCCCTCGAAACTTGGGTTCCTGAGCATCCTTTTCTAGATGGCGGACGAGGTTTCTCTTCGGCCGTGTTCGGAGCAATGGTAGTTACGAAGGCTTTGGTTACAGAAGAGATATCGGAGATCGCATTGCAAAGGCAGTTGGCAAGTGGAGCAGCCGCCAACCCGTTTCTTTTCGAATTCTACACATCCGAGCTAAAGCCCTTTATTCGGCCTGAGCATATCGGAATAGTTTATGCGTCACTTCGTGCAAACTTGTCCCTTGGCGAGACTGCCGGTTTGTTCGTGGCTGGGGCTGAAGAATTTGAAAGCGACGATGACCTAAAAGCGGAGGTTGAATTCACAATAGGCAGACTAAATGGGGAATTAAGGGAATTACCATTTGAAACCGCTTCAGAAGGCGTTGTACGTCTCGGGGCATATGTAGAATTTGCCGACATTATCATGCCGATGGCGACCATTGAAATTGGACCTGGAACAGAATCTGTTTTAGTTACTCCGGTTAATATCCAATGCAAAGAGCTTGTATTAGCATCTAATCGCGTGATAATCGAAAGCCCAGCGCGGCAAAACGAAGAATTTAGGGCAGTTTATTTGGAAGCAGATGAACTTGACAATTCTCGCGCGCCTTCCTCTGTTCACGTGAGGTCCAATAACATTAGGGTGTATGCCCATTGGCCGGGAGTCCGCAACTATCCTTGGACTCGTTACGCTTCTGATCCATTACCAACTCAAGACTCACGAGTCGACGAAGCTTTGCGAAGGCTACGACAGTATGTAATCGCTTTTCGGTCCCACGGGCGGGGCCGATTGGCACGTTCCGTTCGGAAAATTGAAAGTACCCGGATGACTAAGGGGACTGGCCAGTTTGTGCTCAACCTATTGAAAAGAGAGGGGGTAGTCTCCCTTGAACATCCAAGGTATTTTCTGGACCCGGCCCGGTTAGCTGAAGTAACAGGCACGACATACAGCGATTGTGCTGCCCGCCGATTTGAACAGAAGACTGTCGATTTCATACACTCGGCACTGGAAGAATTGCGGACCTGAGGGACCTAGAAATAATTTCGGCTTCTTGCATTTCAACATGATTGCAAGAGCACATCTACCGGATACGAATCCAGCGTGGAGTAGGGATTCTTGGGAACGGGACAGTCTCCCTAAGACTACACACTCTTAGGCGTTCTTAAGAAGGGAATTGCGGCGCGGATGATTTATATGCCGGCGGTAAATGAGGCCGTGTGTCCGATGCCCAATCCGAAAATGGTATGGAGTTTGGGCGTTATGGGCTAAATGTCACCGACTTCTCGCCACTTCCCGATTTCTTCAACAGAAAACCCCAGTTCCGTCAGCACTTCATCGGTGTGCTGGCCCAGGGCCGGGGGCGCCGTTGGTTCCAGGGGAGTTTCGCTGAAGCGGGCCAGCGGACCCATCATCCGCAGGGAACCCAGGTCGCGGTGTTCCAATTCCGATACCAGTCCGTTGGCCTGAACCTGGGGGTCGTCATAGACCTCTTCGATAAACCGCACGGGGCCGGCGGGGATGCCCCGCTCGTCCAGCAGGGCCAGCCACTCGGCGGCGGTGCGCTGCAGGAAGATCTCCTCCGCCTGGCGCAGCAGTTTCTCCCCGAAAGCCATCGCCGCATCGCTGCGGGGGTTGTAGGCGGGATCGAAACGGATGTCGGTCAGTCCCAGTACGTCCAAAAGTCGCTTACGCAGGGGGTCGCTGAGGCAGCCCAGGGAGACTACGCCATCGGCGGTCTGGTAGCTGCGGTAGTAGATGTTGCCGGGGGTCACGGGATGGTCGGCCTCGTAGACCTGAAGCAACTCCGGATAGGGCACGCCAGCCTCCCGCAGGGCGGTGAGGGACTCCAGGGTTGCCGCGTTGTTTTCACGGTCCAGGGTTTCTATTTCAACGAAGCGCATCCCCAGCATGGCCAGGGCCAGCCCCAGCAGGGTAGTCTCCACCTTCTGTCCCTTGCCGGTGCGTTCCCGGTGGAACAGGGCGGCGCAAACGCACCAGGCCAGGCAGATGCCGGCGGAGGTGTCCACGAAGGGCGATGAGACCACGTGCACCGGGGCGCCGTTGCTGACCTTGCTCTCGGCGGCCATGATGCCGGTCATAGCCTGGAGAATCATGTCGTAGCCGGGGCGCCAGGAGTCTGGACCCTGGCGGCCGAAGGCGGTGTTCTCGCAATAGATGAGTTGGGGGTTGATGGCGGACAGGGAGTCGTAGTCCACGCCCAGCCTGGCCGCCACGTCGGGGCGGTAGTTGACGATGGCCACGTCCATCTGCGGGATGAGGCGGGCCAGGACTTCGGCGGACGCCTGGGTGGTCAGGTCCAGTGTAATGCTGCGCTTGCCCCGGTTGTAGGCGATGAAAACCCGGCTTTCGGTGGGAGAGATGGGCTGGGTGCCGCGCCAGGGGTCGCCCCAGGGCGGTTCCACCTTGATGACGTCGGCGCCCATGTCGGAGAGGAGCATACCGGCAAAGGGGCCGGCGATAATTTCGGTGAACTCGACGACTTTCACGCCATCCAGCGGCCCAGGCATGGGGAACCTCCCGGGGGTGAGGGTTGGCGTATTGTACCCCGTGGGGCAACTGCCTGTCTTTGCAAATGTTGCCAGGTGGGGAGCCCTCCGGGGCTTTTTCTTCGCCGCGTGGGTGTATCCGACATGGGGAAGGGTTTATTGGAGGCGGGCGGGCCTGTAGAATAGGGCGGCTGAATCCAGGTAAACTAATTTAGGCCAGGAAGGGGAAATGAGCAGGTTTATTGTTATCTATCATGCGCGGGCGCCATATATGCAGATGATGCAGGAGAAGGGGGCCACCCAGGAGGACATGCAGGCCGAGATGCAGGCCTGGATGGAGTGGGCCGGATGGTGCGGGGAAGGGCTGCCGGAGATGGGGGGCCCCATGGTTGGGAACCTGAAATTGACCAATGAAGGGGCGGCCCCCAGCGATAAAAACGTGGTGGGTTACTCGATTCTGGAGGCCACGGATATGGCGGGGGCCCAGGCGATGCTGGAAGGCCACCCGCACCTGGGACTGGACCCCAGCTGCGAGATAGAAGTCCACGAGGTTATGCAGATGCCGGGCCAGGAGTGAGCAACCCCTCGTTTCTGTTGGAGGTATTTGGGGCCGCTGGCAGGAACAGGGCAAACGGACATGGAATTGTTCTCCGTGCCTTCCTCCAAAAGGTGGAACGGAACTGATCTAAGTACAAGGTTCCCGCGAAGGCGGGAACGACGGGTTATCCCCAAAGCTGATGTGCGATTGCCCTGCTGGCAGGAAGAGCCGACCTTGTAGCAATATAAGCTGTGTGGTATGCTCTAAGCCTAGCGTCGGGGCGTAGCGCAGCCCGGTAGCGCACCTGCATGGGGTGCAGGGGGTCGCCGGTTCAAATCCGGCCGCCCCGACCAGCTAAACCGAATATTCAATGAAATGACCTGCCGGATGGGCAGGTCTTTTCTTTTTGGCCGATTTATTCAAACATGGATAGACAGGATGTACAGGATGGGATGACTGCCCACTGCCTGTGTCTCCGGTTCATCCGCTCTCTATGCCTCTGATTGAAGCACTATCCTGCCCAGGGGTGGGCTTTCGCGCAGCTTGGCCAGGGCCTGTTCCACTTGCTGCAGGGGGTAGGTTTCGGATACAACGGGTTTGAGACGGCCCTGCTCGACCAGGTTGACGACTTCCACCACGTCCTGAAGGTTGGAGGCGCGGGTGCCCAGGATGCTCCACTGGCCGTAGATCAGGTCTGCCGTATCCACCGCGAGGGGGATGCCGTAGTTGTAGCCCAGGACTACCAGCCGCCCGCCCAGCTTCAGGCAGGCCAGGCTGTCGGGCAGGACGGCGGCCACGGCCTCGCCGCCCACGCCTTCCACCACCACGTCGGCGCCCAGACCGTTGGTCAACTCCTTGACCCGCTCGGGCAGGCTTTCCGTGCGGCTGTTGACGATTACGTCGGGATGGAACTGCTCGGCGCCCTGGAGCTTGTCGGGGACCACGTCGGCGGCGATGACCCGGGCGCCCATCAGGCTGGCCATCTGCATGGCGTGGATGCCCAGGCCGCCGATGCCGATGATGACGACGGTCTCGCCGGGCTGGATGCGGGCACGGTGGGTAAGGGCGTGGTAGACGCTGGCCATGGCGTCGGGGATGATGGCCGCTTCCTCCCAAGAGACTTCAGCGGAGATTTTGACGGCGTTGCGGCCGGATACGCGCATTAACTCGCTGAAGCCGCCGTTAATCTCAAAGCCGGTGCGGGGGGCGGTGACGCAGTAGTTTTCCATGCCCTTGCGGCAGTAGTCGCAGAAGCCGCAGCCCTCGGTGGGGTAGACGGTGACGTGGTCGCCCCGTTGCAGTCCGGGAACCTCGGAGCCCACCTCCACCACCTCGCCGGCTGCCTCGTGGCCTGGAATGTGGGGCAGGGACACCGTGGGGACCAGGCCGCCGGAGATTTTCAGGTCGGTGGCGCACAGGCCGTTGGCCACGACGCGGATGAGCACGTCGCGGGGACCCACCCGGGGTTCGGGGACGTCCTGCCAGTTCAGGGGAGCGTTGTATTGCTCCAGTACCATTGCTTTCATTTCGTGGGTTCCTTTGCGCTGTCCTGCTGTTGAAACGTCGGTGGGAGTTTGGCAATAGTTTAGGCTTGAGTGGCAATTAAGCGAGATCTGTCTGAGAAAGTCAAGCGACCTTGTCCTCAACAACCAGCTTTCGGCCCAGCAATTCCAGGGCGCGGGTTATCTGACTCCACGGGGAATGTCGGTCCGGGATAAGCAGCTTTTCAACAGTGGCATCACTGATACCAAGTTGTTGTGCGAGGAATTGCTTCGTAACTCCCTGCTGTCTCATAGCCGTATATATGGACAGTTTAGCCGCTGCCATCGGAGGTACGGCGACTAATTCCTGGCCTTCAAGAAGGGGACTGGGGACGGGAAGGTCCCAACCCATCTGTACGTAAGCGCCCAGGGCGCAAATAAGGCAATCTTCAACATTGCTGCGCGCCTCTTCGCAGGTAAAGCCGCCGGTATTGGCCCCATAGACGTCCGGGAACACGACGTTATATCCCATCCCGTCCTCGTCGTTGCCTTCAATATGAAAAGGATAGGCGTACCGCATGGCTAGAATTCCCTCCTGTTGATTCCCAGGTCCCTCATCATACTGTGAAGCGTCCTGGGACTTATCTCACCCCTCTGGACGAAAGTAAAGCGGTCGCCCAGGTAGAACATGCCGTGGCTGCCCTTGCCTCGCTGGGGAATGAATCGCCATTCAAGGCCATTCCTGCGGGCATACCGGCGTCCCCGGCGCTTGAACTCTTCCCCATTCATTGGTGCTGTCCTGTTACCTTTTTCCCCCTAATCCTCCAGCGTCGTTATATCCCCTGGGTCCAGGCCGAGTTCGTTGGCTTTTAGCAGGCGGCGCATGATTTTGCCGGAGCGGGTCTTGGGCAGGGCTGGGGTGAACTCGATTTCGGCAGGGACGGCGATGGGGCCCAGGACGCCGCGGACGTGGTTGCGCAGGGTGTCGATCATCAGGTCGGACGGGTCGTTGCCCACGCGCAGGGTTACGAAGCCCTTGATTACCTCGCCGCGCAGTTCGTCGGGCTTGCCGATTACCGCCGCTTCGGCCACTGAAGGATGGGACACCAGGGCGCTTTCCACTTCGGCGGAACCAATGCGGTGGCCGGCCACGTTGAGCACGTCGTCGGCGCGGCCCACTACCATGTAGTAGCCGTCAGCGTCGCGCAGGGCAACGTCGCCGGAAGAATAGACGCCAGGAATCTGATTCCAGGTGTCGTTGTAGCGTTCCGGGTCGCCCCAAACGGTGCGGGAGAAGTGGGGGAAGGGGCGCCGGATGACCAGGAAGCCGCCCTTGTCCGGTTCCTCGATGGGCTGGCCCTCACGGTCCACGATGTCCATCAGGGCCCCGGGCAGGGGTTTGCCGACGCGGCCGGGGCGGGTCTCCATGGTGGCCATGGTGCCCAGGCAGGGTCCGCCGGTTTCGGTCTGCCACCAGTTGTCCACGATGTGGGCCCACTCGCCGCTGCCGCAGATGTGTTCGTTGGCCCAGCGCAGGGCTTCAGGGTTCAGCGGTTCGCCGGCGCAGGTCAGGAAGCGCAGGGAGCGCAGGTTGAACTGCTTGGCCGGCTCCTCGCCGTAACGCATCAGCATCCGCACCGCGGTGGGGGCGGTGAAGATGACGTTGACGCCGTACTTCTCGATGATTTCGTAGAAGATGGCGTTGTGGGGGTAGTCGGGCGCGCCTTCGCGGAAGACGGTGGTGGCCCCGGCCACCAGGGGGGCGTAGACGATGTAGCTGTGGCCCACCACCCAGCCGATGTCGGACATGCACCAGAAGACGTCGTTGTCCTTGACGTCCCAGAAGTTCTTGAAGTGGTAGTGGGTGCCCACCATGTAGCCGCCGTGGACGTGGACAACGCCCTTGGGCTTGCCGGTGGTGCCGCTGGTGTACAGGATGTAAAGGGGGTCCTCGGCGTCCATAACCTCAGCTTCGCAGTTAATGGACTGGCTGGCCAGCAGGTCTTCGAAGTCCACCTGCCCGTCCTTTAGGTCTTCGCGGGCCATTTCGCGTCGCCAGACGATGACGGAAGTAAGGGAGTCGCAGCCTTCAACAGCCTCATTGGCGATGCTGATAAGGTCCACCTTGTTGCCGCGGCGGTAGCCCACATCGCCGGTGATAAGCGCTTTGGCCGATGCGTCCTGGATGCGGTCCCGCAGGGAGCCGACGCTGAAACCGGCGTAGACCACGCTGTGGATGGCGCCGATACGGGCGCAGGCCAGCATGGTAATGGCGCCCTCTGGGGTCAGGGGCATGTAGATGACGACGCGGTCGCCCTTGTCGATGCCCAGGGACTTGAGGCCGTTGGCGCAGCGGTTGACCTGCTGGGCCAGGCGGGCGTAGGTGTAGACCTGCTCTGTGCCGTCTTCGCCCAGCCAGATAAGGGCCGCCTTGTTGCGCCTTTCGGTGGTCAGGTGGACGTCCAGGGCGTTGTAACAGATGTTGGTCTGGCCGCCCACGAACCAGCGGAAGTTAGGGTACTCCCACTGGAAAACCTCGTCCCAGCGGCGGAACCAATGCAAACCTTCGGCGGCCTCGGCCCAGAACCCTTCGGGGTCCTCAATGGAGCGGGCGTAGATGCCCTCGTAGTCCTGAAGGGCGGCCTGGGCGGAAACGTGGGGCGGCGCGGGAATCTGGCCGGATTCGCGGAGAAGGTTGTCGATCTGGCCTTGTTGAACCATGGTGTTGCTCCTTTGCGCTTGGGCAAGCTATTTTTCCACGAATACCCACGAATTTTCACGAATGGAAATTCGGGTCAGGAGATTAATAGTGAACATTCGTGCCTATCCGTGGATGCGAGAGAACTAGAAATGAAACAATAGGCTTCATACTTTCGTGTATTCCCTTTCCGGAAGGGCATCGGGAAGGACTATGGTTTCCGGTTTAGCACCGTAAGGAATGCTCCTCATACCGCCTTCCCGTCGGTCCTTGAGGATCAAGGCAATAGCGCAGGCCAGATCGGAGCGACATTCTTCTTTGGTTTTTCCTTGCCCGTAGGCCCCCGGAATTTCCAGGCAATACCCGATGTACCAGGCGTCCTCCTTTTCGTAAACCACGGTAAATTCATTGTGCATTGTCGCGCCTCTGCCATTCGCAAGTCTTCCCTATTCTAACCGTGCCTTGGTGGCGGGACAATGTTCGGCGCATTCCAGAGGCTGCTCGCAATTGTCCCGCTGGTAGCTTGACCCTATAATGTGCTTGAATCACCGGGGAGCAGTGTGGGTCAATATGGGAACATTTTTCGTTGAAGTGGAAATAGGCGACCCTGAGGGCGCCGAATTTGTGATGGTTAGCGCTTTAGTCGATACAGGCTCTACGCATACCTCGTTGCCGGAAAGCCTGCTGAGCCAATTGGGGGTGCGACCAAGGGCGGAGCGGGTGCTATGGTTGGCCAATGGAGAAAGAGAACGGCGTCAGGTGGGCCAAACTATGATGCGCTGGGAAGATGAGGAATTTATGGTTCCCGTAATCTTTGGGTCGGACGATGCCCCGGCGCTTCTGGGCGCTACTTCCCTGCAAGCCTTTGCCCTGGTGGTTGACTCCGAAAGAGAGCGACTGATTCGCGCAGAGGCTCAGCCGTGGTAGCCTGCTGCATCGATTAACATTCCAAGGAACCGCTAGCCTGGAGCCGGCGCACAACTCATTTGTTATTGTGGGCGAACTGACCCAACATGGAAAAGGGTGGCGACGGAGGAACCCTTACCGTTGACGTATAGACCGCCAACTATGCTGGCGGAGAATTCCAGGCGATCAATGCCCTATTGGAGGACGAAGAGAACCTCAGCTTGGCCATGGATCCCATTGTGCAGGTTTTGGTGAAAGTGGCGGGGTTGATGCCGTAAGATAGTCGGCGCACCAAGTTTCAGGTGAGGATATTGCCATGCCGTTAGATGACCTTGTTCAAGTAATCGAAACCCTGCAAGAACGCATTCGCAACCATGGTGAATCGTTGCGCCAGAACGAGACACGAACCCGCATGGCGTTGATTGATCCGTTGCTGACGGCGTTGGGTTGGGATGTGGCTGACCCGGGGTTGGTTACTGCGGAGTACGACGTCAGCGGGCGAAGAGCGGATTACGCTCTCCTAGGTATAGGCAACATACCTGCTGCCACCGTGGAAGCCAAAAGGCTTAATGAGTCATTGGAACCCCACCGACTACAAATGCTAAATTATTCCAACGCGGCGGGCATCCGATTCGCCGGCTTGACAGATGGCAACAGGTGGGAATTCTATGAAATCTTCAAGCAAGGAACCCTGGATGAACGCCGCATCCTTGAAGCGGACATCTCTAGGGAATCATCAGCCCACCTTGCCCTACGGTTCTTGTCGCTTTGGCGGTCGAACTTGGAGACGGGGCAGCCGGCCCACGCTGAAGGCTCACTATTTGAAGGTGGCTCTTCAGAAGAAGCTAATAGCAATGCTAACTCGCCGAATTGGCCTAAAGTTCCGCCGGGCGATGGGTGGGTGCGCCTGTCCGATTTGCCAAGTATATCCAAAGGCATGGCCCCAGTAGCAATCTGGTTTCCTACAGGAGAAGAGCGTCCTTGTACTTACTGGTGGCACGTACTTGCGGAAGTTGCTGAATGGCTGGTGAGGACTGAAAAACTTACCGATGCCAAGTGCCCAGTCAAGGTCGCAGGGGTTGGAGCGAAACGGCATATTGTCCACATTTCACCCGCGCACTCTGATGGGAGTCCATTCGGGCACTCGCACCAGTTGTCGAACTCCTTTTACATGGACAAGCCAGGCATGAATGCGGGAAGAAGAACTAAGACACTATTGCAACACTGCGAAGTGGATGCCGGTGCAGTCTGGATTAAACTTAACTGATAGCAACGTCCCCACCCCTGCTATCATAACCCCATGTTTGTTGAGTAAGGCAACCGCAAGATTCAGCCATATCAACAGAGGCTCCCCATGCGCCACACCACAACAGTAATTCACCGCAATAAAGAGAGTTCACCAGACTACGTTATCGTCTTGACCTTCGACTTCAAACAAGAGTCAGGACAATGGGTTGGCATATGTCTGGAACTTGGAACTTCAGCATTTGCTGACAACTTGGAACAGACCCGCCTTGAACTGCAGGAAGCTGTGGAACTACAGCTGAACGAGATGGAAAGGCTGACAGAGGTTAGGGACTACCTGGCTGTGAACCGCGTCCACACAGTCCCTTTCGCCCATGTTATATAATGGCCCAAGCCTGTCGCAGGAGGCCCTCCCACCACCATGAAAGTCTACTATTTCAGCGAATTTCCTTACCATGAATACCCTGACGAAGAGGGTGATAAGTACCCCTCCCTGCGGCTTACTTTTCCGAACACTTACTTTGAGCCTGAGACCGCGACCGACCTGTTCAAGCGCTACTTTGATGAGTGCATGTACGTGGACGAGATGGGGTTTGACGGCATTATGGTCAACGAGCACCACAACACGCCGTCGTGCATGAACGCCTCGTGCAACCTGGCGGCGGCGGTGCTGGCCCGCACCACCCAGCAGGCCAAAATCCTGCTGCTGGGCAATATCCTGCCCATTCACGACAACCCCGTCCGCCTGGCTGAGGAAATCGCCATGATCGACGTTATTTCCGGCGGTCGGGTCATTTCGGGCATGGTGCGGGGAACCGGCGTTGAGACCCTGGCCACCAACGGCAATCCCATGTACAACCGGGAGCGGTTCGAGGAGTGCCACGACCTGGTCATCAAGACCTGGACTACGCCCGGGCCCTTCCGCTGGGAAGGTAACCACTACAATTTTAGGGTGGTCAACCCCTGGATGGTCCCGGTGCAGAAGCCGCACCCGCCAGTTTGGGTGCCCGGCACGGCCAGCCCGGAGACGGCCCAGTGGGCGGCGTCCCATGGCTATACCTACGTGGCCTTCCTGACCCCGATGGACGTTACCGAGGACCTGTTCCAGATTTACCGGACTACCGCCGCCGAGAAGGGCTATGAACCCACGCCCAACAACTTTGGCTACCTGCTGTGCTGCTACGTGGCGGACACCCAGGAGGAGGCCGACGAGCAGGCCCGCCACTTTATCTGGCGCATGGGCACCACGACCCGCGGCCCCCGGGAGTACATGAATCCGGTGGGCTACCGCTCCCAGCAGGGCGAGCAGGTGGCGGCCCGCCGGGCCGTCCGCCCCCTGATCCAGCAGAGCTACGAGGAGCTGAACGAGAACTATCACATCGTGGCCGGCACTCCCGACACGGTGCTGGAAAAGATCCGGTACCTGTACGACCGACTGGGCATGGACCACCTGATCTTCTACGGCCAGGAGTCAAAGATGTCCCACGACGCCACCATGAAGAACATCGGCCTCTTCGGCAAGGAAGTGCTGCCGGAGATACAGAAGTGGTAGGGGCTTGAAGGAAAGCCCCCATGGGAACGCTACTGTTTGTC